>DATBDM010000261.1:0-6165 GCA_036269915.1 Solirubrobacteraceae bacterium | reverse complement strand
CCGGTGCCTGTGGGAGGGCCGCCTCGACGCGCTCGAGGCCCACCTCGACGCCAACCCCGATCCCGGGAGGTCCCTCTCATGACCGCGACGCTCGACACCGGCGACGGCCGCGACACGCTGCGCTTCGAGCGCGCCCTCGCCCACCCGCGCGAGCGGGTGTGGAGCGCGGTCACCGACCCGGCCGAGCTCTCCGCCTGGTTCCCGAGCGCGGTCGTCTACGAGCCGCGCGTGGGCGCGCCGATGCAGTTCGACTTCGGCGGGGAGCACGGGCTCGACGTATGGCCCGGCGAGGTGCTCGAGTGGGAGCCGCCGCGCGTCTTCGCCTTCGCCTGGGGCGAGGACGTGCTCCGCTTCGAGCTCGCCGAGGACGGGGACGGCACCACGCTCGTCTTCACCCACGCGTTCGCCCACCAGCCCGGCAAGCCGGCCCGCGACGGCGCCGGCTGGGCGACCTGCCTCGACGCGCTCGACGGGCTGCTCGACGGCGCGGACCGAGAGGGCCACGACTGGAGCGCCCACCACGACGCGCACCTCGCGCGCTTCGGCGAGCTCGTCGTCGAGGGCGATGGCGGGTCGCTGAGCGTCGGACTCGCCGGCCCCTATGCCGAGCTCGACGGCCGTCCCGCGGTCAACGTCGGTTTCCGCGGGCGCACCGGCGTGCTCGTGGTGCGCGACCCCGGCGCCGAGCTGGCCGACGGCGCCGGCGTGGACGTCCGCGCGGGCACCGTCGACGCCCCCGGCGAGACGCTCGCCAGCGGCGTCCTCCGGGATCCGCTCGCCCCGTGAGGTAGGTCACGGCGCGCGTCGAAGACGTAACGACCCGGCCGCAGTCGGGTTGACTGTCCTCCGGCGCCATGGCCCTCACCACGCCAGACACCCGCACCCGCGCGCTTCCGTACGTGGCGGCCCTCGACGGCATCCGCGCCGTCGCGGTCACCGCCGTGCTGCTCTACCACGGCGGCGTCCCGGGTGTCCCCGGCGGCTTCCTCGGCGTCGACGTCTTCTTCGTCCTCAGCGGCTTCCTGATCACCTCGCTGCTGCTGGCCGCTCCCGACCTCAAGCAGTTCTGGGTGCGCCGAGCGCGGCGGTTGCTGCCGGCCGCGGTGCTGGTGATCGTCACCTGCCTCGTGGTGACCGCGGCGTTCTATCCGTGGGAGGCGGCGCGCACGCGCGGAGACGCGATCGCCTCGCTGCTCTACGTCAACAACTGGCACCAGATCGTCGCCGACCGGTCCTACTTCACCGCGTTCGAGCGGCCGTCGACGCTGCAGCACCTGTGGTCGCTGTCGGTCGAGGAGCAGTTCTACCTGCTGTGGCCGCTCGCCCTCGGCTTCGGGCTCGCGCGCGCCGGCCGGCGCTGGACGGTGCGCGCGACCGCGCTCGCCGCGGTCGGGTCGGCGCTGCTGATGGGGCTGCTCTTCGTCCCCGGACACGACGCGTCGCGCGTCTACTACGGGACCGACACCCACGCCTCCGGGCTGCTGGTCGGCGCGCTGCTCGCCTTCGCGTGGCCACTGGGGCCGCTGCGCACCGCCCCGCACCGCCGCGCCGCCGCGGTGCTCGACGCCGCCGCGGTCGTCGCGCTGCTCGCGCTGCTCGGCGCGATGGCGACCTGGCACGACTACGACACGCTCGTGTTCCGCGGCGGCTTCGTCATCGTCGCACTGGTCACCGCGGTGCTGCTGGCCTCGGTCGTGCATCCGGCGAGCCGCATCGCGCCGCTGCTCGGCAGCGCGCCGCTGCGCTGGATCGGCAAGCGCAGCTACGGCATCTACCTGTGGCACTGGCCGGTGATGGCCTTGACCCGGCCGGGGCTCGACCTCGCCTGGAGCCGATGGGTGCTCGTGCCGCTGCAGGTCGGCCTCACGGTCGCGCTGGCCGCGGCGTCCTATCGCTGGGTCGAGCAGCCGATCCGCAGCGGCCACGGGCTGGAGCGCATGAAGGGCTGGCTCGACGCGCGCCGGCCCCAGCAGCGACTGGCGATCGCCGTGGCGTCGACGCTCGCCGTCACGCTCGCCGCGGTCTGGATCGCCGTGCGCGACAGCCCGGCGCGACCGGTCGCGCACCTGCCTGGCACGCGGTCGGCCGCGGCGCGCGGCGCGCCGCAGGGGGTGCCGAGCGCGGAGCTGTCGGGGCGCCCCCTGGCGCTCGGTGCCTCGGTGATGCTCGGCGCGCAGGAGGCGCTCGCGCGCCGCATGCGCGTCGACGCGGCCGTCGGCCGCCAGGCCGGCGACATCGTGGGCCGGCTCGACGCCTATCGCGCGACCGGCCGGCTGCCGAGCCGCGTGGTCATCCAGATCGGCGAGAACGGGCCGATCCCGGCGGGCGACCTGCTCGAGCTGCGCCACGCCCTGCGCGGCGTGCAGCGGGTCGTGTTCGTCAACGTGCGCATCTCGCGCAGCTGGGGCGCGGAGACCAACCAGCAGCTCGCGCGCCTCGTGCGCGGCTGGCCGCAGGCGCGCCTCGCCGACTGGTACGCGGCGAGCGCTGCACCCGGCCTGCTCTACGAGGACCGCACGCACCCGAACCCCCGCGGCGCCCGCACCTACGCGCGGATCGTGCGCCAGGCGCTGCGCTGACCGCCCGCGCGCGAGGTCTACAGGTTCCAGCCGAAGTAGACCTCGACGCTCCTTACCTTGCCGCCGGCGACCGTGTGGACCTCGGTGTTGCGGAAGCGCGAGCCGTCGACGCGCTCGGCCTCGTAGGTCACGACGACCTCGTCGCCCGACTCGATCATTCGCGTGAAGGCGAAGCTCGCGAGGCTCCCGGCGTTGGGCCAGCAACGCTCGAAGTAGCGGCCGCGGTCGATCGCGACGTCGGCCGGGCTCGAGAAGGTGAAGTCCTCGGCCAGCAGCGACTCGACGAGCGCGCGGTCGCCGGTCTCGTAGGCGCGGAAGCTCTGTCTGACGATGTCCTGGTTCGACGGCATGTGGGTTGAGACCATGGCGCACGGCGGGACTCATCGCACGACCGCGAGGATCCCGGCTCGTGCGCGCGCCCGACCACAGTGACGGCCTGGCTCGTCGCGTGGGAGCGCGCGCCGTTCACCTGCCTCGAGTCGCTGCTCGGCCCCTCGCCCTACGGCGTGTTCTGAGGGGCTCACCCGTGCGGGGTGAGGTGGCCTCACCCCGCCGCGCGCGACCATCGCCGCATGGCCGACCCCGGCCCTCAGACCGACAAGCGGCGGCGTGCGAGCCCGCGGCGCCGCGAGCGCCTGCGCCTGCTCGGCGCGGTGATCGCCGCCGTGCTGGTCACCGTGTTCGCCGTGGTCAACGTCGACGAGGTCGAGGTCAACTGGCTCGTCGGGACGTGGAGCACGCCGCTGATCGTGGTGATCGCCGTCTCGGCGCTGTTCGGCGCCGCGCTCGACCGCCTGCTGCAGGTGCGCAGCAGGCGCCGCGCAAAGCGCTGAGACGCGTGAGAGCATTCCCGGATGGCTCCCGACGTCCAACGCGTCCTCGTCGTCGGCGGCGGGTTCGGTGGCATCCGTGCGGTCCAGCGCCTGCGCGACGCGCCGGTCGAGATCACGCTCGTCGACCAGCGCAACTTCCACCTCTTCCAGCCGCTGACCTACCAGGTCGCCACCGGCGCGCTCTCGGCGGGCGAGGTCGCGTATCCCCTGCGCGCGCTGTTCAAGCGCGACCCCAACGTGCGCGTCCTGCTCGCCGAGGTCACGGCGATCGACCTCGCGGCCCGCCGCGTCGACCTCGCCGACCCGACGGGTGTCGTCGGCCCGGGCTCGGAGACCTACGACACGCTGGTCGTCGCGGCCGGCTCGAGCTACTCCTACTTCGGCCACGACGAATGGAACGAGTACGCGCCCGAGGTCAAGTCGCTGGAGAGCGCGCTCGACGTGCGCTCGCGCCTGCTCGCCGCGTTCGAGCGCGCGGAGCTGGAGCCCGAGGAGCCGGCCCGTGCCCCCGACCTGACGTTCGTCGTCGTCGGCGGCGGGCCGACCGGCGTCGAGATGGCCGGCCAGATCGGCGAGCTCGCGCGCGACACGCTCAAGCGCGACTTCCGCGCGATCGATCCGCGCGACGCGCGGATCCTGCTCGTCGAGGCCACCGACCGGCTGCTGGGGACGTTCCCGCCCAGGCTCTCCGCGAAGGCGGCGCGCGCGCTCGAGTCGCTCGGTGTCACCCCGATGCTCGACCGCACCGTCGTCGACGTCGACGTCGAGTCGGTCACCATCCAGGCGCCGGACGGCACGCGCGAGCGGATCCCGACGCGCACGGCGATCTGGGCGGCGGGCGTCCGCGCGTCGGGGCTGGCGAGCCTGCTCGGCGAGCAGGCCGGCGCCGAGGTCGATCGGGCCGGACGCGTGACCGTCGAGGCCGACCTCACGCTGCCGGGACATCCCGAGGTCGTCGTTCTCGGCGACATGGTGCGGGTACGCGACGCCAAGAGCGGGACGACCACGTTCCCGGGCGTCGCGCCGGTGGCGATCCAGCAGGGCCAGTACGCCGGCCGGCTGATCGCCGACCGGCTCGCGGGGAAGGACTCGCCGCCGTTCCACTACTTCGACAAGGGCAACCTGGCGACGATCGGGCGCGGCCGCGCGGTCGCCGACCTCGGCGTGGTGCGCCTGAGCGGCGGGATCGCCTGGCTCACCTGGCTCGTCGTGCACCTGTGGTACCTGATCGGGTTCCAGAACCGGCTGCTGGTCTTCCTGCGCTGGGTCTTCAGCTTCGTCACGCATGGCCGCGGCGCGCGGCTGATCACGCATCGCGGTCGCTAGCCGAAGATGGCCGGGCCCGAGGCCAGCACGCCCCCGGGCACCGTCCGGCCGCGCCGCTTCCTGCCGCGCTTTCACTACGAGCTGCTGGTCTGCGGCCTCCGCGGGCACGAGCTCGTCGGGACCGACGCGGCGGAGATCGGGATCGAGGACGCGGCGGTCGTGCGCCCGGGGCCGGACGGCGCGCGCTGGCACCGCTGCCTGCGCTGCGACTCGTGGGTGGTGCTGCCGCCGCCGGCGCAGCCGACACGGGCACGCCCGCCCGCGCGCGACGAGCTGATCCTGCCGCCGCGCGGCCGGGCACTGCGCGACAAGGTCGTGCTGCGCATCATCGCCGTCGACCGCGCGCTGCACTTCGTGGTGCTGGGCGCGATCGCCGTCGCGATCCTCGTGTTCGCGGCGAGCCGCGCATCGCTGCAGGGCACCGCGTACCGCGTGCTTGCCGACATCCAGAGCGGGCTCGGCCAATCGACCGCCGACAGCGGCCACGGGATCTTCCACGAGCTGCGCCGGCTGTTCGCGATCCAGCAGGGGACCCTGACCAAGGTGGCGATCGCCGTCGCGGTCTACGCGCTGATCGAGGGCGTCGAGGCGGTCGGACTCTGGTGGCAGAAGCGCTGGGCCGAGTACCTGACCCTCGTCGCCACCGCGCTGCTGCTGCCGCTCGAGATCTACGAGCTCGCGCACACGCTCTCGCCGCTGAAGCTGATCACGTTCGCGATCAACCTGGCCGTCGTGATCTACCTGCTGGTCGCGAAGCGCCTCTTCGGCCTGCGCGGCGGCGCGGCGGCCGAGCGCGCCGAGCGCGAGCGCGACACCGGCTGGCCGGCCGTTGATCGCGCGACGCCTGCGTAGCGGGACTCGCAGCGCCGGGCAGGGAGTTGCCACACGTGCCCCGCGGGCGGATGATCCGGCGATGAGGAGCGTCGAGCAGATCCGGGAGCGGGTGCTCAGCCGGCTCGCCGACGCCTACGCGGCCGACGCCGTCAGCGTCCTCACACTCGAGCGGCGGGCGTCCGCCGCGCTCGTCGCCCGCACGCGGGACGAGCTCGCCGGCTGCGTCTGGGACCTCCCCGCCGGCCGACCGCGAAATCGGCGCGGCGACCCGGCCCGCCCGCTGCGGCTGATCGTGGAGACCGAGCCTCCGGTGACGATCGCCTGGCCGCCGGAGGCGCGCTCGCTCGTCATCGGCCGCGGCTCGGGCGGCGACCTCGGCGTCACAGACCTCACCGTGTCGCGCCGCCACGCCGAGCTGTCACGCCGAGGCGGCCGCCTCCGTGTCCGCGACCTCGGCTCGCTCAACGGGACGACCGTCAACGGCCGCCCCGTCGAGGTCGCGAGCCTGCGCCGCGGCGACGTCCTCACGCTGGGCGCGCTGGCCATTCGCGTCCGTTGATCAGCGCGCCGGCGAGCCCGGCGATCACCCGCTC
>DATBDM010000260.1:0-4369 GCA_036269915.1 Solirubrobacteraceae bacterium | reverse complement strand
CGGCCTCTCTGGCGACGACATCCCGATGGTCGCGCGCATCCTCGCGGTCGCCGAGGTCTACGACGCGCTGACCGCGCCGGACTCCTACCGCGAGCCGGTGACGGCCGCGGAGGCCGAGGAGGAGATGCGCCGGGTCGCCGGTACGCAGCTCGACGGCCGGCTGGTCTTCCTCTTCCTCACCCAGGTCCTGCGCCACGGCGAGACCGAGCCGGACGGCCGGGTCGCCGACCTCGAGGCCGAGCTGCTCGCGCAGCGTCACATGCGCGGCGCGCTCGACCAGCCGCTCGTGCTGGGCCCCTAGTCGACGAGCCGCTGGTTCATCCAGCGGATCGACAGCCGCCAGGTGATCAGCGCGAACAGCGCGAGCACGCCGACGTGCAGGAGATCGACCCAGCCCTTGAACCCGAACACCGCGTCGCGCACGAGGTCGACGAGGTGGTGCAGCGGGTTGAACTGCGCGGCGGCCTGCGCCCACTCGGGCAGCGCGTCGATCGGGAAGAAGGTGCCGGCGACGAGGAACAGCGGCGTCAGCACCGCCGAGATGATGTAGGAGAAGTTGTCGATCGACTTCATTCGCGCGGCCACCGCGACGCCGAAGCCGGCCCAGCCGAACCCGGCGAGCGCGCCGAAGAACGGCACGAGCAGCATCCCCCAGGAGGGATCGAGGCCGAAGAGCATCGCCACGCACATCGGCGCGCAGCCGTAGGTCCCGGCGCGCACGGCGATCCACAGCGCCTCGGCGGTGACGAGCTCCTCGGTGTCGACCGGCGCCGCCAGGATCGCGTCGTAGGTGCGCTGGAACTTGTACTTGACGAAGGTCCCGAACATCGCCGGAAACGCTGAGGAGAACAGAACCGCGGTGGCGACCGTGCCCGTGCCGATGAACTCGATGTAGTCGTAGCCCCCGACCGTCGAGACCAGCGAGCCGATCCCGAAGCCGAAGGCGAGCAGGTAGATCGTCGGCTCGACCGTCGCGGAGAAGGTCGCCGATCGCCAGTAGGAGGAGAAGTTAATGACCTCGCGCACGAGCACGCCGGTGAGGGCGGCACGCTCGAGCCGGCCGATCGACCGCGCGCCGCTCATCGGTCGATGACCTCGCCCGTCAACAGCACGAAGACGTCCTCGAGGTTCGCGGGTCGGCGCTCGCCCTCCGGCGTGCGGCCGTTGGCGCCCTCGACGCGCAGGATCGAGATCGACGTCCCGGTCCGGCGCGTCGCGAAGCCCGCGGCCTGCGCGTCGGACTCGACCTGTCGCAGCCGGTCGGCGGGGCCGTAGACCTCGATCGCCTCGGCGCCCGCGTGCTCGAGCACGAGGCTGGCCGGCGGACCCGTCGCGACCGCACGGCCATTGGACATGATCGTCACGGAGTCGGCCAGCCGCGCGGCCTCCTCGATGTAGTGGGTGCTCATCAGGATCGACGTCCCGTCGGCGCGCAGGCCGTCGATCAGCGCCCACAGCTCCTGACGCACCTGGGGATCGAGCCCGACCGTCGGCTCGTCGAGCAGCACGAGCCGCGGCCGGTGCACGAGCGCGCGCGCGATCAGCAGCCGCCGGCGCATGCCGCCGGAGAGCTCGTCGACCTTCGAGGCGCGGCGCTCCGTGAGGTTGGCGATGCGCAGCGCGCGCTCGATCGCCGCCTGGCGCTCGGCGCGGCCGATCCGGTAGAGGTGGGCGAAGACGCGCAGGTTCTGCTCGACGGTCAGCGTCACGTCGAGGTTGTCGAGCTGCGGGACGACGCCGCACTCGGCGCGCGCCTCCTTGGAGTCCTCGGGGAGCTTGCGGCCGAGGACCTCGATCTCGCCCTCGTCGGCGAGCGCCTGCGCGGTCAGCATCCGCATCGTGGTCGACTTGCCGGCGCCGTTGGGCCCGAGCAGCCCGACGCACGTGCCCTCGGGCACCTCGAGGTCGAGTCCGTCCACGGCGGTGATCGAGCCGTAGCGCTTCACGACCCCGCGCAATCGCAGCGCCGTCTGCCCGCCCTGTCCGGCCATGGGCTCAGCTTCTCATGTTCCCCCGAGCAGTGTCAGCGCGGCCGGGTTCGAGTCCGCGAAGCGCCCGGCCGGATCCCACCGCGCGCATCGGGGGACCCCGTAAGGCCGCTTCTAGACTGGAGCGCTCATGTCCAGCCAAGGCCAATACATCTTCACGATGTACAAGCTGTCCCGCAGCCACCCGCCCGACAAGCAGGTGCTCAAGGACGTCTCGCTCTCCGTCATGCCGGGCGCCAAGATCGGCGTCCTCGGCCTCAACGGCTCGGGCAAGTCGACGCTGCTGCGGATCATGGCCGGCATGGACACCGAGTTCCGCGGCGAGGCGCAGCTCGCGCCGGGCGCGAGCGTCGGCATCCTCGAACAGGAGCCGCACCTCGACGAGACCAAGGACGTGCGCGGCAACGTCGAGGACGGCGTCGCCGAGCTGCGCGGCCTGCTCGACCGCTTCAACGAGCTGGCCTCGAACTACTCCGACGAGACCGCCGACGAGTTCGCGCGCCTGCAGGACCGCATCGACGCGGCCGACGCGTGGAACCTCGACTCCCAGCTCGACCAGGCGATGGACGCGCTGCGCCTGCCGCCTTCCGACGCCGAGGTCACGAACCTCTCCGGTGGCGAGCGCCGCCGCGTCGCGCTCTGCCGGCTGCTGCTCGCCGCCCCCGACCTGCTGCTGCTCGACGAGCCCACGAACCACCTCGACGCCGAGTCGGTCGCCTGGCTCGAGCGCCACCTCGAGGAGTACAAGGGCACCGTCGTCGCGGTGACCCACGATCGCTACTTCCTCGACAACGTCGCGGGCTGGATCCTCGAGCTCGACCGCGGCCAGGGCATCCCCTTCAAGGGCAACTACTCGAGCTGGCTCGAGCAGAAGCAGACCCGGCTCGCCCAGGAGGAGCGCAAGGAGTCCGCGCGCCAGAAGACGATCGCGCAGGAGCTCGAGTGGGTCCGCCAGAACCCCAAGGGCCGCCGGGCGAAGTCCAAGGCCCGCCTGAACAACTACGAGCGCCTGGTCGCCGAGGAGCGCAACGCGCGGCTCGACGAGGCGCAGATCCACATCCCGCCCGGGCCGCGCCTCGGCGGCAAGGTCATCGACACGGCCGAGGTGCGCAAGGGCTTCGGCGACCGGCTGCTGATCGAGGACCTCTCCTTCTCGCTGCCGCCCGCCGGCATCGTCGGCGTGATCGGCCCCAACGGCGCCGGCAAGACGACGCTGTTCCGCATGCTCGTCGGCGAGGAGACGCCGGACTCCGGCACCGTCGCCCTCGGCGAGACGGTCGACCTCGCCTACGTCGACCAGTCGCGCGACGCGCTCGACCCGGACAAGACCATCTGGGAGGAGATCTCCGAGGGCTACGACTCGATCAAGGTCGGCGACCGCGAGATGAACTCGCGCGCCTACGTGGCCGGCTTCAACTTCAAGGGCTCCGACCAGCAGAAGAAGGTCGGCACGCTGTCGGGCGGCGAGCGCAACCGCGTGCACCTCGCGAAGCTGCTGCGCCGCGGCGGCAACGTCCTGCTGCTCGACGAGCCGACCAACGACCTCGACGTCGACACGCTGCGCGCGCTCGAAGAGGCGCTGCTGGCGTTCCCGGGCTGCGCGGTGATCATCTCCCACGATCGCTGGTTCCTCGACCGCGTCGCGACCCACGTGCTCGCCTTCGAGGGCGACTCGCAGGTCACGTGGTTCGAGGGCAACTTCGAGGCCTACGAGGAGCACCGGCACGAGCGGCTCGGCGACGAGGCCGACCGCCCACACCGGATCTCCTACAAGAAGCTGACCCGCGCCTAGGGCGCGTGGCGCTCCGGGTCCGGCACTTCACCGATCCCGGCTCGGCGCTCGCGTTCGCGGCCGAGCCGCGGCGGCTGAAGCTGCTGTGGACCTACGGCGACCAGCTCGAGTGGGAGCCGGTGCTCGCCGCCCGCTCGACCGAGCGCGACCAGAACGGGCTCGACGCGGGCCGCCAGGCTGCCTGGCTGCGCCGCGTGCGGCGCGACTCGGGCATGCCGATCGTCACCCAGCAGCGGCGCTACGCCGCGCCGACCGTGCACGCCTGCCGCGCCGTGGTCGCCGTGCGTGAGCGCTGGCCGGAGCGCGCCGACGCGTTCCTGCGCCACCTGCGCGTGCTGATCATGGGCGGGGAGATGGCCGACGACTCGGACGCGTTCGAGATCGCCGCCGAGCGCGCCGGGCTGCCGGTGCGCGAGCTGGCGGCGTACGCCGGCACCCCGGAGGTCGAGGCGGCGCTGCAGGCCGATGCACGCGCGGCGCGGGGCCGGCGCTGTCCGTCGCTCGTGGTGGCCGCGACGGGCGCCGAGCTGACCGACGAGGCGCTCGAGGCGCTGGTGCCGCGCGCCGATCCCGCCGACGTCGCGGAAGT
>DATBDM010000259.1:0-5555 GCA_036269915.1 Solirubrobacteraceae bacterium | reverse complement strand
TGGAAGACGGCGGTCCCGAGCCCGT
Source organism: Solirubrobacteraceae bacterium (assembly GCA_036269915.1). Taxonomy (GTDB): domain Bacteria; phylum Actinomycetota; class Thermoleophilia; order Solirubrobacterales; family Solirubrobacteraceae; genus DATBDM01. The sequence goes on along the minus strand of DATBDM010000259.1, from coordinate 5,530 downwards.
CGAGCACCGGCGGCGCGACGACGGGATGGTCGGAGCCGTAGAGGAGGCGGTCGACGCCGACGATGCGCAGCATCGCGTCGACCGCGCGGGCGCCATAGGAGGAGACGTCGAAGAAGCTGTGCGGGTCGTTGAGCGCCGCGTGGGCCGGACCGCCGCGGGCCGCGAGGCGCTCGGCGTGCAGCGGCGCGCCGCCGGCCAGCATCGCCCACACGACCGTCAGCCGCGGGTGCGCGGGCCGGCCCCAGGCCGCCCACGCGTGCCAGGCGGCCGACATCTCGGCGACGTAGTTGGTCATCGCCGCCCACCACGGCGGCGCGCCGGGCGCGGCGGAGGCGGCGCCCGGGTGCACGAACAGCGGGGCGCCGCGCGCAGCGAGCCGGGTCAGCAGCGGCGCGTGGGCCACGAGCGCCGCCGGCCCGGAAAGCCGTGCAGCCGACAGGCAGACGCCGATCGCGCCGTCGTCGAGCACGGCGTCGACGTCGCGCGGCCCGGCGCCGGGAGCGAGCGCCGCCCACAGGCCGAAGCGGCCGCCGAGCTCGAGGATCCCGGCGTTGAAGGCGTCCTGCAGCGGCGCGGCCTCGGCGGGCGGCAGCGTCTCGATGCCCAGCGGCGCCGACGGCGCGATCAGTGCGCGGTCGATCCCGTCACGCTCGAGCAGCGCAGTGCGCGCCGCGACGTCGTGCTCGGCGAGGTCGAGCAGCGCGGGCGGCTCGCCCGCGAGCTCGAGCACCCAGCCGGCGCCCGAGCGACGCAGGCGCGGTGCGGCCGTGCGGCGGCCGAGCGCCTCCAACAGCGCCTCCGGCCAGAGATGCTGATGGACGTCGATACGGGGCACGTCCAGCGGTATAGCAGCTTCTTCACTTAATTGGTAGACAAAGATGGACGACGGCCGCGAACGATGAGGACCGCTTCTCGGTCGATGCCGCGGTCGAGCAGCCCCTCCTCGACCCGCGCGCGCATCCGCGGGCCGAGCGGACCGGGCTCGCGGGCGGCGACGTCGGCGTCGAGACCGGCCGCCCGCAGCCGCTCCAGCGTCGGCTCCTCCCCGAGGAGGTCCGACTGCACGAGCAGCAGCACGCCGCCCGGCGCGAGCCGCGGCGGCGCCTCGGCCAGCAGGCGATCGAGCAGCGCGCGGCCGTCGCGGCCGGCGTCCCAGGCCCGCGCCGGCCCGGAGGTCGGCAGCGGCCCGGCCGCCGGCACGTAGGGCGGGTTCGCGGCGATGATGTCGAAGGCGCGGCCCGCGACCGGCGCGACGAGGTCCCCGCGCAGCGCCTCGATCCGCACGCCGCTGAGCCGCGCGTTCAGCCACGCGCTCGCGATCGCGCGGCGCGACACGTCGACCGACGTGACCCGACCGCCGGCGCGCGCGGCGGCAACGCCGACCACGCCGGACCCGGCGCAGGCGTCGAGGACGCGGGCACCGGGCATCACGTGCTCGCAGACCACGCGCGCGAGCAGCCACGAGTCGCTGATCGGGGCGAAGACCCCGGGAAGCGTCATCAGCCGCACGCGCCGCGTCTTATCCTCGGACCGCCGCGCGGAAACCGCCATGGCCTCCTCCCCACTCCCCACCTCCGAGGCGCTCCGCAGGCGGTTCGACGCGACCGCGCCTCTGACGGTCGGCCTCGAGGAGGAGGTCATGCTGCTCGATCCCGAGGCGCTCGACCTCCTGCCACGCTCGCTCGACGTGCTGGCGCGCACCGGGGACGACCCGAGGTTCGTCGCCGAGCTGCCCGCCGCGCACCTGGAGATCGTCACGCCGCCCGCCGCCACGGTCCCCGAGGCGGTCGACGCGCTCGCCGCCGGCCGGCGCGACCTCGCCCGGGCAGCGGACGGGATCGGCCGGCTCGCGGCCGCCGGCGTGCACCCGTTCGCCGCGCCGCTCGGCGAGCTCAACCCCGGCGAGCGCTACGAGCTGACGCGGGGCGAGTACGGCGCGATCGCTCGCGCCCAGCTGGTGTGCGCGCTGCAGGTGCACGTCGCGGTCGGGGGCGCCGACCGCACGCTCGCGGTCTACAACGCGCTGCGCGCCCACCTGCCCGAGGTCGCGGCACTGGCGGCGTCCGGCCCGTTCCTCGCCGGCTGGGACACCGGTCTGGCCTCCGTCCGGCCCAAGCTCTCGGAGCTGCTGCCGCGCCAGGGCGTGCCGCCGGTGCTGCCGAGCTGGGACGCCTACGTCGAGGCGCTCCGGTGGGGCGCCGCGGCGGGCGCGACGCCGGACCCCGGGCGCTGGTGGTGGGAACTGCGCCCGCACCCCACGCACGGGACGCTCGAGATCCGCGTGCCCGACGCGCAGGCCCGGCTCGTCGACGCGGGCGCGGTCGCGGCGGTGGTGCAGACCCTCGTCGCCCGGCTCTCCGCGCGCCACGACGCCGGCGAGCTGCCCGAGCCGCCGGCCACGTGGCGAATCGAGGAGAACCGGTGGGCGGCGTGCCGCGACGGCGTCGAGGGGACGATGGCCGACCTCGCCACCGGGCGGCGGGAGCCGACCCGCGAGCGGCTGCACGCGATGCTCGCCGAGCTCGCGCCCGAGGCCCGCGCGCTCGGCTGCGCCGATCAGCTGCGCGCGACCGGAGAGCTGGCCGAGGTCAACGGCGCGATGCGTCAGCGGAGTGCCGGCGACGCGCGCGCCGCCACCGCCTGGCTCGCCGGCGCCTACCTCGCGGTCACCTGACGGACGCCGTGCGTGTGGCCCCGCCGTGGGCCGGAGATGAGAATCGACGTGGTGAGCATGCCGACTGCGCGCGGGCCGGCCTCCCAGGCGCTGCTCGCCGGGCTCGCGGAGCCTCCCGGGCGGATGCCGCCCGTCCCGATGCCGACGGACGACCCGCTCGACGGCGACGATCAGCACCTCGCGCTGTACCTGCTCTACGAGCTGCACTACCGCGGGCTGCCCGGCGTCGACGACCGGTGGGAGTGGGACCCATCGCAGCTCGCCGTCCGGGGCGCGCTCGAGGCGCGCTTCGAGGCGGCCCTGCGCGAGCGGCTCGGGCCGGACGACGACGCCGCGGTGGCGGCAGACGAGACCGACATCGCGCTGCGCGCGATCCTCGAGGCCGACGACGCCCCCTCGGTCTCGAGCTACCTCGAGCGCGACGGCGGATACGGGGAGGTCCTCGAGTTCCTGATCCACCGCTCCGCCTACCAGCTCAAGGAGGCCGACCCGCACTCGTTCGGGCTGCCGCGGCTCTGGGGGCCGCCCAAGGCGGCGATGGTCACGATCCAGGCCGACGAGTACGGCGGCGGCCGTGCCGAGCGGATCCACGCGCAGCTGTTCGCCGACGCCATGGACGCGCTGGGCCTGGACGCCCGCTACGGCGCGTACGTCGAGCACATCCCGGGCGTCACGCTGGCCACCGTCAACCTGATGTCGATGCTCGGCCTGCACCGCCGGCTGCGCGGCGCGCTCGTCGGCCATCTCGCCGCGTTCGAGATGGGCTCCTCGCTGCCCAACGCGCGCTACGCCCGTGCGCTGCGGCGGCTGGGGTTCGAGGGCCGGGCGACCGCGTTCTTCGACGAGCACGTGACCGCCGACGCCGTCCACGAGAACCTCGCCGCCGTGGATCTCGCCGGCGGCCTCGCCCGTCAGCAGCCCGGGCTGGGCGCCGACATCCTGTGGGGGGCGCGGGCGCTCGTCGACGTCGAGGCGCGCTGGGCACGGGCGCTCGTCGCCGCGTGGTCGGGCGGGCGCTCGTCGCTGCGCGCGGGGCTCGCCGCGCCCGTCCCGGCCTGAGCACGCTCGCGCAGCAGCGCCACCGGCGCGACCCCCGCCAGCCGGCGAACCTCGCGCGTCATGTGCGCCTGATCGGCGTATCCGGCCTCCGCCGCGTACATCGCGAGCTCCCCACCGCCGTCCGCGATGCCCAGGAAGCGCTGGAAGCGCAGGATCCGCTGCAGCGTCTTCGGCCCGTAGCCGGCTGCGGTCCGGCAGCGGCGGCGCAACTGGCGCTCCGAGAGGCCGAGCTCGGCGGCGAGGGCGTCGACGCGCGTGCGCGGGTCGACGAGCCGCCGCGCCGCCTCGCGCACGGCCCGATCGGGCTCGCCGCCCGCATGCAGGCGCAGCCCGATGCGCACGAGCCGCGAGAGCGCCTCCCGCGGCTCCAGGTCGCCGGGCAGCGCTCGATCCAGATCGGGTCGCAGCGCCGCGAGCGGCACGCGCGTGTCGCGGATGACCTCGAGCCCGAGCCCGAGCGCGCCGGCGCCCGTCCCGGGACCGAAGCGGATCCCGGCGATCACCGATCCGGGGCCGGTCGGGACGAGGACCGGTCCCGTGTCCGGTCCGGCCAGCATCGCCCCCTCGCCCGCTCGCCACACGAGATCGACGCACGCGTCCGGCAGGACGCGGGCGGTCGTCGCGGCGCTCGAGCCGACGCGCACCCAGGCGCATTCGAGGCCCGCCCCGAAGCGGCGCTCGCGATAGCCCGGCCGCAGATCCATCACGGCGAGTATCCCAGCACGTCCGATCCGTTCAAGACGCCTCGCGTGAGCCATGATCCGATACCGGCATGCTCCGACAAGCCCCAGCGCTCGCGGCGGCCGAGCGGTTCCTCGCCGCGACCGCGCGCGTGCTCGACCGCCGCCGCTTCGAGCGGCTCTTCCGCGACGGTCCGGCGACGCCGGTCCGCGACGCGGTCGCCGCGTACGAGGGTCCCGACGGCGGCTTCGGCCACGCGCTCGAGCCCGACGGTCGGGGCCCGGCCGCCCAGCCCGCGGCGGTCGCGCTGGCGCTGCGCACGCTCGACGAGGCCGACGCCTGGGACGAGGCGCTCGTCGCCCGCGCCTGCGACTGGCTCGAGCGCGTCGCGCCGCCCGAGGGCGGCGCGTGCTTCGTCGACCCCGCCATCGAGGGCTGGCCGCACGCGCCCTGGTGGGAGCCCGAGGCGGACCGGACCGCCTCGCTGATCACCACGGGTCCGATCGCGGGCACGCTGATCTCGCGCGGCACCGCGCACCCATGGCTCGAGCGCGCGACGGCGCTGGCCTGGGAGCGCATCGACGGGCTGCAGGAGCCGAGCCCCTACACGCTGCTCGGCGCCGTCGGCTTCCTCGAGCACGCGTCCGACCGGCCGCGCGCCGCGGCCGCGATCGAGCGTCTGGGCGACGCGCTGCGCGCGGACCCGATGCTCGGTCCGCTGACCTTCGCCCCGCGGCCGGACTCGATCGCGCGGGCCGCGTTCGACGCCGCGACGATCGACGTCGCCCTGGACCGCCTCGCCGCGGGGCAACACGAGGACGGTGGCTGGACGTTCGACTGGCCGGCCTGGTCGCCGGTCGCCGCCGCCGAGTGGCGCGGCTCGGTGACCGTCGACGCGCTCGCCGTGCTGCGCGCCAACGGCCGCTGGGACTAGCGCTGCTCGGCCCCGCTCGGCGCGCTGAAGCGGACGAGCTTGTGGCTGCCGTCGCAGAACGGGCGCAGGCGCGACTTGCCGCACCGGCACAGCGCGATCACCTCGCGGTCGCGGGAGATCTCGCGGCCGTCCTGGTCGACGAGCCGGAACGGCCCGCGAACCAGGAGCGGGCCGTCGCGGTA
>DATBDM010000258.1:0-13183 GCA_036269915.1 Solirubrobacteraceae bacterium | reverse complement strand
GAGACGCTGCGCTGCGTGCGGTCGAAGAGCTTGACGCCCAGCTCCTGCTCGAGCTTGCGCACCTGCTCGCTGACGGCCGGCTGCGCGACGTGAAGCCGGTCGGCTGCACGGCGGAAGTGCAGCTCCTCGGCGACCGCCACGAAGTACCGGAGGTGACGAAGTTCCATTGCTCGCCACCGCCCTAGCTGCGCGGAGAAGTCGGGAACAGGGACGCGCTCTTGGCGGCGCCGCGGGCGGAGCCGCGGCGGATCTCGACCACCGTGGGGGTCAGCATGGTGTCCTCCTTGGGAGCAATGGCGGAAACGGGCATGGGAGCACTGTCCCGCTGCGATGCCCGTTGGCCTATGCGGCTCGGCCCGACACTTTCTTCGGGGTCACCCGCTGTCGATGTCCGGCTAACCCGACATCGGGTAGGAAGGTGGCCTTACCCTGTGTGCTCTCACGTGCTGGCATGATCAACGCCATGCATTACTCCGTCCTTGTCGTCGACGACGATCCTGACTTCCGCGGGCTCGTTGTCCGCATCGTCGCCGGCACCGACGGGGTGGAGGTGCGCGAGGCGGATTCCGTCGCAACGGCCCTGGAGACCGCGATGAGCATGAAGCCGGCCGCGGCGCTCGTCGACGTCGGCCTGCCCGACGGCGATGGCATCTCGCTGGCGCGCTCGCTGAAGGACATGCCCTGGGACCCCCATATCGTGCTGACCTCGACGGACCCTGATGCCGCGAGCCCGGACGACGTCCTCGCATGCGGCGCGGCTGCCTTCATCCCGAAGGACGAGCTGTCCGACGCGCCGCTGCGGCGGCTGCTCGCCATCGGCGATCACTAGACCTGGACGGGGATCCGCGCCTCGACCAGCGTTCCGCCCCCCGGCGGGCTCCGGACGGCCAGCGTGCCGTCCAGCGCGGCGAGCCGGTCACCGAGGCCGAGCAGCCCGTTGCCCTGCGCAACGGCCCCGCCCGCCCCGTCGTCGCGCACCGTGACGCTCAGGTCGTCGCCCTCGACCGCCATCCGGACCGAGACGTTGTTCGCGTGCGCGTGCTTGGCCACGTTGGTCAGCGCCTCGGCGACCACGAAGTAGACCGCCGCCTCGACGACCGGCGCGAGGCGCTCATCGAGCTCGACGTCCACGCCGACCGGCATCGCCGCGCGGCGGCCCAGCGCGTCGAGCGCGGCGCCGAGCCCGCGGTCGGCGAGCACCGGCGGGGCGATGCCGCGGGCGAGGTCGCGCAGCTCGGCGATCGCGTTGCCGGCCTCCTCGCGCGCCGCCCGCACGAGCGCTGCCGTCTCCGGCCGGTCCTCGAGGCGCTCCTCGGCACGCCCGAGGTGCATGCTGAGCGCGACCAGCCGCGCCTGCGCGCCGTCGTGCAGGTCGCGCTCGATCCGGCGCAGCTGCTGGGCCTGGACGTCGAGCGCGCCGCGGCGGGTGCGCTCGAGCGTGTCGACCCGCGCCGCCAGCTCGCCGGAGCGCGGGCCGGGCAGCCAGGCGTCGCGGTAGGCGATCAGCGCGTGCACGCCGACGGCCAGCCCGATGCCCAGCCACACCCAAAGCCACCAGGCGTAGCCGCCGCCGCCCGAGAGCCAGAGCCCGAAGCACAGGACGCAGACCGAGCCGCCGATGCCGCCGCTGAGCGTCAGCCCCCGGGCGTGGGAGCCCGGATGCACGCGCCAGGTCTCGAGGATCGCGTGGATCGCGACCAGGTTCGCGAGGCTGAAGAACACCGCGCCGGGCCAGAAGGCGCCGCCGCCCGTCACGCCCCAGAGGAAGACGCAGACGAAGACGATGACGCCCGCGGCGGCCGCGTGGGCGGCGAGCGCGCGATACGGCTCGCCGCCCAGCACCGAGGCCGCCCTACGCATCGGCGCCCGCCGTCCGAAGCTCGCCATGTACGGGATTCTCCCAGCGAACGGGCCAGCGGCGCTCGCCGACCAGCGCGATCAGCGCCGGCAGCGCGATGCCGCGCACGATCGTCGCGTCCAGCAGCACCGCCGAGGCGAGCCCGAGCCCGAACTGCTTGAACGACAGCAGGCGCAGCGCCGCGTAGGGCAGGAACACGGCGACCATGACCAGCGCGGCGCTGGTCACGACGCCCCCGGTCGCGCCGATGCCCTCGGCGGCCGCCGCGCGGGCGGAGCGCCCGGCCGCGCGCGCCTCGCGGACACGCTCGAGGACGAGGATCGTGTAGTCCATCGAGAGCCCGAACACGATCACGAAGGCGAACAGCGGCAGCCAGTCCACGATGGAGCCGTTGGAGGTGAACCCGAGCAGCCCCTCCGCCCAGTGGTGCTGGAAGACCGCCGTGATCAGGCCGTACGTCGCTCCGATCGAGAGCAGGTTCAGGCCCATCACGCCGAGCGCCAGGGCAGGCGAGCGGAACGCCGCGAGCAGCAGCACCATCGCGACGGCCAGGACGAGCCCGACGACGATCGGCGTGGTCGTGCGCAGCCGCCCGGTGAAGTCGGCCGAGCCCGCCGCCGCGCCGGTCATCTGCGCCTGGTCGCCGACCGTGGCCCGCACGCGCTCGACCGCGGCCCGCTGGGCGCGGTCGTCGCCGGCGGGCATCGGGATGTCGATCCGCGCGGTGCGCCCGTCGCGGGCGACCGCGACCTGCACGGCGCCGCGGCCGTGCGCCGCGCGGGCGGCCTCGTGCCCGAGCTCCTCCAGGCCCGCGCGCTGCGCGGGGGTGCCGAGCTGGGCGCCGGTGACGACGAGCTGCGCCCCGGCGGTGGTGGCGCCGAACGTGCGCTCGATGTCGTGCTGGGCACGGACCACCGCGTTGTCGCGCGGGAGGTCGGACACGCCCGTGGAGGCCGTGCGCATCTGCATCGCGGGCACGGCCAGCGCGCCGAGCAGGCAGCAGGCCAGCACGAGCGCGACCACCGGGCGGCGGGTGACGGCCCCGGCGATGCCGTGCCAGATTGAGCGGCGCGGGCGCCGCGATGCCAGGCGGCGGCGGTGGAGCCGAGGTGGGCGGGACCAATTGATCCTGTCGCCCAGCAGCGCGAGCATCGCGGGCAGCACGGTCACCGAGCCGATCACCGCGAGCACGACGACGACCATCGTCCCGAGCGCCATCGAGGCGAAGACCTCCATGCCGGTTACGAGCAGCCCGGCGACGGCGACCATCACGGTCAGGCCCGAGACGACGATCGCGCGGCCGACGGTCGCGGCCGATGCCTCGAGTGCTGCGTGCGCGTCGCGCCCCTTGCGGCGCTCCTCGCGCTCGCGGCGGATGTAGAACAGCGAGTAGTCGATGCCGACGGCGAGGCCGATCAGCGTCACGACGGTGGTCGTCGAGTCGGCGACGGGCGCGATGTGGGAGACCAGGCTGGTCGCCCCGATCGCCCCGGCCACCGCGGTCACGCCGAGCACGAGCGGCACGCAGGCCGCGACGAGCGCGCCGAAGGCGATCGCGAGGATGATCAGGGCGATGGGCAGCGAGATCGTCTCGGCCCGTTTGAGATCCTCGCCGAGGATGTCGTCGAAGGTGTGGCTGAACGAGGCGTCGCCGGCGTGGACGATCGTGGCCCCGGGCACGGCGCCGCGCGCGGCGGTCGCGGCGCGGTCGAGCGCCGGCGCGCGATCGCCGGCGTCGTCGGGATCGCCGCGCAACGTCGCCTGCACGAGCACGGCCCGCCCGCCGGCGGCGGTCGTGCCGTCATGGACGGCGGCGACGCGCGGGTTGGCGTCCAGTCGCCGCGTGAGCGCGGCGGCCGCGTCGCCGGCGCGCGCTGCATCGGGGGCCCGCACGAGGAACGTCTCGCCGGCGCGCGACCGCAGGCCCGCGGCGGCGAGCCGCTCGTCGGCATGGCGCGACTCCCCGACGCCTGACTGCGTGCCGGTGAGCTGCGTGGTGCCGGCCATCCCGCCGGCGACCAGGCAGCCGGCGACGATGGCCAGCCACAGGGCGATCATGGTCTTGGGACGGCGCGCGGAGACGAGCGCGATCGCCTGTACGACGCGACGCAGCCGGTCGCGCACAGGGGGCTCCGCCGGACGCGGAGGCAGCATGGTGGAGGTCATGGATCCACCGTGCCGGTGCGCGTCGCCCGCGTCGCTGCGGCGCGCCACCGAACGCGCTGGGGCATCCGGGAGAGCCCGCCCTGGGGCTAACCCCAGGGGCGCGGTCACATCGCCTGCCGCTGTCGCGTCCCCCTTGCAGATGACACGACGACGTGAGGTGATGACGAGATGCTGATCGCGGTGACAGGCGGGACCGGAGCCATCGGGCGCGAGGTGGTCGCGGCGCTCCAGGCGCGCGGCCACGAGGTGCGCCCGCTCTCGCGCTCGGGGCCGGTGCGCGTCGACCTGCGCGACGGCGCGGGTCTCGACGCGGCGCTCGACGGCGCCCACGCCGTGATCGACGCGGCCAACGCCGGCCCGGCGAGCGCGCCTGCGCGCGCCGTGCTGGTCGACGGCACGCGGCGGCTGCTCGAGGCCGAGGCACGCGCGGGCGTCGGCCACCACGTGGCGATCTCGATCGTCGGCATCGATCGCGTCCCGACCGCCTACGGCCGCATCAAGCTCGAGCAGGAGGCGACCGTGCGCGCGGGCGACGTGCCGTGGACGATCCTGCGCGCCACCCAGTTCCACGGGCTCGTCGACCACTACCTCGGCGCGGCGGCGCGCTTCGGCGTGCTCCCCGGCGGCGCGCTGCCGCTGCAGCCGGTCGACGCACGCGAGGTCGCCCGGGCGCTCGCCGACACGGTCGAGGCCGAGGCGTCGCGCGCGATCACGCAGTTCGCCGGGCCGGAGATCCTGCCGCTCGGCGAGCTGGCCCGCCTGTGGCGCGACGCGCGCGGGCGCCGTGCGCTCGTCGTGCCCGTGCCCCCGCGCCTGCTCGGCGCCGCCGGGCGCGCGCTCGCCGACGGCGGCTACACCAACCCGAGCGCCTGGCGCGGGCGGCTCGGGTTCGCGGCCTGGCTGCGCGAGGGCGAGCAGACCGTGGCCGCGCCCCCGAGGGCGGCCGTCGGGAGCGCCGGATGACGGCGCCCGAGGCGCTCGCGGACGCGTTCGAGGCGCAGCGGCCGCACCTGCTGCGCGTCGCCTACGGCCAGCTCGGCTCGCTCGCCGAGGCCGAGGACGTGGTGCAGGAGGCGTGGCTGCGGCTGCAGCGCGTGGACGCCGAAGAGGTGCGCGACCTGCGCGCGTGGCTGACCACGGCCGTCAACCGGCTCGCGCTCGATGCGCTGCGCTCCGCGCGCACGCGCCGCGAGCGCTACGTCGGGCCGTGGCTGCCCGAGCCGGTCGTCGACGCCGACCCGGCGGACCGCGTGACGCTCGACGAGTCGGTCGGCACGGCGCTGCTCGTCGTGCTCGAGACGCTGTCGGCCGGCGAGCGCGTCGCGTTCGTCATGCACGACGTCTTCGGCTACGACTTCGCCGCCGTCGCGGAGGTGCTCGGGACCTCGCAGGAGGCCGCGCGCCAGCAGGCGTCGCGTGCGCGCCGGCGCGTGCGCGACGGTCGTCCGCGGTTCCCGGCGACGCGCGAGCAGCAGCGCGTGATCGTCGAGGCGTTCCTCGCGGCGGCGAGCGAGGGTGACGCCGACGCCCTGCTCGGGCTGCTGGCGCCGGACGCGGTCCTGCGCGCCGACAGCGGCGGGATGGTCACGGCTCCGCGCAAGCCCATCGAGGGTGCGGCCAAGGTGGCGCGTACGACGATCGGCCTGGCCCGCACCGGCGGCAAGGGCGCGACCGTGCGGATCGTCGATGTGAACGGCATGCCGGGCCTGCTCGCCGAGGGGGCCGACGGCATCGCGACCGTCGTCGCCCTCACCGTCGACGACGGCCGCATCACGGCGATCGACATCGTGCGCAACCCCGAGAAGCTGCGGGACCTGCCGTCGTGAGGCGCGCGCAGCGCTGGGCGCTCGGACTGCTCTGCGTGTCGGCGCTCGCGGTCGCGCTCCCGGCGCTGTTCGCGCCCGCGGACTTCTTCCGCTCGTTCCCGCTCGGGCGCGGATGGGTGCAGGCGCTGCCGCCCTACAACGAGCACCTGACCCGCGACGTCGGCGGCCTCTACCTGGGCTTCGCGGTGCTGTTCGCCTGGGCGGCGGTCACGCTCGAGCGCGCGCTCGTGCTGCCGCTGTGCCTCGCGTGGTGCGTGTTCTCGGTCGCGCACCTCGCCTTCCACGCGAGCCACGCGGACGGCGCGCCCGACGCGGCGCTGCAGCTCGCCTCGCTGGCGGCCGTGCTCGCACTGGGCGCCGCGGTGGCCTGGCTGGCACTGACCGACCGGGCTACGCGCTGACCAGGGCTGCGTCGGTCCGCCGCGTCAGCGCGGCCGCGATCCTCGCGGCCTGGGCACGGAGCTCGGGCACCGCCGTCGTCTCCCACAGCTCGCCGCGGCGCAGCGCGCCGAGCGTGTAGAGGTGCCCCGAGCGCCGCACTTCGAACACCAGTCCCGTCGCGTCGACGAGCCCGTCGACGAGGAGGCGCTGCTCGCCGCGCGGCCCGCGCAGCGTCGCCGCGATCGCCTGCCCGCCGGCCGGCTCCAGCGCGACCACGGAGGCCTCGCCCACGTCGACCGCGCCCGTCGCGCGCAACCGCCGCAGGCATGCGGCGATCGACAATATTGAGCAGGGCGGCGACGGCCGCCCGACACCTCAGACGCCGTGCTGCTGCAACCAGAGCTCGAGCAGGCCGACCTGCCAGAGCGTCGAGCCGTCGAGGTTCGTGCGCGCGGCGTTGGGGTCGGCGAGCATCGCCTCGACGACGTCGGGGCGAAACAGCCCGCGGTCGCGCGCGGCGTCCGAGCGCAACGCGTCGCCGACCAGGGCGACGACCGGCGCCTCGAGGTGGGTGAGCGCGGGGACGGGGAAGTAGCCCTTGGGGCGGTCGATCACCGCGTCGGGAACGAGCCCGCGGGCGAGCCGCTTGAGCACCCCCTTGCCGCCCTCGGCGAGCTTGAGCTCGGGTGGGCACGCGGCCGCGAGCTCGACGAGGTCGTGGTCGAGGAACGGCACCCGGGCTTCGAGCCCGTGCGCCATCGTCATGTTGTCGACGCGCTTGACGGGGTCGTCGACGAGCATGATCTCGGTGTCGATGCGCAGCGCGCGGTCGACCGGCGAGTCGGCGCCGCCGCGCGCGAACCACTCCTGCGCGAAGGCTCCTGAGAGGTCCTCGGAGGCGACCGCGCCGGGCGCGGCGAGGGCGAGCACGCCGTCGTGGTCGCGGTCGAAGAACTCGCGCCGGTAGTCGTCAACGCCGGTGCCGTCGCCATCGTCGGAGCGCGCGAGCGGCTGATACCAGGAGTAGCCGGCGAACACCTCGTCGGCGCCCTGCCCGGACTGCACGACCTTGCACGTGCGCGCGACGACCTCCGAGAGCATGAAGAACGCGACCGCGTCGTGGGAGATCATCGGCTCGCTCATCGCGCCGATCGCCCGCGGCAGCGCGGCGAGCAGGTCTTCGCGCGTGGCCTCGATGCGCTCGTGCTCGGTGTCGAACTCGCGCGCCATCAGGTCCGAGTAGCGGAACTCGTTGCCCTCGCGCCCGGCCACGTCGGGGAAGCCGATCGAGAACGTCGCGAGCCCGCGCTGGCCCTGCTCGGCGAGCATCGCCACGATCAGGCTCGAGTCCAGGCCGCCGGAGAGCAGGACGCCGACGGGCACGTCGGCGACCATGCGCCTGCGCACCGCCGTCTCGAGCGCCGCGTGCACGGCGTCCGTCCAGTCCTCGGCGCTCCAGCCCGAGCGCTCCGGGTCGCGCGCGAACGGCGGATCCCAGTAGCGGCGCTCGCGGCGGCTCCCGTCGGGCTCGATCGTCAGGACGGTCGCGGGCGCGAGCTTGCGGACGCCGCGCAGGATCGTGCGCGGCGCCGGCACGACCGAGTGCCAGGACAGGTAGTGGTGCAGCGCGACCGGATCGATCGCGGTGTCGACGCCGCCGCCCTCGAGCAGCGCCGGCAGGGTGGAGGCGGCGCGCAGGCCACCGCCCGGCAGGTCGGTCAGGTAGACCGGCTTGATCCCGAGCCGGTCGCGGACGAGCACGACCCGCCCCGTGCGCTCCTCGAGCAGCGCGAACGCGAACATGCCCTTGAGACGCTCGAGCAGGCCCTCGCCCCACTGCGACCAGCCGACGAGCAGCACTTCGGTGTCGCTGGTCGAGCGGAAGGCGTTGCCGAGACCCTCGAGCTCCGCGCGCAGCTCGTGGTGGTTGTAGATGCAGCCGTTGAAGACGATCGTCGTCTCCGTGCGCGGGTCGTGCATCGGCTGCGCGCCGCGCTCCGAGAGGTCGATGATCTTCAGCCGCCGGTGGACGACCCCGGTCGCGCCGAGGAAGCGCTCGCCCTCGGCGTCGGGCCCCCGCGGCTCGAGCACCGCCGCCATCGCGCGCAGCGCGTCGCGATCGGCGTCGCCGTCGCGGCGCAGCTCGGCGGCGAACCCGCACACGGGGCGGTCAGGCCGCCCGTCGCGTGGCGCTCGCGCCCGCCGCCTCGATCAGCGCCTCGAACAGCCGCGCGTGCTCCGGCCGGTCGAACAGCGTCTCCGCATGCCACTGCACCCCGAGCACGAACGGCCGCTCGGGATCCTCGAGCCCCTCGATCACGCCGTCCGGCGACCAGGCGACCGGCCGCAGGCCCGACCCGATGCGGTCGGCGGCCTGGTGGTGGAAGGAGTTCACCTCGGCGGTCGTCGCGCCCAGGATCGCCGCGAGCAGCGAGCCCGGGGCGATGTCGGCGGAGTGCGTGGGCTGGGACCCAGAGACCTCCTGGCGATGCGCGATCTCCCCGTCGGTGACGTCGGGGAGGTGCTGGTGCAGCGTCCCGCCGCGGGCGACGTTGAGCACCTGGCAGCCGCGGCAGATGCCGAGGATCGGCAGCCCCTGAGCCTCCGCCTGCTGGGTCAGCGCGATCTCCCAGTGGTCGAGATCGGGCTCGACCGGCCCGAGCTCGGCGTGCGCGCGCGCGTCGTAGGCCTTCGGGTCGAGGTCCGGCCCGCCCGACAGGCACAGCCCCTCGAGGCGCCCGACGAGCTCGGGCACCTCCCCCGGCGCCAGCGGCGGTAGGACCACGGGCATCCCGCCGGCGCGCTGCACCGCACGCGCGTAGACCATGCCCAGCACCATCTCGTTCTGCGCCGGGTCCGCCTCGGCCAGCGGCCGCGCGCTCTCCGACCGGCGTACCTCCGACGTCGTCACCCCGATCAGGGGCGGCCGCCTGAAGCCTCGAGCACCCACGTGTCCTTCGCGCCTCCGTTCCGCGTCGAGTTGACCACCAACGCACCAGCCTCGAGAGCTACCCGCGTGAGCCCACCGGGCAGCACATGGGGATCGATCGGGCTGTGCAGGAACACGAACGGTCGCAGGTCGACATGACGTTCTTCGAGCCGTCCATCCACGACTGTCGAGTGGGTCGACAGCGCAACCCTCGGCTGGGCGATGTGCTCACCCGGCGCCGCGCGCAGGCGGCGGCGCAGCGCGTCGAGCTCGTGCGGCCCCACCTGGTCGCAGATCACGACGCCGTGACCTCCATGCCCGTTGCGCGGCTTGACCACGAGATCCTCGAGCGTGTCGAGCGCCTGCTCGAGGATCTCGGGGACTCCGAGGTCGAGCGTGGGGACCGACGGCAGCAGCGGCTGCTCGGCGAGGTAGTACTCGACCATCGTCTCGACATAGGCGTGGGCGAGCTTGTCGTCGGCGACGCCGGTGCCGAAGCCGTTGATCACGCCGACGGTCCCGGCGCGGATCGCCGGCGCGAGCAGCTCGCCGACGCTGGTGTCGAGCCGGTCGGCGTTGGTGCGGCGATAGACGACGGCGACGCGCTCGCCGTGCAGCGTCAGCTCGTCGCCCTCGGGGCGGAGGCTGCTCGGCGTGACGAGCGCGACGCCGAGTGTGCGCGCCAGCCACGCGTGCTCCCAGTGCGCCGCGTTGCGCGGGCCGTCGGTCAGGAGCACGGCGAGGCCCGACCCCGCGCGCGCGTTCTCGAGCGTGCCGGCGAGCAGCCGGCCGAGGCCGTCGAGCGGCACCGGCGAGCCCTCGACGTGCGCGCCCACCGCGTTGCGCGCGGCGGCCGCGTAGGCCATCCCGCTCGGGGTCATCGCGTTGTCCTCGAGCACGAGGAATCGGCCTCCGGGGTCGCGCACGAGATCGAGGCCGGCGATGCCGACCCAGACGCCGCCGGGCGGCGTCACCCCGCGCATCCCGGGCTCGAAGTTGGCCGCCTCGAGCAGCCGCGACGGGACGGCGCCGTCGGCGAAGATGCGCTGCTCGCCGTAGACGTCGGCGACGAAGGCGTTGAGCGCGCGGACGCGCTGGCCGAGGCCGCGCTCGAGCGCGCTCCACTCCTCGGCGCCGATCACGCGCGGGACCGGGTCGATGTGGAACTCGGCCTCGCCGTCGGCGGAGCGGAAGCCGACGCCGCGGACCGCGACCTCCTCGCGGACGGCCGCGGCGAGCGCCGGCAGGTCGTGTTCGGCGACCTCGTCGGCGCCCGGCTCCTGGTAGGGCTGCGTGTCCACGGCCATGCTCAGGCGGGGACCGCGGGGGTGATCGTGCTCGCGAAGCGCGGCCGGCAGAAGTCGCCGCACAGCGCCTTGACCACGCCCGCGACGCCGGCGGGGTCTCCGGCGATCGCGCGCTGGCGCTTGGCGCCGAAGTCCGCGGCGAGATGCGCCGCGCTGGCCAGCTCGCGCTCGCAGCCGAGCGCGCGGGCGTGCACCCAGCAGGCGCCCACGACCGCGGCGAGCCGGCTCGCGGCCGGGACCGCGCGGTCGCGGGCGGGATCGAGGAAGTGGGCGTCCATGCCGTCGCGGGCCGCGAGGAAGCGGTTCTCGTCGAGCGCCTCGGGCGCGTCGAGCAGTGCCTCCTCGGCCATGCCCTCGCCCGCCTCGAGGCGCACGAGGCTCTGGACGAGCGCTGCGAGCGCCGCCGTGTCGCGCAGCCGGGTCTGGGCGTCCATGACACGCACCTCGAGGGTTCCGTACCCGGGTTGCAGCCGCGCGTCCCACCAGACGAACGTGTGCTCGGGGATCGCACCGCAGCGCAGCAGCACGTCGATCGCCTCGACATAGGCGGCGTAGGAGCCGAAGCGGCGCGGGATCCCGACGCGCGGGAAGGCCTGGAAGAGCGGTGTGCGGATCGAGGCCATGCCGGTGTCGCGGCCGCCCTGGTAGGGCGAGTTCGCCGACAGCGCGAGCAGTAGCGGCAGGTGCGCGCGGATGCGATCCAGCGCGCGCGTCGCGCTCCACGGGTCGGGAACCGCGACGTGCACGTGCAGCCCGAAGGTGGGCTCGCGCCGGGCCAGCTCGCGCAGCGAGTCGTGCAGGTACTGGTAGCGCGCGCCCGGCGAGACCTCGGTGTCCTCGGCACGCGCGAGCGGGTGTGTGCCCGCGACGGCGGCCGCGAGCCCGAGCGGCTCGAGCGCCTCGCGCAGGCCGGCGCGCAGCGCGCCGAGCTGGCGGACGGCGTCGCCCACCGTGTGGTGTGGGTCGGTGGCCAGCTCGAGCGCCGAGCCGTGCGTCTCGGCGCGAGTGTGGCTCGCGATCGCGTCCGGCAGCGCGGCGAGGACGTCCTCTGAGCGGGACGCGAGCTCGCCCGTCGCCGGGTCGATCAGCATCAGCTCCTCTTCGAGGCCGATCGTCCACGGCGTGCGTGCGCCTGCGTCGGACCACAACGCCCAGGCGGGGGTGTCTGCCTCTCCGCGGATCATGGCGACAGCCTCGCTGCACGGCCGGGGGCGTTCCTTCGACCGCCGGACAAAGTTCTCGCGTGCCCGTTGGACGGGCGTCGGAGCATCAGGACCGCCCCGCCGGCGCCGGGTACCGGACTCGCGGCGCGTCGATCCAGTCCCGAGGACGTTCTCGGCGTTCAGCGCGCTGGAGCAGCCGCAACTTCCAGCCCGAGCGGCCGTTTGGCGGACGTCGTAGAGGGCGAGGTCGAGCGACTCGCGGGCCTCGCCGAGCCACGCGGCGAGCCCCTCGCCGATGGCCTCCGCCGGGCGCTCGGGGAGCGCGGCGTCGTGGATCACGCGACCGGGGCCGCGGGTTGCCGCTGAGGGCGACGACGGAGCGGGACATGGCCGCGACTATAGACGACTAAAACGATCGAGAAGATCGCGAGAGCCCGTCCGCGAGGGCCGGGCGGGGCCGGTCTGGCCGCTAGACTCAATACCTACCTTCCAAGTCGGACTTTTGAGCCCCCTGATCGACATCTGCCGCATCGAAGAGCTTCCCCCCGGCGAGCTTCGTCTCGTCGAATGGGAGGATCTCGAGATCGGCGTCTTCAACTGCAACGGCGACGTGGTCGCCGTCGAGGATCGCTGCTCGCACGACGACGGGCAGCTCGTCGAGGGGGACTTCGACCAGGCGACGTGCACGATCGAGTGCCCGCGCCACGGCTCGGTGTTCGACCTGCGGACCGGAAAGCCCCTGAACCTGCCTGCGTACGTGCCGATCGACACCTTCCCGGTGCAGATCGAGGACGGCGTGATTCGAGTGGAGGTCGACTGACCTGATGGCTACTCCCGAAGTGATCGCCGAGCAGCAGGCGCTGACCGGCATCAACGCGGACTACAAGGAGAAGTTCGGGTTCCACGACCCGGAGAGCGACTACGCGTTCAAGGCCCCGAAGGGCCTCACGCGCGAACTCGTGGAGCAGATCTCCGCCTTCAAGAACGAGCCGCAGTGGATGCTGGAGTTCCGCCTGAAGGCACTCGAGCACTTCCTGTCGCGCCCGCAGCCGACCTGGGGCTCGCCGATGCTGGCCGAGGTCGACTACGACGACATCCACTACTTCGTGCGCGCCTCCGAGAAGTCCTCGCGCACGTGGGACGACGTCCCGGACGACATCAAGCGGACCTTCGACCGCCTCGGCATCCCCGAGGCCGAGCGCAAGTTCCTCTCCGGCGTCGGCGCCCAGTACGAGTCCGAGGTCGTCTACCACCAGGTCCGCGAGGACCTCGAGAAGCAGGGCGTCGTGTTCATGGACATGGACTCGGGCCTGCGCGAGCACGAGGACCTGGTGCGCGAGTACTTCGCGTCGATCATCCCGGCCAACGACAACAAGCTCGCCGCGCTCAACTCGGCGGTGTGGTCGGGCGGATCGTTCGTCTACGTCCCGCCGGGCGTGCACGTCGAGATGCCGCTGCAGGCCTACTTCCGCATCAACACCGAGAACATGGGCCAGTTCGAGCGGACGCTGATCATCGCCGACGAGGGCTCCTACGTGCACTACGTCGAGGGC
>DATBDM010000257.1:0-8651 GCA_036269915.1 Solirubrobacteraceae bacterium | reverse complement strand
GACCTGCGCCGCGTCGTGCCCGGGCGCCAGCAGCGGCCGCAGCGCCTTGGCGAAGACGTTGATGGCTCCGCCCGCGATCGGCAGCCGCTCGAGCCGGCCCTCGATCATCACCAGCGGCTCGGTGCGCACGGTCAGCCGGTTCCGTTCGTAGAGGTCGGGCGGGACGATGATGTTGACCGTTCCGAACTCGTCCTCCAGCAGCAGGAAGACGATCCCCTTGGCGGTCCCGGGCCGCTGGCGCGCGACGACCAGGCCGCCGACGCCCACCTTCGCCTCGTGCGGCAGGCGCTCGAGATCGGCGATCGAGACGGTCCCCGCCGGCAGCTGCGGCCGCGCCAGCGCGAGCGGATGCGGGCCGAGCGTCAGCCCGGTGGTCGCGTAGTCGGCCACCATCGACTCCCACGGGTCGAGCACCCGCAGCGGTGGCGGCGCGGGGACGTCGAGTGGCAGCGAGAGCTGCGTGCCGGCCGTGGTGCGCTCGCCGGGCGCCGCGATCCCGAGCTGCCACAGCGCGGCCCGGCGCGCGCTCCGCCGCGCCGTCTCGTCACCGCCGATGTCGGCCAGCGCGTCGCACGCGCCCGCCCACGCCAGCGTCTCCAGCGACGCGCGGCCCGCGCCCGCCCGCGAGGCGAACTCGCCCAGCGACGCGAACGGCCCGCCCGCCTCACGCGCGGCGACGAGCGCCTCGGCCTCCTCGGTGCGCACCCCGAGCACGTAGCCGAGCCCGAGCCGCACCTGTGGTCGCTCGCCCACGCGCTCGACCGTGCAGCCGAGCCCGCTCGCGTTGACGTCGGGCGGCAGCAGCTCGATGCCCTTCCGCTGTGCCTCGTGGACCAGCGTGTCCGGCGCGTAGAAGCCCATCGGCTGCTCGTTGAGCAGCGCGCACAGGAACTCCGGCGCGTAGTGCACCCGCAGCCACGTCGACTGGTAGGCGAGCAGCCCGAAGGCCGCGCCGTGGGCCTTCGGGAAGCCGAAGCCCGAGAAGCCGACGATCATCGTGTAGACGCGCTCCGCGGTGTCCTCGTCGACCCCGTGGCGGCGCCGCGCGCCCTCCACGAAGCGCCGGTGGTAGGCCTCGATCGCCGCCGCCGAGCGCTTGCGGCTCATCGCCCGCCGCAGCCCCTCGGCCTCCCCGGGCGAGAAGCCGGCGAAGGCCATCGCGACCTCGATCACCTGGTCCTGGAAGATGATCGTCCCGAGCGTGTCGCGCAGCACGGGCTCCAGCGACGGGTGGTCGTAGGGGACCTCGAAGTCCGGGTCCTCGCGCATCCGCTGGCGGCGGGCGATGTACGGGTTGACCGCGCCGCCGAGGATCGGGCCCGGGCGCACGATCGCAACCTGGATCGTGAGGTCGTCGAGCGTCTCGGGCCGCGTGCGCCGCAGCGAGGCCATCTGCGCGCGCGACTCGATCTGGAAGACGCCCATCGTGTCGGCCTCCTGGATGGCCGTGTAGGTGGGTGCGTCGTCGAACGGGATCCGCGACAGGTCCACCGGCTCGTCGCGCGCGCGGGCGATCAGGTCCACGCAGCGCTCGACCGCCGAGAGCATCCCGAGCCCGAGCAGGTCGATCTTGAGGAAGCCGGCGTCCGCGCAGGAGTCCTTGTCCCACTGGCACAGCTGGCGGCCCTCCATCGCCGCCGGCAGCACGGGGCAGCAGTCGACCAGCGGGCGGGTCGAGACGATCATCCCGCCCGAGTGCTGGGAGAGGTGCCGCGGCAGCCCGTAGGCCTCGTCGCACAGCCGCGCGAGCCAGCCCCAGCGCCCGGGCAGCCGCGAGTAGCGCGTCTCGCTGCCGTCGAGCGCCTCGGCGACGTCGGCGGGATCGCGCCCGTTGACGATCGCCAGCCACTCGTTCGTCGACATCGCGAACGGCGCGCGCCCGTCGCCGTCGTAGACCGGCGCGGGCGGGCCGCCCGCCTCGATGCCCAGCGCCGTCTCGACGTCGCCCGTCACGCCGCGCACGGCGAACGGCTCGGCGCCGCGCGCCACCCGCTCGAGCTCCCCGGGTGGCAGGCCGAGCACCTTGCCGAGCTCGCGGATCGCCCCGCGCGAGCGGAAGGTCGGGAAGGCGGCCACGAGCGCCGAGTGCTCGCGCCCGTAGCGGTCGTGGATGCGCGGGATAAGCACCTCGCGCACGTCGCGCGGGAAGTCGAGGTCGATGTCCGGCAGCGCGGTCAGCTCCTCGTTGAGGAAGCGCCCGAGGAACAGCTCGTTCTCGATCGGATCGATGTGCGAGAGGCCGGTGAGGTAGCAGACGATCGAGGACACCGACGACCCGCGGCCGCGCCCCGGCGGCAGCAGCTGACGCGCCGAGGACGGCCCGCGCACCTCGACCGCGACGTCGCGCGCGAGCTCGAGCAGGTCGCGGTGCAGGAGGAAGAAGCCGGCGAGCCCGAGCGCGTCGATCACGCGCAGCTCCTCCTCCAGGCGGGCCAGCGCGTCCGACCGGCGCAGGTTGCCGCGTGGGTAGCGCTCCTCGAGCCGGCCGCGGCAGATCTCCGCGAGGTTCCCCAGGGCGGCGGGATCGTCGGAGCCGGGGTAGCGGTAGCCGAGGTCCGAGCGCAGGTCGAAGGTCAGCCGCGCGGCGAGCTCCGCCGTCTCGGCGACCGCGGCGGGATGCTCGGGGAAGCGCGCGGCCATCGCGGCCGGGGAGGCGAGCACGTGCGCGGTGTTGCCGCGGCGGACGGGCTCGGAGGCGTCGAGCGTGAGGTGGTGCTGGAGGGCGACGAAGGCGTCCTGCAGCGGTGCCCGCGAGCGCGCGTGCGTGTGGACGTTCCCCGTCGCCACGCACGGGACCCCGAGGCGCTCGGCCAGCTCGACGAGGAAGCGGTTGCGCGCGCGGTCGTCGCGCCGGAACGGGCGCTGGAGCTCGACGTAGAGGTTCTCGCGCCCGAAGGCGGCGAGCAGCCGGCGCAGGCCCGGCTCGTCGCGCACCCCGTGGTCGGCGCAGCCGCTCAGGCAGACCAGGCCGTCGGCGTGCTCCGCGACCGCCTCGAGCGTGACGTGGGGCGGCACGTCGATCCGGCGCATCATCCGCCGCCCGCGCTCGTCCTCGATCGCGGGCCCGCGTGTGTGCGCGTAGGCGCGGGTGAGCAGGCGGCAGAGGTTGGTCCAGCCGCGCCCGTCCTGCACGAGCAGCGTGAGGTGGCGCCCGTCGTCGAGGTCCACCTCGGCGCCGTGCAGCGCCCGCAGCCCGAGGCCCGCCGCGGCCTGGGCGAACTCCATCGAGCCCGACAGCCCGTTGTGGTCGGTCAGCGCGAACGCCTCGTAGCCCAGCTCGACCGCGGCGGCAGCCAGCTCGTCGGGGCTCGAGGCGCCGTCGAGGAAGGAGAAGGCGGAGTGGGCGTGGAGCTCGGCGTACATGGCGTCTATCGAACGTATGTTCCCATAGGCGGCGGACCGTAGACTTCGCCCCCCGTGCCGGAACCGAGCGGCTTCTCCTACGTGGCGACCAAGGACGGACGGGTGCGGATCGCCTGGCGCGGGCGCGTGGTGACGACGCTCGCGGGCGCCGACGCGGCGCGCTTCCTCACCCGCGTCGAGGGCGCCGGCGAGTCCGCCGCCCAGCACGCGATGGCGCGCGCGACCGGCCACTTCAAGCACTGATTCATCGCTGCGCGTACCAGCGGCCGCGCTCGAGGTCGCGGAAGACGACGAGGTCGCGCCCGCAGGTGGTGACGACCTCCCAGTAGCGCCGCCGCAGTGGGACGTCGGTCCACCAGCGGTCCTCGACCAGCCAGGACTCGCGCACGGACTCGACCGTGCGCTCGCCGACGCGGTCGGGGCGTCCGCCGTCACCGGTCCGCACGCGGATCGGGCGCGGCTCCGAGAGGCGGCGGGTGCGGCTCATGGATCCCAGGGCGTCAGCGCGAGGCGGCGCTCGGGGACGCGCGAGTCGGGGTCGACGGCGAGGATGCGCAGCGCCGCGTCCGGCCCCGCGACCGAGCGCGCCTGGCGCACGGCCTCGCGCAGCCGGCGGGCACGGGCGGCGGCCGGCTCGGCGATCAGCGAGCGCTGGTCGCCCGACGGCGGCCCGAAGCCCTCGGCGCGCAGGCGCAGCGCCGAGGCGGGCGCGGGCAGCTCCCCCAGCCGCGGGACGAGCACGAGCCGCATGCGCCGCGGGTCCGCCAGCGCCTCGCGGAAGCTGACCGCGATCCGCCAGGTCCCGCCCTCGACCAGCTCGGCGGAGAGCACGACGCGGCGCAGCGTGCGCGAGCGCCGCTCACGGCGGGCGAGCAGCCGGTCGACGAGCAGGCCGAGCGCCTGCTCGAGCTGCGGGCCGGAGCCCGACTCGGGCAGGTCGAGCCGCTCCTCCAGGCGCTCGGACGGCTGCCGTGGTCGCAGCGGCGCGTCGCGCCCGCGGGCGAGGTCGCGCGCCAGCGGCCCGGCGACGCCGAAGCGGTCGGCGAGCGCCGCCCGGGGCAGCGTGGCGAGCTCGCCGAGCGTGCGCACGCCGAAGCGCTCGAGCAGGTCGGGGAGGACGGCCGTCTGTGGTCGCGAGGCGAGCAGCGAGACCGGCAGCGGCGCCATGTAGGCCGCCAGCCGGCCCGGCCCCTCGGGCGCCAGCTCCGGCCGACGGGCGCGGGCGCGCGAGGCGGCGGCCAGCGCGGCGAAGCGCGACGGCGCCGCCCCGATCCGCGCCGGGGTGCCGAGCGCGCGCCGGGCGGCGGCGATCACGTCCTCGACCCGGCCGCCGTGGATGGTGCGTAGGCCTGCGGCGTCGAACCACGCGGTGCCGGGATGGCCGGGCTCGACCGCCGCGCCGATGCCCTCGAGCGCCACGAGCAGTCGGTCCCACTCGTCGGCGACGCCCGCTGGGTCGGGCGCGACCAGGCGCAGCGTCGGGCAGCGCGCGAGCGCCTCCCCCAGCCGCAGGCCGGCCCGGACGCCGAACGCCTCGGCGGCGGCCGAGGCCTCCCCGATCAGCTGCTCGCGCCCCGTCTCCGGCGCCAGCGCGAGCGGTCCTCCGGCGAGGGCTTCGCGACCCCCGGCGGCGACGGCGAGCTCGAAGCGCGGGAGCAGGACGCAGACGACCATGATCGAACACATGTTCGCATCCGCCCCGGCGGCACGCAAGTGCCGTCATCTGACCAGAAGGTGTGCCTTTCCTACCTCATGGTCCGTTGGATGACGTGGTGGGGCGAGTATTGGGTACGCCGGGCGAATCAACTAGGACGAGCCTCTTGCGAGGCTCGTCCCTTAGCAGGCCTATAAGCCGGATTCTGTCTTGAGCAACCATCCATCTCTGCGGCCGACCTGGACCTCGGCGGGCAACCTCCGAACGGTCCTGCTTGGCCTTGCACCCGGTGGGGTTTGCCTGGCCGCCGCGTCACCGCGGCGCCGGTGCGCTCTTACCGCACCTTTTCAACCTTGCCGGCCCGCGCTCGCGCGCGGACGTGGGCGGTGTGTTTTCTGTGGCACTTTCCCGCGGGTTTCCCCGGGTCGGCGTTACCGACCACCGTGCCCTGTGGTGTCCGGACTTTCCTCGAAGGGCGATACCTCCGCGGCTGCTCGGCCTACAGGTGCAACGGTAGCCGGTCGAAAAGGTATTACCAGTAGACCTCAGTAGCGTGTTCCTCGTTTTCCCATCCCGTCCGACCCGCAAGGCAGCATCACCCCCACACCATGTATGACGTGATCTACATCGATGCACACGGATCCGAGACGCCCGTGGCACAGCACTTCGACGACCGCAAGGACGCCGCGCAGGTCGCGCGGACGGAGGCTGCCGAGCGCGGCGCCGGCCGGATGGTCCTTCCGGGCTCGATGAAGCCGGCCAACTGCGTCTGCGTCGTTCCGGTCGTCGAACCCGCCGACGCCGCCTAGATTCGCGCGGCCCGGGACGCGATCGCCCGGCGCCACGCAGTAGGTTCTCCGCCATGCGCGTCGGAGTCGTGGGTGGCGGCCTCATGGGGTCGGGAATCGCCGAGGTCTGCGCCCGGTCGGGGGTGGACGTGACGGTCGTCGAGGTCGATCCGGAGCGCGCGAAGCACTCCCAGGAGGCGATCGCCAAGTCGCTCGACCGCGGCGTGCGGGCGGGCAAGCTCGCGGAGGGCGACCGCCAGGCATCACTCGAGCGCCTCGTCTTCACCTCCGAGCTCGAGGACGTCGCGGGCGCCGACGCCGCAATCGAGGCGATCATCGAGGACGAGGTCGCCAAGCGCGAGCTGTTCAAGCGCCTGGACGAGTTGCTCCCCGACGCCCGCTTCCTCGCGTCGAACACCTCCTCGGTGCCGATCATGAAGCTCGGCGCGGGCACGTCGAAGCCCGATCGCGTGCTCGGGCTGCACTTCTTCAACCCCGTGCCGGTGCTGCCGCTGGTCGAGATCGTGCACTCGATCATGACCGGCGACGACGCGGCGGGCGAGGCACGCCAGTTCGCCGAGGAGACGCTCGGCAAGACCTGCATCGACTCCCAGGACCGCGCGGGCTTCGTCGTCAACGCGCTGCTGATCCCCTACCTGCTGTCGGCGATCCGGATGTACGAGTCCGGCTTCGCGTCCAAGGAGGACATCGACAGCGGCATGAAGCTGGGATGCGCGCATCCCATGGGGCCGCTCGCGCTGTCCGACCTGATCGGGCTCGACACGCTGCAGGCCGTCGCCGACTCGCTCTACGAAGAGTTCCGCGACCCGTCCTCGGTCGCCCCGGCGCTCCTCAACCGCATGGTCGAGGCGGGCTTGATGGGTCGCAAGTCCGGGCGCGGCTTCTACGAGTACTCGCGCTAGCGGGCGCGCTACACCGGCGGCGGCTCACCGGCGAAGAAGAGCACCTCGCCTCCGATCGGCCGGAAGCCGGCAGCGAGGAGCGCGCGCAGGGACGCCGCGTTGCCGGGCGCCGTCTGCGCGAACAGGAGCTCGTCCGGCGCCAGCAGGCGCCTGGCCTCGACCAGGGCGTGCCTGCCGACCCCATGGCCTCGGTCGGCGCCCGCGACGTCGATGGCGACCTCGGTCCGCAGCGCGAGGCCCTGGCCGAGGATGACGACGGCGGCTCCGCTCGGATCCTCGAACGTGCGCACGTCGTGGCGATGGGCGTTGGCGCGCATCACCCGCGGATGCGCGTCGCGCTCCACCTCGACCAGCGATGCCTCGCCGTCGAGGCCGGTGGCCGCCAGCACGACGTCGATCGTGTCGGCTCGCCGGCCCAGCTCCACAGCGAGGTCGGCCAGGAAGCGCGGCCCCATCGGCGCCAGCAGGTCGCCGTCGCGGAGCCGCTCGCGTACCCAGGCCTCCGGCGCCGAGGTGGCGACGACGTGGCGTCCGGTGAACGCGACCACCGCCATCGGCCGGCCAGGCGGCGCGGGAAGGATCTCGACGGTGCCGTCGGCGGCCGGGAACCGCCCGCGCGCCGCGTCGTCGAGCAGCGCCGCCAGGCGGTGCCGGTCGTGCTCCATGTGCCCTGCGCGACCGCTCGTGCGCCGGCGCTCAGCCGAGGATCGACGAGTGGCGGGCGACCACGCGCCACTGGCCGTCGATGCGGCTCCACACGTCGGTGAGGCGGAACACGTTCGACAGCGGGGTGTGCTCGTAAGAGGCGACCTGCGAGTAGCGCGCGTGGATGACGCCCGTATCGCCGAACACGTCGATGTCCATGTGCTCGAAGGCGAACGAGATGATCGTGTAGCCGTCGCGGGCGGCGCCCATCCACTGCTCGCGGGACATCGGCTCGGGGTTGAGGTGGATCGCCGTGAAGCGGAACCCGGGCGCGACCATCTGCTCGAGCCGATCCATGTCGCGCGCCTGCATGCGCGACATCCACTCCTCCTCGAGCTCGGCGAGCTCGGCGCGGTCGTCCTCGACGCTCATCCGTCGGAGGCTATTCGACGTGACGCGCGCGTGCGCGGGGCGCGGCGACGGCGCTCGACTACGCGAGCGTCGCGTCGCACGCGCCGCAGCGCCCGCCGACCACGCCGGCGCCCGCCGAGTGGCGTGGCTGCATCGCCGCGGCACCGCAGGCCGCGCACGTCGCGGGCTCGCCCGCGAGCAGCTCGCCCCAGAGTCCCGAGACCAGCTCGTCGAGCGTCGGGCCGCTGATGGCGACCGGCGCCTCCGTGACGACCGCAGTGCCACCGTGCTCGAGCTCGGGCTCGGGCTCGCGTGGGACGGGTGCCTCCGGCGGAGCCGCGTAGGCGCCGAACAGGCTCTCCTGCCGGACGCCGGGGCGCCCGGCCTCGCGGTCGCGATCGCGCCCGCGACGGGTGCGGCGGGGCGTCAGCACGGCGCTCATGCGACCTTCCGGAAGACGCCGACCACGCGCCCGAGCACGCGCACCTCGCGCGAGCGGATCGGATCCATGGTCTCGTTCTCGGGCTGCAGGCGCACGTGGTCGGACTCGCGGAAGAACCGCTTGACGGTGGCCTCCTCCCCCACGAGCGCGACGACGATCTCGCCATCGCCGGCCGTGTCCTGTGGGCGCACGACGACGAAGTCGCCGGGCAGGATGCCGGCGTTCTTCATCGACTCGCCGCGGACGCGAAGGACGTACTCGCCCTCGTCGCCGCCGGCGACGTCGGGAACCTGCACGTAGTCCTCGATGTTCTCCTCCGCGAGGATCGGCTGGCCCGCGGCGACGGAGCCGATCAGCGGCAGTCCGCCCGGGGACACGACCGACTTGACCGCGTCGGCCGCCTTGTCGAGCAGCTCGAGCGCGCG
>DATBDM010000256.1:0-5635 GCA_036269915.1 Solirubrobacteraceae bacterium | reverse complement strand
GCCGTACTGCGCGACGCTCGCGTCGTTGCTGCCGAGGCTCGTCACCGCGAGACCGGCGCCGGTCGTCGACAGCAGCATGCCGGCGACGAGCATGGCCAGGATGGCCAGTCGTGACTTCATGAGGGTTGCGCTCCTTGCTCGCCTCCCGACGGGGGCTCCCGCCGTACGCCGCCGGACACGCTGCTTGACCGCATCGAGCTCGAGCGGGGTCGCCTCGGGGCGATTGGCGCGCAGGAGATCGATGACGGGCTGCAGGTCGTCGGGGCTGGAGTTTGGGTTCATCGACTCCTGATACGCACGGCGACGCCGATTCCTGACCGAAGATGTCACCGACCATGAACGACGACGACTTCGAGCGGCTCTACGCGGACGAGGCGGCCGGCCTCTTTTCGTTCCTGGCCTACCGCACGGGTGACCGCGCGCTGGCCGAGGATCTGCTCGCGGACGCCTTCGAACGGGCCCTGCGCGCCCGCCGGCGCTTCGACCGCCGGCGCGGGTCGCGCAAGACGTGGCTGTATGCGATCGCCCTCAACGTCCTGCGCGACCACCTGCGCCGCCAGGGCGCCGAGGCACGGGCGCTCGAGCGCACGGGCGCGCGCGGCGACCCGGTGGAGGACGTGGCGCTGACGGGCGTCGAGGACCGCGATCAGCTCGCCCGCGGGCTGGCGGCGCTGGCCCCGGAGGAGCGCGAGGCGATCGCCCTGCGCTTCGGCGCCGAGCTCACCGTGCCGGAGATGGCCGAGGTGCTCGGGGAGAAGCTCACGACGATGGAGGGGCGCGTCTACCGCGCCCTGCGCAAGCTCCGGGAGGCCATCTAGACTCCGACGCCCGTGCCCACGGCCTCCGCCTCGCTGTATCGCCGCCACCGCCCGCGCACGTTCGCCGACGTCGTCGGGCAGGACCATGTCGTCCGCACCCTGCGCAACGCGATCGCGCAGGACAGGATCCACCACGCCTACCTGTTCGTGGGCTCGCGCGGCACCGGCAAGACGTCGATGGCCAAGATCCTCGCCGCGTCGCTGAACTGCCAGGGCGAGGCCGGCGGCGGGACCGGGCCGGGCGGCCCGACCGACACGCCGTGCGGCGCCTGCGAGTCCTGCCGCGCGATCGCGAGCGCCACCTCGCTCGACGTGATCGAGATGGACGCCGCGTCGAACAACTCGGTCGACGACATCCGCGACCTGCGCGAGCGCGTGAACTTCGCGCCGGTGGCCGGGCGCCACAAGGTCTACATCCTCGACGAGGCGCACATGCTCTCGACGGCGGCGTGGAACGCGTTCCTCAAGACGCTCGAGGAGCCGCCCCCGCACACGATCTTCGTGCTTGCCACGACCGAGGCCAACAAGGTGCTGCCGACGGTCGTCGACCGCTGCCACCGCTTCGACTTCGCCCGTCCGAGCGTGCCCCAGATCGCCGAGGTGGTGCGCCGCGCGGCGACCGCCGAGGGGATCGAGATCGCCGACGAGCCCGTCGCGCTCCTGGCCCGCGCCGCCACGGGGTCGTTCCGCGACGCGCTCGGGACGCTGGAGCAGCTCGTCGCGTACTCCGGCACGACGATCCAGCTGGAGGACGTGCTCGCGGTGCTCGGCGCCGCCGACGCCGACCTCGTCTTCGGCGCCGTCGACGCCGTCGCCGCCGGCGACGCGCGCGAGGCGCTGCTCGCCGCCGCCCGGCTCGCCGAGTCCGGTCGCGACATCGGCCGCTTCTTCTCCGACCTCGAGGGGCAGGCACGCGGCCTGATGGTGGCCCAGACGCTGGGCGAGGTCCCGCCCGAGCTGCGCATCACCGCCGAGCAGGACGAACGGCTCGCCGAGCAGGCGCGCCGGGTGGGCGGCGCGGACGTCGTCCGCCTGCTCGAGCTGCTGGCCGACGGCATGCGCGCGATGAAGGACGGTGCCGACGCGCGCACCCAGCTCGAGCTCGCGCTCGTCAAGGCCGCCACGCCGGCCCGCGACGCGAGCACGGTCGCGCTGCAGGCGCGCCTCGAGCGCCTCGAGGCGCGGCTCGCCGGCTCGGTCGCGCCGGCTGCTCCCGCGACGGCGCCGCACTCGCCGTCGGAGCCCGCGACCGCCGCGGGCCGCGCGGGCCGCGCCACCGTCGCGGTCACGGCGTCGCCGTCGCCGTCGCCGCCGCCCGCGGCCGCGCCGGAGGCCGACCACGAGGAGCCACGCACCGTCACCGCCGTCGCGGTGGTCGAGCCGGGGTCCGCGGACGACGAGCCCGGCTTCACCGCGGCGGTCGAGCTGTCGCTCGAGGCCTTCCGCGGTGTCTGGCCGGCCGTGCTCGACGCCCTCGCGGGCGAGTCTCCGATGCTCGCCGCCGTGCTGCGCGATGCCCGTCCCGCGGTGCTCGCCGACCAGGGCCTGACGCTGGCGTGGCCCGAGTCCGCCGCCTTCTCCAAGCGCCAGGCCGAGGAGCCCGCGAAGAAGGAGCTGATCGCCCACGCGATCCGCGCCGTGACGGGCGCGTCGCTGAAGCTCGCGCACGAGCTGCGAGCCGACCACGACGACATCGTCAGCGCCGCGAGCTCGACCGCCGCCGAGCCGCAGCTCTCGGAGTCCGAGCTGGTCGCCCGCTTCATGGCAGAGTTCGACGCGGAGGAGCTCCCGCCCGAGGAGCCGCCGTCCCCGCCCCAGGAGACCCAGGAGCCCTGATGCCGCAGCCACCCAACCTCCAGAAGATGCTCCAGCAGGCCCAGGAGATGATGGCCGCGCAGCAGCAGGCCCAGGAGTCGCTCAAGGACGAGCGCGTCGAGGCCAGCGCCGGCGGCGGCATGGTCAAGGTCGTGATGACCGGCGACCTGCGCGTGGAGACGCTCTCGATCGAGCCCGACGCGGTCGATCCCGAGGACGTCGAGATGCTGCAGGACCTCGTGGTCGCCGCGGTCAACGAGGCGATCCGCTCCGGCCAGGAGCTGCAGGAGCGCAAGCTCGGCGGCGCCGGCGGCGGCGAGGGCTTCGACCCGATGAGCGCGCTCGACGCCCTCGGGGGGCTCGGCGGCCTCGGCGGCGGCGGAGGCATGCCCGGGGGCCTGCCGCCCGGCGGCGGCTCCAACCGCGCGGCGCGTCGTCAGCAGCAACGCAAGAGGTAGGCGCTGCTCGCTCCGCCGCTCCAGCGGCTGGTCACGGAGTTCTCCAAGCTCCCGGGGATCGGCAACCGGACCGCCCAGCGGCTCGCCTTCCACGTGCTGCGTGCCTCCCCCGAGGATGCGGCGGCGCTCGCGCAGGCGCTGCGCGACGTCAAGGAGAAGATCACGCTCTGCGAGATCTGCTTCAACCTGGCCGAGGGGCCGCGCTGTGCCATCTGCCTCGACGAGCGCCGCGACACGAGCCTGATCTGCGTGGTCGAGGAGCCCGCCGACGTGATCCCGATCGAGCGCACCCACGAGTACCGCGGCCGCTACCACGTGCTCGGCGGCGCGCTGTCGCCGATCGACGGGGTCGAGCCGGAGGACCTCAAGATCACGCAGCTCTTCGCGCGCGTGGCCTCGCCCGACGAGAACGAGGTGCGCGAGGTGATCCTCGCCACCAACCCGACCACGACCGGCGAGGCGACCGCCCTGCACCTCGCCGCCGGGCTACACGAGCGCGCGCCGGAGGTGGCGGTCACCCGCCTGGCCTCGGGCCTGCCGGTGGGCGGCGACCTCGAGTACGCCGACGAGGTCACGCTCGGCCGCGCGTTCTCGGGCCGCCGAGCGCTCTAAAGGGCGGGCACCGCGTCCGCCGAGCGCTGTGCGTCACGCGGCCCGGCGTCCTCGGGCGGGCAGCCGCCGCTGCAGCGCGCGATCGGCCGCGGCGGCGTGCTCGGCAGCGCGGCGGAAGCGCACCGGACGCTCGGTGCGCGCAGCGCTCACGATCGCCCGGTAGGCGGCGCCGGTGTCGTGCAGCGCACGCACAAGCGGCCGGTCGACGCGCGGGCCGAGCGCGGCGAGGCGGCGGGCGGCCCGCTCGTGTGCGTGCGCCAGCCGGGCGGCGGCGGTCGCTTGGCCGCCCGCGCCCCGCGCCGTCCGCAGGGCCGCTCGGCCGCTGTCCCGCGCACGGTTGAGCTCCGCGACGAGCGCGGGCAGCACGCCGGGTTCCGCGCTCGTGCGCGCGGGCGGCGACTCGGTGGGCGTCGTCGGGCGGGGGTCGGCGTTCCATCCGCGGGCGCCGCCGAGCAGCGAAGGCGTCATCCAGCCGAGCACGGCGAGGACCGCGACCGCGACGAGGGCTGCAGACCATCCGGTGCGCACGCCGGGGGACTCGGGCTTCACGGCTCAGCGCGAGGAGTCGAAGCCGCCCGACGAGTCGAACGTCGGCGCCGGCGTGGGCGTGGGCGTGGGGACAGGGGTCGGCGTCGGTGGAGCGATCGCCGTAGGCGCTGGAGATGCGGGCGGAGCGCTCGTCGAGGGCGCGGGCGCGCTGATCGCCGGCGCCGCGCCCGTGACGGCGACCGTGGCGGCCGGCGTCGGAGCTGGACGGACCGTGTCGATGGCGGGTGGCGCGACGGCGACGGGCGTGGCGGCGACAGCGGGTGGGGCGGGGGTCGTCGTGCGCGGGTGTTCGTCGTGAGACCGGCGCAAGGACGGGATCGGCACGGGCGCCAGCCGCAGGTGCGGCGTCAGCGCTCCCGAAGCCTGCCTCGCCTCCGCGGGCGGCGCGGCGCCCGCGTGCTGAACGCCGCCCGGCGCGGCCAGGGCGGCCGCGACAGCGAGGACGACGTACGCGGTCAAGGCGCTCGCGAGCACGACGAGCCCGTCCGGGCGCCGACGGCTCGTCGCGCCCGTGCTCCAGCCCGACAGCTCGGTCAGGAGCGACATGCGCGTGCGATCCGGGAGCCGGGGAACAGGCATGCGTCGCGTCGCGACGGCGGTCGGCCATGTCGCACGACGATCACGGTCCGCTTGCCCACGTAGCCCCGACGGGTGACCGAGACGACCACTCGCGCGCCCGCGCGCAGCTCGTGTCGCTCGAACGGCCGCGCATGGACCAAGGTCGCCATGCTCGCCCACTGGCGCCTCGGGCACCCCGGGCCGCGACACGCGACGGCGATCTGCGCGCCTGACGGGGCGCGGATCGTGAGCAGCAGGACATGCGCTCCCCGGGCGGTCAGGAAGCCCTTGATGCGGACGACGGGGAACGGCCGGAGAACGGGCGGCGTGGTTGCGCGCGGCTCGAGCACGCCGGTGGCCGTAGGCTGGACGGAGAAGACCGGCCGGACCGCGGCCGTCGCCTCGACGGTTGGCGTCGGCGTCGGCGTCGGCGTCGGCGTGGGCGTCGGCGTCGGGGTTGGCGTTGTTGCCGGCGCCGGCACCACGACCAGCGCGGTCGGTGCCGACGTCGCCGAGCCGCCGCTCGGATCGGTCAGCGTGATCCGCGCTCGGATCCGGCTGCCCGCGTCCGCGGGTGCGACCGTGTAGGTGGACGGCAAGCCGGACGCGGCAGGCCCGGAGGTGATGGTGGCGCAGGTGTCCGGTGTGGTCGCGTCGCATCGCAACCAGTCGAGGACCGCGGTGGCGGTCGCGGGATCGTAGCTTGCGACGGCGGTCAGCTGCGAGCCGACGGTCGCGTCGCCGGAGATCGTCGGCTCGGTGATCACTGGATCGGCCGCGCCGGCCGGCGCGATCGGGACACCCAGGGCGATCGCTGTCGCCGCG
>DATBDM010000255.1:0-5067 GCA_036269915.1 Solirubrobacteraceae bacterium | reverse complement strand
TCGAGGCGCTGCAGAACACCGTCAAGCACGCCCACGGCGCGACCGGCGTGACGATCGCGCTCGTCGACGACGGCGCACTGCGCTTCACGGTGTCAGACGACGGACCCGGCTTCGACGCGGCGACGACGCCGCTCGGCAGCGGGCTGCGCAACATCGGCGAGCGCCTCACGGCGGTCGGCGGGACGCTGGCGATCGACGCGGCACCCGGCCGCGGCACGCGGGTCTCGGGCGTCGTCCCGCTCGTCAGGGGCGGGGACGCACCACCACCACCCACCAGTGCGCACGCTTGCGACGGCAACGGCACCGGGCGATGATCGGTCGATGCTCGAGACGGCCCGCAGCGCCGGTGCCCGCTCGGTGGAGATCGTCCTCCTGCCACCGCGGATCGTCCTCGCCGCGTGCGTCGCCGTCGGCGAGCGTGTCGCCGCCGGCGCCGTCGAGGAGGCGCTGACCTCCCGCCAGGCCGCGGCGCTGGTCGAGCGGATCGCCGACAGGCTGCTCGCTCAGGGCCTGGCCGAGCGCTTCATCGAGCGGCTGCTCGAGGCCCCCGAGCTCGAGCGCCTGCTCGGCGTCGCGCTCGACAGCCCCGGCATGGAGCGGCTCGTCACGCGCGCGGTCGAGAGCCGGCTCACCGAGGCGACGATGGCCCGGTTGATCGACGACGCGGTGTCGCGGCTCCCGCAGACCGAGGCGCTGTGGGCGCTCGTCGACGAGGTCGCCCAGAGCCCGGCGGTGCTCGACGCCCTCACCGCCCAGAGCCGCGGGGTCGCCGACGACGTGGCCAGCGATCTGCGCCAGCGCTCGCGCGACGCCGACGACTGGCTCGAGCGCACCGCCCGGCGCGTCTGGCACCGGCGAGGCCGCGGCGGCGGGGCGGCACCCGGCATGCCCGAGCCACAGGTGCCGTGACCGCGACGGCGCCGCGCCGCATCGAGGTCGCCGACGCCCCGGCGAGCGGCGAGGTCGGCCTGATCACCCGCGGCATCGCGTTCGCGATCGACGCGATCTTCGTCGACCTCGTGGCCTGGATCGTCGGCGGGGCGCTGGCCATCATCGCCTCGGTGTTCGACCTCCCGAAGGACGTCCAGACCGTCCTGATCGCGGTCGGGGCCGCGGCCGCGCTGGTGTGGATCGTCGGCTACTTCGCGGTCTACTGGGCGACCACCGGCCAGACGCTGGGCAACCGCATCATGCAGATCCGCGTCCGCTCCGCCGATGCCGATGCGCCGCTCGGTCTCGGGCGGGCGCTGCTGCGCGTCTTCGGCGCGTTCCTGTCCGCGCTGATCTTCTTCCTCGGCTTCGCGATGATCGTCGTGGACCCTCACCGCCGTGGCCTGCTCGACCACATCGCCGGCACCATCGTGGTGCACGTCCCCGACCAGCGCAGCCACTCGATCTAGGTCGCGAACGACGACGCGTCGATCACGTCGTGCTCGAGCGCGGCGATGAGCACGTCGACCTCGGCCGCCATCAGCGCGCGGTCGAGCTCGTTCGCCTCCTCGTCGGTGGCGATGACGTCGCGCCACACCTCGCACTCGGCGCAGCGCAGGCGGATCCACCAGTGGGTCTCGTCCTCCTCCGAGGAGTCGACCAGGCAGGCGCGATCGGATCCGCACGCCGGGCACGCGACCAGCGGCGCGGGGCCCGGACGGCGACCCCACTCGCCCGGAATCGACCGCAGGAGGCGGGCGAGCGCGCTTCTGATCGGCCGGAGGGACATCACGAGCGACGCTAATGAGCATCGCGTGCGGCGCGCATCGCACGATCCGGGTGACGCCGTATGAACGCCCGCAGCGGTACCTTCGCATCCATGGCCAAGCTCCAGATCTCGCACCACGAGCGCGTCCCCGGGCATCCGCACCGCTGGCACGTGCACCTGCACGGACACGACAAGCCGATGGTCGTCGAACTGCCGGAGGAGGAGCGCCGCAACCTCGACATGTCCGACGAGGAGATCCACAACCTGCTGCCGAGCGCGCTGCAGCGCCGCGAGGAGACCAACCGCGACGACGAGCTGCCCGGTGAGGAGACCGACCAGGACGTGGCCTGGGACGCGCCGGTGCGGGTCTACCAGACCCACTTCATGGCCTGAGCCTCAGCCGGCGCGCGCCGGCAGGCGCACCGACACGCGCGTGCCCCTGCCGCGGACGCTGACGACGTCGAAGACGCCGCCGACCGCCTCGACGCGGTCGCGCAGACCCTCGAGCCCAGCGCCGCCGACCACGACCGCGCCGCCCGTGCCGTTGTCGGTGATCTCCAGCCGCAGCACCTCGCCGACGACGGCTCCGCGGATCCGCAGCGCCGTCGCGCCGGCGTGCTTGTGGGCGTTCGCGACGGCCTCGGCGACGACGTAGTACGCGGTCGCCTCGACGGTGGAGTCGAAGCGCTGGGGCGGCAGGTCGCCGACGTCGATCGGTATCGGCGAGCGCTCGGCGATGGTCTCGATGCTGCCGGCGATACCGCGCTCGGTGAGCACGGTCGGATGGATGCCCTGGGCCAGCTCGCGCAGCTCGTCGACCGCGAGCCACAGCTCCGCCTCGGCCCGCTGCAGCGACGCGCCGGCGCGCGCGGGATCGCCGGTCAGTTGCTCGCGCACGTCGCCGAGCTCCATGCCGAGCGCCGTCAGTCGCTGCTGCGCGCCGTCGTGCAGATTGCGCTCGATCCGTCTGCGCTCTCCGTCGGCGGCGTCGAGGATGCGGGCGCGCGACGCGCTGAGCCCGGCGGCGAACGCCTCGCGCTCGGCGACCGTCGCGGCCAGCGCCAGGCTCACCATCGCCGACACGATGATGAACAGCTGCTCGGAGAGGACCGACTGCGGGACCGAGTGGAACACGAACGGCCCGTTGAGATGCGCGGTGTTCCAGGTGCTGATCGTCGCGAGCACCGCGATCACCACCGTGACGCCCCACTCGCGGAAGCGCAGCGCGGCCCAGATGAGCACCGGGAACGCAAGGTAGGGCAAGGGCCGGCTCGTGCGGAAGACGAGCTCCGCGACGAGCGCGGAGGTCACCAGCAGCGCCGCCGCCTCAGGCCCGCGGGCGAGCCACGCCCGCGGCGGGGGGCGGGACCAGGCGAGCGCGAGCGGCACGAGGATCACGGCACCGGCCGTGTCGCCGAGCCACCATGTCCGCCACACCGATCCGGTGGCGTGGCCCTCGATCACGCCGCCCAGCAGCTGGGCGCAGACGCCGACCGTCGCGCTCACCGCCGTGCCGGCCGCGATCGCCAACAGGGTCGCCCCCAGCCCCTCGAGGCTGGCGAGGGGTGGCCGCCGTGACATCATCCGGCGGATCAGCAGCGCAGCCACGACCGCCTCGAGCACGTTGCCCACGGTCTGCATCAGCGCCGTGCCGAGTGGCAGCACGCTGTAGTCGTTGACCAGCAGGTCGCCGATCAGCACCCCGGGCCACAGCCGCGGTCCGCCGATGGCCAGGAAGGCGATCCCGACGCCCGCCGGCAGCCACACGATCGCCGCGACCGGCCCCGCGATCTGGAGCGCGTAGCCGACCTGCGCGGCGCCGTAGTAGACCGCCGCGAGGAGGACGATCGCGGAGACCGGCGAGGAGGACAGGCGCGCGAGGCGCCAGCTCAAGATCGACTGGTGTGGAAGGCGCGCTGCCGCGTCAGGTGGAACCACGGTTCCACATTATGCAGTGTCTGGCGCGGACGCCAGTACGTCAGGCCGCTCCGGCCGGGTGGCGCCCGTTCACCGCCTCGTCGACCCGCGGCTGGAAGGGGACCTGCGCGTCCTCGCCCGGCTGGACGATCAGGGCGGTGGCCTCGGGGATCTCGACCCACAGTCCCGGAAGGTCGGAGAACGGCTCCGAGACGACGAGCCGGTCCTCCTCGCGCACGCGCCCCAGGCGCGGGTCCTCGCCGTACAGCGCGCGTACCGTGTCCGGCTCGGCGGAGTGGAACAGCGTCCGCGAGCGCCCCTCGGTGGAGTAGCGGATCGCCCACAACCGCTCGCCGTCGGCGATACCGATCGACGCCTGCACCGCGTTCTGGATGCCGTGGGTGCGCGCGGTGGCCTCGACGAGGCCGATGGTCCGCTCCATCGCGCCGAGTGGGTCCTCCTCGAGCCCGAAGGTCAGTCCGAGGTGGAACAGCACCTCGGAGTCCGTGCTGCCCTCGATCTCGGAGAACAGCTCGGGGGCCACCTGCAGCATCAGCTCCCGGCGCATCTGGTGCATGCCCTCGACCACGCCGTTGTGCACGAACAGCCACTTCCCGTGGCGGAACGGGTGGCAGTTGGACTCCTGCACGGCCGTGCCCGACGTCGCCCGCACGTGGGAGATGAACAGCGGCGACGTGACGTGCTTGGCGATCTCGCGCAGGTTGTCGTCGCCCCAGGCCGGCTTGACGCTGCGGTAGCGCGCGGGCCCGTCCCCCTCCCCGTACCAGCCGAGGCCGAAGCCGTCGCCGTTGGTCGTCTCGGCGCCGAGCTTGGAGTGCAGGCTCTGGTCCACCAAGCCGTGCTTGGGCTGGAAGAGCAGGTCATCGATGATCACCGGCTGTCCCGACCACGCCATCCAGCGGCACATCGCGTCCTCCTCAGTATCCGACGCCGGTCTTGACCCGGCGGCGATCGAGTTCGTGCAGCCCGCCCTTCTTGCTGAGCGTCTCGACCGCGCCGGCGATGTCGTCCGCCAGCGTCGAGACCAGGGAGTGGCCGAGGGTCTGGCGGACGAGCGCACGCATGATCGTCACGTGCTCGGCGTTGGGCGGCAACGTGTAGGCCGGCACCATCCAGCCGCGCTCGGAGGCCAGCTGCGACGCGACGTCGAACTCGTCGAAGTTGCGCTCCTCGGCGAGCCGGAAGGCGACGAGCGGCAACTGCTCGTGGTGCTCGGAGCCGATGAGCTCGAAGTCGCCGGAGGATGTGATCCGCCCCGCGAGCGCGATCGCGTTGTGGGCCATCGTCTCGATGATGTAGCGGTAGCCCTCGAAGCCGTAGCGGATGAAGTTGTAGTACTGGGCGATGACCATCGCCGAGCCCGTCGAGAAGTTCAGCGTGAACGTCGCGTCGCGCTTGCCCAGGTAGTTCTCGTAGAAGACGAGGTCCTC
>DATBDM010000254.1:0-26356 GCA_036269915.1 Solirubrobacteraceae bacterium | reverse complement strand
CGGGCCTCGGCTGGGACGAGATGACGAGGCGCCTGTGCCGCGACCTCGGCGGCTTCGAGCCCGACATCGGCCACCGCACCAACGACGCGACGATCGCCACCGCGCTCGTCGCCCGCGGCCTGGCCGTGACGCTGCTGCCCGACCTCGCGCTCGCGCTCTACGGTGGCGTCGCGACCCACCCGATCGCCGAGCGGCCGGTGACCCGCACGATCTTCGCCGCCACGCGCGCGACGGACGCCGCCCGGCCGTCGATCCAGGCGCTGTTCGCCGCGGTTCAGGCGGCCTCGGCGGGGGCCGGGGCCTCCTCGGCCTGAGCCGGTTCCTCGCCCTCGGGCGGCTTGGCGCCCTCGCGCGCCCACGGCTCGTCGAACTCGACGCGCCACTTGCCGTCCTCGGTCTGCATCAGCGCGAGCTTGGCCCGGAACGAGCGCCCGGAGCGGCCCTTGAAGCCGGTGACCGCCTTCTCGGTGCGCCCGCGCGCGATCAGCTCGCGCGCCACGGCCACCGGCAGCGTCTTGCCGGCCTTGGACTTCCAGATCACGAACCCGCAGCCGGGATCCTCGCGCGACCAGCAGGAGAAGCCCTTGCGGTTCTCCACGATGTCGCGCCCGCAGACCGGGCAGGGCCCGAGGTTGGCCCGCGGGATGCGGACCTCCTTGAGCTTGGCGTCGAGCTCGGCCACCGTGCCGCGGGCGAACGCGGCGATGTCGCTCATGAAGCGCTCGCGGGACTCCTCGCCCTCCTCGATCCGCGCCAGCCGGTGCTCCCAGTCGCCGGTCAGCGAAGGCGACGTCAGCGCGTGCTCGCCCAGGAACTTGATGACGTTGAGGCCCTTCTCGGTGGCCACCAGCGCCCGGCCCTCGCGCTCGATGTAGCCGACGTCGATCAGCCGCTCGATGATCGCAGCGCGCGTGGCCGGGGTGCCGATCCCCGAGTCCTTCATGGCCTCGCGCAGCTCCTCGTCGTCGACGAGCTTGCCGGCGGTCTCCATCGCCCCCAGCAGCGACGCGTCGGAGTAGCGGCGCGGCGGCTTGGTCTCGCGCGCCAGCGACTCGACCTCGAGCGTGCGCACGTTCTCGCCGCGTTCGAGCTTGGGCAGCTGCTGGTCGGCGCCCTCGTCGTCGTCGCCCTCGGACCGGCTCTCCAGGCCCTCGCCGTAGACGCCGCGCCAGCCGGGCACGATCAGGACGCGCCCGCGGGTGCGGAAGACGTGCTCGGCGACGGTCGTCTCCAGGCGCGTGTTCTCGAACTCGGCGTCGGGGTGGAAGACGGCCAGGAAGCGGCGCACGACCATGTCGTAGATCCGCCGGTCGTCGTCGCTCATCCTGTCGATGCGGTGCTCGGCGTTGGTGGGGATGATCGCGTGGTGGTCGGTGACCTTGGCGTCGTTGACCACGCGTCCGAGCGGCAGCACGTCGAGCCCGGTCACGTAGGCGGCGCCCTTGGCGTACTCCCGCTGGCCCCCGACGAGCTCGGCGATCGGCTTGATCTCGCCCGCCATGTCCGACGGCAGGAAGCGGGAGTTCGTACGCGGGTACGTGAGCGCCTTGTGCTCCTCGTAGAGCCGCTGGGCGGCGGCGAGCGTGCGGCGCGCGGAGAACCCGAAGCGCGTGTTGGCGTCGCGCTGCAGGCTCGTCAGGTCGTACAGGAGCGGCGCGCGCTCCTTCGTGGTGCGCTTCTCGAGCTTGGTGATCGTGCCCGTCTTGCCGCGCACGGCGGCGACGACCGCGTCGGCCTCCTCGGCCGTCGCCATCCGCGGGTTGGCCCCCGCGTGGTAGCGGCCCACGTAGGAGCGCCCGGACTCGCCGGCGACCGGATCGAACCTCGCGTCGACGAGCCAGTACGGCTCGGGGACGAAGGCGCGGATCTCCTCCTCGCGGCGGGCGATGATCGCGAGCGTCGGCGTCTGCACGCGGCCGAGCGAGACGGCGCCGTCGAAGGACGAGCGCAGCCGGATGGTCGCGGCGCGCGTCGCGTTCATGCCGACGATCCAGTCCGCCTCCGAGCGCGAGCGGGCGGCCTGCTCGAGCAGCGCCAGCTCCTCGCGCGGGCGCAGCGAGCCGAACGCGCTCTTGATCGCCTGCGCGGTCATCGAGGACAGCCAGAGGCGCTTGACCGGCTTCTTCGCGTTCGCCTTCTCGAAGGTCCAGGCGAAGATCAGCTCGCCCTCGCGGCCGGCATCGCAGGCGTTGATGACCTCTTCGACGTCCGCGCGCTTGAGCTGCTTGCTGATCACCGTCATCTGCTTGCGCGAGCGCTCGTCGCGGACGACGAGCTTGAAGCGGTCCGGCACGATCGGCAGATCCGCCATGCGCCACTTCTTGTACTTGGCGTCGTACTCGTCGGGCTCGGCGAGCTGCACGAGATGGCCGACCGCCCACGTGACGACGTGGGAGTCCGACTCGAGGTAGCCCTCGTGCTTCTGGAACGCCCCCGGCAGGGCCCTGGTGAGATCCTGGCCGACGGACGGCTTCTCGGCGATGACAAGCGTCTTGCCCATGGGCCGTCGGAGGGTAGACGATGGTGTCGATCAGGCGGAGTTGGCGGATCATCGCGTCCGACTCGGTGCCGTGGGCCGAGTCAGAGACGCCACGGCGGCGAGACGCCGCGAGAATCCGTGAACTCGGGCTACGCGCAGGGGCCCGTGGACACGGCCCCGCCTGCCCCCGCGAGCGCCTTGCGCACCTCGGCGTTCGGGACCCCGTAGCCGCCCCGCGGCCCGCGCGTGGTGGCCGCGAAGACCGTGGTGAGGACGTGACCGGCGCCATCGACCATCGGCCCGCCGGAGTTGCCGGGCCGCACGGCGCCGCGCAGCGCCGCGATCGTGCGGCGGACCGGTCCCCGGCCGTAGGCGTCCTGCGTGATCACCGTGCGGGTGACGCCGAGGCGCCCGGCGCGCACGTCGAAGGGCCCGTCCAGCGGGAAGCCGAGGATCGCCCCGGCGGCGCCCGTCTGCGGGTTCGCGAAGCGCAGCGGCGGGGCGTCCAGCCCGCTCACGCGCAGCACAGCGACGTCGTCGTGCGGATCGAAGGCGATCACGGTCGCGCCGAGGCTCGGCCCGTGGCCGCGCAGGAGCACGTGCGTGTCCTGCTCGCCCGCCACGACGTGGGCGTTCGTCACCACGACGCCCGGCCGGGCGACCCAGCCCGACCCCTCGACGCCCGCGCCGCAGGCGGTGCCGAGGATCTTCACCACGCTGTGGCCCGCGCGCTTGACGTCGGGATCGGAGGCGATCTTCGCCGTGGGCGCCCGCACGCCGGCCGACGGCCCGTCGATGCGCGGGAACGGGTCGAGGTTGGCGATCGCGTTCAGCAGCCCGCTCGACGGCGGCGCGATCTCGTTGAGGCTCGAGAGGATCGCCGAGCGCTGCACCTCGCGACGGGCGTCGCCGCCGTGCTGGAGCGCGACCGCCCCGAGCAGCCAGATCACCCCGAGCCCGACGCACACGGTCAGCAGCGCGCCGAGCAGCCCGTCGACCGCCGTCAGGCCCGGCAGGGTGCGCATCATCCCGCGCAATCGCGAGCCCAGCCCCTCGAACCCGGCGGCGAGGATCGCGCCGCCGAGCAGCGCGCCGAGCAGGCCGAAGGCGGGTGCCCACGGCGACTCCTGCCCGACCAGCGACGGGCCGATCCGGGTCCCGATCCACGCGCCGATGGCGAAGCCGATGAGGGCCAGTGCGGCCGAGATGAACCCCTGCGCCCAGCCGAACAGCGCGAGCAGGAGCGCGGCGCCCGTGATGATCCAATCGAGCCCCGTCATCGGCGAGATCAGCGTACCGGCGCTGACCACGCATGCCCGAGGCCATCCAGCGGGGAGTGTCGGCTCGTACCCTCCCTCGACGCAGCGTGCCCCCAGTCCCTCCCCGCCCCGACCCTTCCGCCCCGCCCCGCCGTTCCCCGTCCCGCCGTCCTCCGGCGGGGCGCAGCGCCGGCACGCGCCGGCTCGCCATGCTCGGCGGCGTCGCGGCGTGCGCGTTCCTCGTCGGCCTGATCGTCGGCGCGCGCCACGAGCCGTCCGAGCGGCGCCTGGCCACGCGCTGGGAGCAGGCCTGGCAGCGCGGCGACTACGGCGCGATGCACGCGATGCTCGCCCCGTCGTCGCAGGCCAGGTGGCCCGTGGTGCGCTTCGCACGGGCCTACCGGGAGGCCGCCGCCGCGGCGACGCTCGCCGGCCTCGACCTCGGCAAGCCGAAGGTCTCCGGCGACTCGGTGCGCTTCCCGGCGAGCGC
Source organism: Solirubrobacteraceae bacterium (assembly GCA_036269915.1). Lineage (GTDB taxonomy): Bacteria > Actinomycetota > Thermoleophilia > Solirubrobacterales > Solirubrobacteraceae > DATBDM01. Next base: position 22,128 of record DATBDM010000254.1, on the reverse strand, counting down.
TCGCACGCGGATCTTCGGGACGGTCGGCGCGGACGTCACCCTGCCGCTGGTCGACGGGCCCGACGGCTCGCCGGCGGTCGCCTGGCGGCCGGACCTGCTGTTCCCCGGCCTGCGCCGCGGCGAGCGCCTCACCCGCGTGACGCGGATGCCGGCGCGGGCGACGATCGAGGCGCGCGACGGCACGCCGCTGGCCAAGGGCGACGCGCGCCTCTCCGATCTCGGGCCGGTGGCCGCCGAGGTCGCCGGCCGCATCGGTCCGGCGTCCCCGCCGCGCGCGGCCGAGCTCGAGGGGCGCGGATTCCCCGCCGGGGCCTCCGTCGGGCTGACGGGGCTCGAACTGCAGTTCGACCGCCAGCTCGCCGGCACGCCCGGCGGCGAGCTCAAGGCCGGCCGCCGCGTGATCGCCTCGAGCGTTCCCAAGCCGGGCACCGACGTGCGCACGACGATCGATCCCGACGTCCAGCGCGCCGCGGTCACGGCGCTGGCGGGGCGCTACGGCGGCGTCGCCGCGATCCGTCCCTCCGACGGCGAGATCCTCGCGCTCGCCGGGATCGCCTCCTCGGCCCCGCAGCCGCCAGGGTCGACGTTCAAGATCATCACGCTGACCAGCGCGCTCGAGAACAAGGCGGCCAAGCTCTCGACGACCTATCCCGCCCACAGCGAGGCCACGCTCTCCGGCGTGGCGCTGCAGAACGCCAACGGCGAGACCTGCGGCGGGACGCTCCTCGCCTCCTTCGCGGAGTCGTGCAACTCGGTCTTCGCCCCGCTCGGCGTCGAGGTCGGCGCCAAGGACCTCGTGGCGACGGCGGAGCGCTTCGGCTTCAACCAGGACCTGGGGATCGCGGGCGCGGCGCGCGCGACGATCCCCATGGCGGACGAGATCGGCGACGCGCTCGCGCTCGGCTCGACTGCGATCGGGCAGGGCAAGGTCCTCTCCACCCCGCTGCACCTGGCGACGGTCGCGGCGGCCATCGGCGAGCACGGCCGGCGGCCGCTGCCCACCTATGCCAAGGGCGCCGTGCGAGCGCGGACGCGGGCGACCACGCCGCGCGTCGCGCGCCAGGTGCGGCGCGCGATGGAGGCGGTCGTGGCCAACGGGACGGGGGTGGCGGCGGCGATCCCCGGCGTGACCGTCGCCGGCAAGACCGGCACCGCCGAGCTGCGCTCGACGGTCTCCCAGGATCCCGAGCCGACCGATCCGTCGCTGAAGCCGCAGCCCGACACGACCGATACCGACGCCTGGTTCGCGGCCTTCGCGCCGGCGAAGCGGCCGAAGATCGCGGTCAGCGTCCTGCTCGTCGCGCAGGGCGCGGGCGGCGACACGGCGGCGCCGGTCGCGCGCGCCGTGCTGGCGGCCGGGCTCTAGAGGTCGAGCTCGACGGTGCGGTTGCCGCCCGAGGGCGGCCCGATGCGCAGCGTCAGGGGGCGGTTCTGCAGGTCCGCCTCCTTGAGCTTGAAGAGCAGCAGGGAGCCCTGGATCACGCCCTGGCCGGCGATCGAGTTCGCGCTCGGGATGATCGCGCTCGGCTCGAGCGTCTGCGGGCGGTAGACGAAGTCGTTGCGCTTGGAGTCGAGCGGGACCGGCCGGAACACGTTGTTCTCGGTGTCGGTGATCTCGTACACGCCCGACGACTTGCCGGTCTTGTCGCCGTCGTTCTCGACGCGCATGAAGACGGCGAACCAGATCTCGTCCTTGCCGAGCTTGAGACCCGAGGGGAGACCACGCAGGTAGGCGGCGTCCTCCATGTCGTGCGGGTTCAGGTAACGCGACATCTGCACCTGGTACTTGAGCCGGTCGAGCTCGAGGTAGGTGCCCTCGCTCGTGGCGGAGGAGGAGCTGTTGGCGGCGGATTCCTCCGACTGGCCGCAGCCTGCGACGGCGATCAGGCCCGCCAGCACGGCGAGCAGGGCGAAGACGCGGATCGGACGGAGCATCGGCGGTGGATCTTAGTCGGGCGTCGGCGGCAGCGCTCAGACGCCCGCGACCGTGGCGCGCGGGCCCCGGTCGTGGTCCTCCTCGAGGATCGACTGCAGCCGCCGCAGGCTCTTGCGGACGTTGCGCTTCATCCAGCCGCGGTAGCCCGTGACCGTCTCCATGAAGCGATCCGTGGGCAGCGCGGGCTCGACCTCGGTCATCATCTCGAGCTCGGTGCCGCCTCCCGAGGAGGGCTCGAGCGTCCAGATCGTCGTCGTCTTGTTGCGGTTGAACTTGCCGCCGCGCCCGATTGCCACGATCCGGTACGGGCGGCTGACCTCGACGTAGGTCATGTCGCCCCACGAGAAGCGCGCGAGCGGCGCGTCGAGGTGGAAGCGCGCGCCGGCGCCCTCGCCCACCGAGTTCACGCGTGTGAGCCGGAAGTGCTCCATGTAGTGGTCGGAGAACTCCGGCACGTTGGCGATGTCTGCGAGGTAGTCGAAGACCTCCTCGCGGGGGCGGCCGATCGTGACGGTGGCGGTGACGGGGTCCACGGGCGCGGAGGATATCCGCAGCGTGCGGGTGGGGTCACGCCGCGCGCGTGCGAGCCTTCACGGCCCGGTGGTGCTCGGGCGAATGCACGAGCTCCGAGCGCGCCGGGGGCTCGCGATGGCGCGAGCGGCACAGCTCGCAGACGTGGCGGTCGCCGCCCGTCGCCTCGTAGACGTGCAGCACCTCGCCGACCAGCGGGGTTCGCCCGCAATGGACGCAGCTGGGTCGCGGCGGGCCCGCCGGAGCGGCATTGGGACGCAGGAACGAGAGCTCCCGCGGCGCGACCGAGAAAGACGTCCGGAACGGCGTGCTGGCGCGGCGTGCGCGGGGCGACCGGGGCATCGTGGAAGCGGGCTTCGTCGCGGTTGGGGTCTTCCCTCCAGGTCCGGTGGGCGTATGATTCGCGCCAGGAGGCGGGTCGCAGGGGACCGATTGGCGCGATCGCCGCGCCACAGGAGATGCATATGGATCGACGGACGGATGACGTCCAGGCGACCGGGTTCCTCCCGCCCGCCACCGATGTGCTCGAGCAGAACGGCGACGCCGTCGAGCGGCCCGCGTGGGTCGAGGAGGCCCGCGGCGCGCTCGAGGAGCCGGGCCGCTATCTGGCCTACGAGGACGACGGCACGCAACGCGTGGTCGCGCTCGCCCGCGAGTGGACGCGCGTCGGACGCTCGCTGGCCGCCGACGTGCGCTTCGACGACGCGACGGTCTCGCGCCGCCACGCCCTGATCGTGTGCCAGGCGGACGGGGTGCGGGTGCTCGACGACCGCTCCCTCAACGGCGTCTACGTCAACGGCGAGCGCGTGGAATGGAGAGCGCTGAGCGACGGCGACCGGATCGCCGTCGGCCGCCACACGCTGTGGTTCCTCGAGACGACCGGCGTCGACGCCGGTGCGGTCGCGAGACAGGCCGACAGCGCCGCGTAGCCGCCCATTGGGTAGCCTGCCGCCGTCCATGGCCGAGACGATCGCGGTCCTGTCGCTCAAGGGCGGCACGGGCAAGACCACCACGGTCCGCACCCTGGCCGACGTGCTCCGGCGCGTCGGGCTCGACGTGCTGGCCATCGACCTCGACCCGCAGGGCAACCTGTCGGACTACTTCGACGTCCCCGCGGATGCCAGCCCGACCGTCGCCGACGTGCTCACGGGCGACGCGAAGGTCGCCGCGGCCTCGCACGACGGCGTCGTGCCGGCCTCGCCGATCCTGGCCGAGGTCGAGCGCTCGATGTCCGGCAAGATGGGCCGCGAGCTCGTGCTGCGCAAGGCGCTCAAGGAGGCCCGCAAGCAGCACGACGTGATCCTGATCGACTGCCCGCCGGCGCTCGGGCTGCTCACGATCAACGGGCTCGTCGCCGCCGACTGGGCGCTGATCTCCTCCGAGGCGCAGTACTTCGCGCTGCAGGGCGTCGAGGGCGCGCTCGAGGTCATCGAGCAGGCGAAGGAGTTCTACAACCCCGACCTCGAGTGGCTCGGGGTGGTGCTGAACATCGCCGACATGCGCACGACGCACTCCCGCGACGCCTACGCGCAGCTGCAGGAGGTGTTCGGCGACAAGGTCTTCGAGACGGTGATCCGCGCGTCGATCGCCTACGCCGAGTCGGCCGAGAAGGCCCGCTCGATCCTCGATCACCGGCCCGATCTCGGCGAGGACTACCTCGCGCTGGCCGACGAGATCCTGGCCCGCATCGGGCTCGCCGACGCCCGTCGCAAGCTCAAGCCGCTCCGCGCCTCCTGACGTAGGTCAGCATGCGGACCCGCGTGGGCTCGGCCCCGTGGCACTCTTCTCGACGTCGTGTCGAAAACCCGTGTATTCCACTGCGACGACTCCGGATCGTTCCTCGTGCTCGTGCGCCACTGGCTCGAGGAGCACGACGACATCGAGTGGGTCGGCTCCGAGCGCGACCGCTCGCGCGTCGGCGCGGCCGCCGCGGCCAGCGGCGCGGACATCGTCCTGCTCGACACCATGGGCCGGCCGGGCGACGGCGAGCTGATCCGCTCGATCCGCGCCACCGCCCCGAACGTCAAGGTCGTCGTCTACTCGGGCTACGTGGGCATGCTCGGCGCGGAGAAGCTCGGCGGCGAGGCCGACGGCTACCTCGACAAGTCCGAGGACGACACGGCGCTCGTGGCCTTGATCCGTTCGCTCGCGGGTCGCTGAGGGACCGGCGAGTGTCGAGTGCGTTCCCCCAGCGGGAACAAAGTCGACACTCGAACGCCGAGTGGCGAGTTTGTCCACTCTGGGCGTACGAACTCGCCACTCGGCGGGGCGGAGGCCGGCTTCCTACCCAGTGGGGTTCACGCGCCGGTCCGCGATCTCGCCCGACCGGATCGCGGCGGCCATGTCATCGGACTCCGCGCGGTAGACCGAGCCGTCGGGAAGCTCGAGCACCGGGAGCAGGCGCTGGCCGCTCAGCTCCTCGATCTCGGCGCGCATCGCCTTGCCCTTGCCGAAGCCGTGCTTGACGACCTCGTAGTCGATGCCCTTCTCGTCGAGCGCGCGCTGGACCTTCCAGCAGGCGTCCATGTCGGTGTGCAGGAACGTCCAGGAGCAGCGGTGGAGCTTCATCGGCGGCATTGCGGGAACCTACAGACGCCGCGCGACCGCACCGGTCGCTTCGAAGGCGACCCGGCGCACGTACGCCCATCCCTCGACCGCCACGCGGGCGCGCTCGGCGACCGCCTCGGCGTCCTCGGAGCGGGTCCACAGCAGCACCGTCGGCCCCGCGCCGGAGATCGACGCCCCCAGCGCGCCCCACGGGCGCGCGCGCTCGAGCAGCCGCGCCGAGCGCGGGTACAGCGGCGCGCGGCGCGGCTGATGCAGCCGGTCGTGGAGCCCCTTCGCGATCAGGTCGAAGTCGCCGCGCTCGATGCCGAGGACGAGCGTCGCGGCGTGCGCGACGTTGAAGATCGCGTCCGCCATCGGCACCTCGGCGGGCAGCGCCGCCCGCGCCTTCGCCGTCCGCACCGCCTCGCGCGGTACGACGAGCACCGCCTCCAGCCCGGCCGGCGGCTCGAGCCGCGTCGCCGACGGCCCGTCGCAGAGCACGATGCCGCCCAGCAGCGCCGCGGCGACGTTGTCGGGATGCCCCTCCTGGCGCGTCGCGAGCGCCAGCAGGTCGTGGCCGCCGCCGGTCAGCGCATCGGCCGCCACGAGCCCCGCGACGATCGCCGCCGCACTCGTCCCGAGCCCGCCCGAGAGCGGGATGTCCGAGCGGATCGCGAACTCGTGCCGGGACGCCGGCGCGATCAGGTCGAACGCCCGCACGCACAGGTTGCGGCGGTCGCGGGCGATCGCGAGGTCGGTGTGGACGGCGAAGCGCCCGGTCTCCTCCACCTCGACCTCGACGTGCAGCGCCAGGGCGGCGGCGAGGACGTCGAACCCCGGTCCGAGGTTCGCGGACGACGCCGGCACCCGGACGAGGACGCGCCCGCTCACCCCAGCACGGCGGACTCGACGGCGCCGATCTCCGGCTCGCAGCCGAGCACGGAGCCGGCGTGCGCGAGCGCGGTCTGAGGGTCCTTCAGGCCGTGCCCGGTGAGCACGCAGACGATCTTCTCGGCGCCGTCGGTCCCGTGCGCGAAGAGGCCGGCGACCCCGGCGGCCGAGGCCGGCTCGCAGAACACGCCCTCCTGGGCGGCGAGGAAGCGGTAGGCCTCGAGGATCTGATCGTCGGAGATCGCCTCGATGCGTCCGTTCGAGGCGCGCATCGCGTCGACGGCCTCCTCCCAGCGGGCCGGGTTGCCGATGCGGATCGCGCTCGCCACCGTCTCGGGGTGCTCGACGGGCTCGCCGCGGACGATCGGAGCGGCGCCCTCGGCCTGGAAGCCGAGCATGCGCGGCCTTCGCCGGCCGGCCTCGACGAACCCCTTCCAGTAGGCCGTGATGTTGCCCGCGTTGCCGACGGGGATCGCGAGCGCGTCGATGTCGCCGAGGTCCTCGGCGATCTCCAGCGACGCGGTCTTCTGCCCCTCCAGCCGGAACGGGTTGACCGAGTTCACCAGCGCGATCGGATGCCGCGACGCGAGCTCGCGGACGAGCGTCAGCGCCTGGTCGAAGTTGCCGCGCAGCGCGATGACGCGCGCGCCGTGCATCAGCGCCTGGGCGAGCTTGCCGGTGGCGATCTTGCCCTCGGGGACGATCACGGCGCCGCGCAGCCCCGCCCGCGCCGCGTAGGCCGCCGCGCTCGCCGCGGTGTTGCCGGTGGACGCGCACAGGACCGCCTCGGCGCCCTCGCGCACCGCGGCCGAGACCGCGCAGGTCATCCCGCGGTCCTTGAAGGAGCCGGTCGGATTGGCGCCCTCGATCTTCAGCCACACCTCGGCGCCGACGCGCTCGGAGACCCGCTCGGCGAGCACGAGCGGCGTCGAGCCCTCGCCGAGCGAGACGATCGGGTCCTCGGGGGCGAACGGCAGGCACTCGTGCCAGCGTTCGATCAGACCGGTCTTGTGCATCTAGGCGGCGAACTCCTCGTCGATGACCCGGATCGCCCGCGGGGCGGCGCGCATGAAGTCGAGCTGGGCGATCAGCTGCACCGCGGCGTAGAAGTTCGACTCCTGCAGCGGGTGCATGACCATCACCAGCCGCGCGTTGTCGCCGAGGCCGCGCTGGACCACCGAGCGGATCGAGGCGCCCTGCAGGCCGAGGATCTCCGCCACCTGGGCGAGCACGCCCGGCCGGTCGGCGACCTCCAGGTGCAGATAGAACGCCGACGCGATGTCGTTGACGACGGTCAGGTCCTCGGTCGTCTCGGGCGTCGACGCGGGCGGGATCATCGCCGAGATCACGTCGCCGAGCACCGCGCTGGCGGTCTGCGGGCCGCCGGCGCCGGGGCCTGACAGCGTCACCTCGGTGATCGCGTCGGACTCGATCGTGACCGCGTTGAACGGCCCGCTGATCGAGGCCAGCGGGTGGTTGCCGTACAGGAAGGCGGGATGGACACGGACGCTGATGCCGTCGGCGACCCGCTCGGCGGTCCCGATCAGCTTCAGGCCGAGCCCGAAGTCGCGCGCGAAGCCGATGTCCTCGGCGGTGATGTGCTCGATGCCCTCGTAGACGACCTGGTCGAGGTGGACCGGGGTCGAGTACGCCAGGCGCGCGAGGATCGCCATCTTGGCCGCCGCGTCGCGGCCCGTGACGTCGTCGGTGGGGTCGGCCTCCGCGTAGCCGAGCCGCTGCGCCTCGGCGAGCGCGTCCGCGTAGGAGGCGCCGGTGCGGGCCATCTCGGAGAGGATGTAGTTCGTCGTCCCGTTGACGATGCCGTGGATGCGCTCGACCCGCGCGGCGGCGAGCGACTCCTGGAGCACCCGGATCACGGGGACCACGCCGGCGACCGCGCCCTCGAAGCGCAGCTGCACGCCGTTCTCGCGCGCACAGCCCCACAGCTCCTCGCCGTGCTGGGAGAGCAGCTGCTTGTTCGCCGAGACCACGTGCCGGCCGGCGCGCATCGACCGCAGGACGTAGTCGCGCGCGGGCTCGATCCCGCCGATCACCTCGACGATCAGGTCCGACCCGTCGAGGATCTCTCCGAAGTCGCCGCGCGAGCGCGTGAGCGTGCCCGACAGCACGGGGCGCATGCCCGTGATCGCCTCGATCGCCCCGGCCCGCTCCTCGAGCAGCTCGGCGAAGGCGCCGCCGACCGTGCCCGATCCGAGCAGGCCGATGCGGAACTCAGGCGTCTCGGGCATGCAGGTCCTCGTAGGTCTCGCGACGCACCGCCAGGCGCGCCTCGCCGTCGCGGCAGAGCACGACCGGCGGGCGCGGGACGCCGTTGTAGTTGTTGGCCATCGCGTGCCCGTAGGCACCGGTCACCGGGACGACGAGCACGTCGCCGCGGCGGGGACCGGGCAGCCGCGCGTCGCGCACCAGCACGTCGCCGGACTCGCAATGCTTGCCGACGACCTGGCAGAGGTCGTCCTCGCCCGCGCGGTCGGCGAGCGCCGCCTCGTAGGGGGCGCCGTAGAGCATCGGGCGCAGGTTGTCGGACATCCCGCCGTCGACGGCGACGATCTGCTCGCCGACGGCGCCGGGCTTGACCGCCTCGACGCGGTAGAGCGTCACGCCGGCCTGGGCGACGAGCGCGCGGCCGGGCTCGAGCACGAGCTCGAAGCCGCTCCCGAAGGCATCGCGCGCGACCTGGGCCATGCCGGCGATCCAGGCGGCGAGGTCGGTCGAGCGATCCTCGCGCGTGTAGGGGACGCCGAGGCCGCCGCCGAGGTCGTAGGTCGCGAAGCGCCCGAGCGGCGCGAGCGCCTCCGCGGCGCGGCGCCACGGGTCGGGCGCGAACAGCTGCGAGCCGATGTGCATGTGCAGTCCGGCGAGCTCGAGGTTCGCCCAGTCGCGGGCCAGCAGCTCGGCCGCGGCGGCGGGCGGCATGCCGAACTTCGAACCGGCCTGGCCGGTGAGGATCGAGGCGTGGGTGTCGGCGTCGACCCCGGGCGTGACGCGCACGAGCACGCGCTGGCGGCGACCCGCGCCGACGAGCGCATCGAGCCGCTCGGCCTCCGCGGGATGGTCGAGCACGATCGTGCCGACGCCCGCGTCGAGCGCCTGCGCGAGCTCCGCGTCGGACTTCGCGTTGCCGTGCAGGTAGAGCACGGCCGGGTCGAAGCCGGCGCGCAGCGCGAGGTGCAGCTCGCCGCCCGACGCGACGTCGCAGCCCAGGCCCTCCTCGGCGAAGATCCGCAGCACGGCGGTGCAGGGCAGCGCCTTGGAGGCGAAGACGATCCGGCCGGGTCCGTCGTGGTGCTCGGCCAGCGCGCCGGCCGCCGCCCGGGCGCGCTCGCGCAGGTCGCGCTCGGCGAGGACGTACGCGGGCGTGCCGAAGCGCTCGGCGAGGGCGACGGCGTCGCAGCCGCCGATCGCGAGGCGGGCCTCGACCAGCGAGGAGTCCGCGGGGTACAGGTCGGCCGTGGCGAGCGCCATTCGGCGCGTGATCATCGCATCAGGCCCGCGCGGTCGCGCGGCCGGTGACCCGCGCGCCGGGGCGGCGCAGCGCGTAGAGCCATGCGGTGCCGCCGGCGATCATCGCCACCGACAGCAGCTGCGGCTGGGTGAGGCCGAGCCACTCGACCGGGTTGCGACGCAGGAACTCGACCAGGAAGCGCTCGACGCCGGCCAGCACGAGGTAGGCCGCGAACAGCGTGCCGGGCCGCCACGCGTGGCGGTGGCGCCAGAGCCAGACCGCCACGAGCCCCATCGCCAGCGTCTCGTAGACCGGCGTCGGGTGCACCGGCGTGGTCGTGGGGACGGTGCCGTGCGGATAGGCCATCGCCCACGGGCCGTCCCAGGCCTTGCCGTAGTCGCCGTCGCCTGCGAGCTGGCAGCCCACCCGTCCCATCGCGTAGCCGGCCGCGAGCGGCACGGCCGCGACGTCCAGCGTGCGCAGGTCGAGGACGCCGCGCCAGCGCGCCCAGGCGAGCACGCACAGCGCGCCGCCGATCGCCCCGCCGTACCAGACCAGGCCGGTGCCGGAGAACAGCGAGCCGAGCACGTCGCCCCTGGCCTGCGACCAGTTCTCGACCACCCACCAGAGCCGTGCGCCGACGAGCCCGCCGATCAGCGCCGCGAAGACCATCTCGTAGGCCCAGTCGACCGGCCGCCCGAGCTCGACCAGGTAGCGCCCCGCGGCGACCCCGGCGATCACGAACCCGACCGCCATCGCGAGCCCGAAGGCCTGGATGGTGATGCCGAGGAGATGGAACTCGGGGTGCATTTCACCCCAAGGGTACGGGCGCCTCTACAAGTAGTTCATCGGGTTGACCACCGAGCCGTTGATCCGCACCTCGAAGTGCAGGTGCGGGCCGAAGCAGCGGCCCGTGCAGCCCGTGTAGCCGATGACCTGGCCCTGGCTGACGCTCGCGCCCATCGAGGTCGCGAAGCGCGACTGGTGCGCGTAGCACGTGGACATCGTCGCCGAGTGCTGGATGCAGGTGAAGTTGCCGTAGCCGCCGGAGGACGCCTCGCCCTGCATGAGCACGACGCGACCGGCCGCGGCGGCGCGGATCGGCGTGCCGGACGGCACGCCGATGTCGATGCCGGGATGGCAGGACTCCCAGGCGCGCGACTCGCAGAACGGCGAGGTGATCGGGCCGTTGACCGGCCAGATCAGGCCGCCCGAGCCCTGGCGGATCGGGCCGGCGGGGCCGGTCGCGGCGCCGCCCGCGGCACGCGCGGCCGCGGCCTGGATGCGCGCGGCGATCCGCTGCTGCTGGCGCTGGAGCGCGGCGACGTCGTCCTCGAGGTGGTGGCGCTGGCTGCGGGTGCTGGCCAGCGCGCCGGCCTTGTCGGCCCGGGCGCGCTGGGCGACCTGCTGGCGCTCGACGAGCTGGCCCTTGACGCGGATGACCTCGTCGCGGCGTTGCTGGATCGAGAGCGCGATCGCCTGCGCCTGCTTCTCGAGCTTGGCGAGGTGCGCGGCGGACTGCTCGGACTCCGCCTTGGCGATCTTGACGCGGTCGAGGATCCGGCCGTCCTGGTCGGAGATCCGGCGCATGAAGTCGGCCGACTCGATCAGGTCCTGCATGCCGTGGGCGTTGAGCACGACGGTGACGATGTCCGCGCGGTCTGACTTGTAGAGCTGGACCAGGCGGGCGGCGAGCTGACGCTTGGCCTCGGCGAGCTTGGCCTTGAGCCGGATCAGCCGCAGCCGCTCGGCGCGCAGGTCTCCCTGGATCTTGGCCAGCTGGAGTCGCTTGGCGTCGAGGTCGGACTGCAGCCGGACCTGCCGGCCCTGCAGCACGGTGATGTCGCCTTCGAGCGCGTTGATATGGCTCGTGTAGGCGGCGATGTCGGTCGACAGGACCTGTTCGTGGCCCTTCTTCGCGCGGATCTGGGCCTGCTTCGACGTGATCCGGTGCTGGATCGTCGACGACGAGGCGCCGTTGGAGACCATGGGCAGGACGAGCCACAGCAGCAGGGGTACTGCCGCCGCGGCCAGCAGGACGCGAACGCGAGAGGCCATGCGGCGGGCCATGCTAGGCGACGGGCCCGCTCTCGCGCATTCATGAGCGTCCGGTGCAACGGATCGTGCAGTTTGCAGGACTTCTTGCCCGGGGCTCGATCGCCGCTCATCAAAGGTAAGAAGTTGCTCAAGGGCGCTGTGAGCATGCGAAAATGAGAACCGCGATGCCTCGACCTACCTCATTCGGCAAGGACACCGGACTCCAGATCCGGATGACCTTCACGCTGTTCCTCCTCGGCCTTCTCTACGTGATCCTCGTGGTCGCGCTGATCGCCGTCGGCGTCAACGGGCTCGGCGTGGCGATCATCGCCGGCGGCCTCGCGCTGCTGAACCTGTTCGCGTCCGACAAGCTCGCGCTGGCCGCGATGGGCGCCCGCGAGGTGAGCCCGTCCGAGGCCCCACAGCTGCACGCGATCATCGACCGCCTCTGCGTGCAGGCCGACCTGCCCAAGCCCAAGGTCGCCGTCGCCAACACGCGCATGCCGAACGCCTTCGCGCTCGGCCGCTCGCCCAAGAGCGCGACCGTCTGCGCGACCACCGGCATCATGGATCTGCTCTCCCCCGCCGAGCTCGAGGGCGTGCTCGCGCATGAGCTGACCCACGTCGCCAACCGCGACGTGCTGGTCATGACGCTCGCCTCGTTCTTCGCGACGATCGCCGCCTACATCGTCCAGTTCGGCTTCTTCTTCGGCGGCGGGGCCTCCGACGACGACGACAACCCGAGCTTCCTCGTGCTGTTCCTCGTCTCGATCGGCGTCTACGTCATCTCGTTCTTCTTGATGCAGGCGCTGTCGCGCTACCGCGAGTTCGCGGCCGATCGCGGCGCCGCGATCATCACCGGGCGGCCGAGCGCGCTCGCATCGGCGCTCGTGAAGATCTCCGGCGGCATGGAGCGGATCCCGGCGCGTGACCTGCGCGCGTCGAGCGAGCTCTCGGCCTTCTACATCTTCCCGCCGAAGACGGGCAAGGCGCTGGCCGGCCTCTTCTCGACGCACCCGCCGCTCGAGAAGCGCATCGCGGCGCTGGGTCGCCTCGAGTCGCAGCTGCAGGGCACGGCGGCGTAGCCTTCAGGGCCATGGGCCTGCTCGACATCCTGCGCGGCAAGCGCGCGCTCGCGCAGCCGGCACCCGACCGGCTGTTCGCGATGAGCACCGCGTACGTGACGCTCGACATGACGCTCGAGCTGCGCAGCTCCGGCAAGGCGGCGATCGTCTTCCAGCCGCTCGCCACCGCGGACTTCGACGGGATCGTGCGCGACATGGAGGAGGTCGTGCGCGGCACGGGCTCCGACGCGGGCACGACCGTGGAGCGCACCGACGACGACTACGGCTACCGCTGGATGGTGCTCGCCGACGAGGACTTCGAGGACCTCGTCGTCGGCATCAACGCGGTCTCTGGCGCGTTGCAGGGCGGCGGCTACGGCGAGCGGATCCTCTGCGCGGTGTTCTCGTTCCGCGACGCCGGCGACAAGCCGGTCTACTGGATCTACAACTACAAGCGCGGCGCGTTCTATCCCTTCGTGCCCGCCGGCGGCGCGCAGCAGCGCGACAACGAGCGCGAGCTGCGGCTGAAGGCGCAGATCGGCGCCGAGCTCCCGGTCGAGGCCGAGCTCGAGCGCTGGTTCCCGCTCTGGGGCATTCCGATCTAGCCCTGGGGTGAGCGCCCCATCCGGCCGCGCTGGACAAGTGTTCGAGGGCCGTTCCTAAAGTCGCCGCTCGGGGCGTCGATACCTGCTTCACCGACTCCGCGGCACCCATCAGTCCCGGGGAGTGAACCAGTCGAAAGGAACCACACATGCAGCGCTTTGCTGCCGTCTGGGCCGCTTCTCCGCGCAAGCTGATGGGCGCCCTGCTCATGCTCCTCGTCGCCGGCGGTCTCGCCGTCGGCTCGGGCGCGAGCTTCACCTCGCAGACCGCCTCCCCGGGCAACATGATCACCGCCGGCGCGCTGACGGTGAACAACGACAAGAAGAACAATGGCACCGAAGGCGCCATCTTCCACGCCGACAACATGAAGCCCGGCGACACCGTGACCGGCACGGTCACCGTCTCCAACACGGGCAACGTCGACGGCGACTTCAACCTCTCGATGGCCGCGCCGTCGCTCTCCGGCACCGGCTCGGACCTCTCCAGCCGGCTGCACCTGAAGGTCGAGGCGCTCGACTCGACCGACGCCGTGACCGCCACGGCGATCGCCGAGACGCCGATCTCGAGCGTCGGCACCAGCCCGGTCTCGCTCGGGACCTGGGTCGGCAACAGCAACCACAAGTACCGCTTCACGGTGACGTGGCCGACCGGCCTCACCGGCGACAACGCCTACATGTCCTCGGGCGTCTCGATGGACTTCACCTGGAGCGCGACGCAGGCCTGATCCGGCTCATCGCCGCGGGACTGACGGACATCATGAACGCGGCCCGCCGCGCGAACCCGAACCGAGCCCTCCGGCTGGCGTCCCTGGCCGCCGGCGGGCTCGGTCGGGTCGTGCTCGTCGCCGTCGTCGTCGTCCTGGCGGCGGGCTTCGCGCCCACGCTGCTCGGCCTCCATCGCTACGTCCTCACCGGCGTCTCGATGCAGCCGTCGATCCACCGCGGCTCGCTGATCTTCGACGAGACGGTCCCTGTCGCCGACCTCCACGTCGGCGACGTCATCACGTACGTCCCCCCGGGCGCGGACCACCAGCTGAGCCACCGCATCGTCTCGATCGCCGTCCGTGGCGGCGAGCGGCGCTACCGCACCAAGGGCGACAACAACGCGGTCGCCGACCCGGCGACGTTCACCCTTCCGCACGCGACGCAGGCGCGGGTGCGGTTCTCGATCCCCTACGCGGGCTGGCCGTTCATCGCGATGAGCCGGCCGGGCCTGCGCGTCTGGCTCGTGGCGGTCCCGGCGTTCGTGCTGGCCTTCTGGACCATCGCCGCCGTATGGCGCGAGGGCGGCGCGATCCTGCGCGACCAGGCGGCCACGGAGGCCTAGGGCATGCCCGGCACCCTGCAGGCGCGGCTGGCCATCGCCGCGGTCGCCGCGCTGGTCGCCTGGGCGGCCGTGGCCGCCCTCGCCCGCGCCCAGCCCGCCCAGATCGACGCGGTGTCGGTCACGGGGGCGGTCCGGCTCGCGTCCGACCACGACGGGACCGCGACGCTCCTCGCCGACCACCTCGTTCCCGGCGCCTCGGCGAGCGGCACGGTCCGGCTCGCCAACACCGGCGACGCCGACGGGCTCGTCGAGCTGGCGCAGACCGGCGTCGCCGACGTGCCCGGCACGGGCGGTGGCCGGCTCTCGCAGGCGCTGCGACTGCGCGTCGAGGATGTGACCGGTACTCCGGTGGTGCTGTCCGACGGGCCGCTCGCCGGCCTCACGCAGCTGCCGATCGGCCGTCTCGTCGCCGGCCGCACCCGGGTGTTGCGGCTCACCGCGACGCTGCCGGCGGCGAGCGACAACACGCTGCAGGGCGCGTCCGTGCGCATGGACTGGACGTGGGGCGCCGTGTCCGTCGCGCCGACGGCGACGGCCGCACCCACCGTCGCGCCCACCCCCACCGTGGTCCCCACGCCGACGCCCGCGCCCGGTGGCGGCACGCCGGTGCCCGCCGCCCGGGTCCTCTCGCTCTCGGCGCGCCACCGCCAGCGCGTCGCCCGCGGCCGCGTGAAGCTCGGCGCCCGCTGCACGATCGGCTGCACCGTGCGCTTCGGGGCGAAGTTGCAGACCGCCCCGAAGGGACGCAAGCGGGCGAAGACGCTGCTCGCGCGCACCGTGCTGCACCGGGCCAAGGTCACCAAGCTCCGCGCCGGTGCGCGACGCACCCTGCCCCTGCGCCTGACGCCGCGCGCGGCCCGCCGTGCGGCCGCGGCGCTGCACACGAAGCGGGGCGCGAGCCTCTACATCACCGCCCGCGTCACGTCGGCGCGCGGGCGGCAGGTCGTCACGCGGCGCCTCGTGCTGCGACGCTAGTCCGGGATCAGCCCATCGCCGGTGAACTCCGCCTGCGCCTCGACGAAGCTCAGGTCGGGCGGCGGGATGATCACGTCGGACTCCTCGATCTCGTCGTCGCCGAGCCGATGGCCGTCGCGGCGTACCAGCTCGAGCATCGACTCGAAGACCTCGTGGAAGCGGTCCTCGTCATCCGCGTCGACCGCGGCGACCGCCTCGTTGTCGAGCTCGTTGAGCCGCGCAGCGTCCTCGTCGGGCAACCGGTACTGGTCCTCGGTCGCGATCCGGACGATCACGCCTGGCGCTCCTGCTCGGGCGGGGTCGCCTGCTCCTGATCGCCGCCGGCGCCCAGCTCGCCAGGCGCGGGCGCGCTGCCCTGGCCGAGCTCGGCCTTCATCCGGGCGAGGTCGTCGTCGACCTGGCTGCCGGAGGTCAGCTCCGAGAGCTGCCGGTCGATGTCGTCGCCGCCGGTGCCCAGCTGCAGGCTGTCGTCGAACGCGCCGGCGGCCTCGAGCTCGTCCATCGCGTTCGCGCGGGCGCGCATGTTCTCGGTCTTGTCGAGCGCGCGCTGCATGGCCATGCCGACGTCGGCCATCTCCTCGCCCACGCCGGTCGCGGCCTCGGAGATCTTGACCTGGGCCTCCGCGGCGGAGTACTGGGCCTTGATGACCTCCTTCTTGGTCCGGAACTGCTCGAGCTTGGAGCGCAGCTTCTGCTCCTTCTCGATCAGCTGGGACTGCTGCGACTCGAGCTCGGCCACCTGCTGGTCGAGCGACTGCAGCTCGGTCTGCGCGAACTGCTTGCGCTCGAGCGCGGTGCGCGCGAGGTCCTCGCGGCCCTGTGAGAGCGCCTGACGGGCCTGCGTGTCGAGCTTGACGACCTGCTGCTCGAGCTTCTGCTGCTGCAGCTGGAGGCGCTTCTTCGACGTGACGACGTCGGCGATGCCCTTCTTCACGTTCTGCAGCAGTTCCATCTGCTTCTGGTAGCTGTACTCGAGAGTCTCGGAGGGGTCCTCCGCCTTGTCGAGGAGCTTGTTGATCTTCGCCTTGATGACGGTGGACATCCGTCCGCCCATGCCTGGCACGACGTGGCCTCCTTGAGGTGATCAGAGTCAGTCTCCCGAGGGGCTAGCGTACCGGCTGCGAGATGCAGCCCCGACCCGCCGCCGAGTCACGCGCCGTCCTGGTCCGCTGGATGAACCTCACCGACGCCAACTCGGCAGGGTTCGTGCACGGCGGGACGGTCATGCGGCTGTGCGACGAGGCGGCCGGGATCGCGGCGATCAAGCACGCGCGCACGCGCGTGGTCACGGCCGGCATGGACCGCATGACGTTCCTCGAGCCCGTCCATCCCGGCGAGCTGATGACCTTCAAGGCGGCGGTCAACGCCGTCTGGCGCAGCTCGCTGGAGGTCGGCGTGCGCGTCGAGGCCGAGCGGGTGCGCACCGGCGAGGTGCGCCACACGAGCACCGCCTACCTGACGATGGTCGCGCTCGACGACGACGGGCGGCCGACCGAGATCCCGCCGCTGTTCGCGTCCGAGCCCGACGAGATCCGCCGCGAGCGCGAGGCGCAGACGCGGCGGCGCAACCGGCTGGCCGAGCGCGACGAGATCCGCCGCGCCCGGGACGACTGACTAGAAGCCGACCGGGTGGCGGGCGGTGAAGCCCGAGTTGTCGCGCGCGGTCGGGCGCCAGCGCGGGCCGTTCTCGAACGCCGCGGAGGAGACGCGCTTGGAGATCCGCACGCCGTACATGCCGGCGCGGCTGGTGTCGAGACGAAGTCCGGCGACGTACGCGTACGCGTGGCCCGGATTCGTGTAGACGGTGATCCACTTGCCGAGCCCGCGGGCGCCCCAGGACATGAAGCTCGACGAGTCGAGCGGGCTGGAGAGCAGCTTGCCGCCGTGGAGCATGTAGGAGACGGTGCCCGAGCAGTCGTAGCCGCGGCTCTTGAAGGACCGGTGGCCGCCGCCGTAGACGTACGGCTTGTCCTGGATCTTGTTGGCGGCGAAGATCGCGCGCTGGACGGCGAGCGGGGCGTTGGCGGGCGCGGCCGCCGAGCCGTCGGGCAGCAGCTTGGCCTTGCTCCCGGGGGCCGTCATGTTCGCCGGCGCGTCGGGCGGGAAGCTGGCGCCACCCGTGCTGCTGGTGGACGTGGATGGTGATTGCGCGAACGCCGCGGCGGGAAGCACCGCAGCACACAGCAAAGCAAGGGCAAACGCCCGCAAGCAGTTCAAGGCCTAAATCCTCTTTCGTCGGCCTGCGGGGTTAGCTGACGGGCTAGCGCTGAAAGAGCCTGCGCTTCACGCCATCACGGCGCGATTCGCCCCAACTACTTTGGGTCCCCCGCCTCCCGGCCCTCACCGGGAGTTCGGCATGGCGCGGCAACATATACGAAGCCGCGATTATGTGTCGAGTCAGTTATTCGGCCGTCAACCCCCAAGGCTTGAGCGACCGGCGCTGCAGAGTAGCGGGTGCCCCGGCGCATCGGTTTCGAATCCCTCTTTGTCGGAGACGCGCTCGTGTGTCTCTTCTAGCCTGCGTGTTCGGTGATGCGGCCGCGCCTCCTCCCCTCGGTCGTCGTCCTGCTTACCGCCCTCGCCGGGTGCGGCGGAGGCGGCGGCGACAACGCCCCACGCGACAACGGTCCCGTGCTCGGGCGCGCGACGTCGACCGCGACGCCGCAGGGCGGCGACGCCACGCCGCAGCCCGCGGCACAGGGCGCGCCCGTCGGGTTCCCGATCATCGCCACGAAGAACACGACGCGCGTCCCCGGCGCCGATCCGGCCAGCGACGCGGCCGCCGTCGCGGAGGCCGTCTATCCGGCGCTGACGCCGGAGAACCGGCCGCAGGCGGTCGTGCTCGCCGACGAGTCCGACTGGCGCGCGGCGATCTCGGCCGCCCAGCTGATGGGCCGTCCGCTGCGCGCGCCGATCCTGCTCGCCGACGGCGACACGCTCCCGCCGGTGACCGCGCAGGCGCTCAAGGACCTCGCGCCGACCGGCGCGGCGAAGGCCGGCGGCGCTCAGGTGATCCGGATCGGCAGCGTGCCCAAGCCGGACGGGCTGAAGTCGATCGAGGTCGGCGGCGGCTCGTCGGAGGCGATCGCGCGCGCGATCGACCGGCTGCAGTCGCGCGCGGCCGGGGGCGCCTCGGACACCGTCGTCGTCGCCCCGTCCAGCCGCGCGCCGCTGGCGATGCCGACCGCCTCGTGGGCCGCGAAGTCCGGCCAGCCGGTGCTGTGGGCCGGCAAGTCGACGCTGCCGCGCGACACCGTCGCCGCGATCAGGGCGCACAAGCGGCCGCGGATCTACGTCGTCGGATCGCCTGAGGCGATCTCGGACGGCGTCCTCAAGCAGCTGCGCAACCTCGGCGCGGTCAAGCGGATCGGCACGAGCGATCCGGTGACCAACGCGATCTTCCTCGCCCGCTACGCCGACGGCACCTTCGGCTGGAACGTCGTCGACCCGGGCCACGGCCTCGTGTTCGCGAACGCCTCCCGGACCGCCGATGCGGCCGCCGCTGCGGCGCTCTCGGGGGCGGGCACGTACGGGCCGCTGCTGCTCGTCTCGGAGGCCTCCGCGCTGCCCAAGGACGTCCAGGACTACCTGCTCGACATCCAGCCCGGCTACGACAAGGACCCGGTCCGCGGTGTCTACAATCACGGCTGGCTCGTGGGCGACGAGTCGGCCATCTCCGCCGACGTGCAGTCGCGCATCGACGCCCTCCTCGAGATCCAGCCAGTCGACACCGGAGGCGCCTGAACCGCATGGCCGAGATGGAGCAGCCCGAGCGCCTGCGCGGCGATCGTCACGTCACGGTCGACGACGTCCGCCAGCTGATGGGGTCCTCGACCCCGCATTTCGCGCTCCAGCTGCGCGAGCGCATCCGCCGCCTGATCGCGCCGCTGCCGGCCGACGACCCGGCGCGTCAGCTCGGCGAGCTCGAGATCGCGCGGCTGACGCGGCTCGCGGTCACCGGCCAGGTCGGCGGCGAGGGCTACCAGGACGGCCAGCCGGCGCTGCCCAGCCTCGGCGAGGACGAGCCCACCCCGACCGGCCGCGACGCGGCGAGCGGGTACGTCGGCTGAACGCCGTCCTGTCGCCGGGCGGCGGGCTCCGCTCGAGCGGCTGCTGATCACGGCGCTGCGCGCGTCGGGAGGATCGGGCGCGCACGCCGAGTCCGCCCGCCAGGTCGTGCTGTGCATCCTGCTGGCCCAGGCGCTCGCCGCGAGCGCCCACGACGGGCCGCCGGCGGATTTGGCTCGACGGGCGCCGCGGACCCACCGCCCGCGCCGCGACCGCCGGCCGCACCACGGCTCGCTCTCGGGCCGCCGTCCGCGGGGGTAGTCGGTCGGCGAACGTCAAACCCGGCATCGAGGGCATGGGTCCGGCCGCCCGGGCGAGCCCTGGGCGCTTTTCCGGTCCCTGAGAACGGAAAAGCGCCCAGCGCTCGCGGCCTGGATCAGGCGCGGCGGCTCCCTGCGACCCACCCGACCGCCCAGGCCTTCCCTCGATGCGAGCCGTTGACGTTCGCCGAAGCCGCCCGTCGGGGGCGAGAAATCGCCGCGGGCGCCTCTAGGGTGAGTGGACCGTGCCCGACCCCACCACCCGTCCCGCCGGGATCCCCGGCTCCGGCCTGACCGGGCCGTGGCCGGTCGGCCAGTACGCCGCCGGGCTGCGCGAGCGGCTGCGCGGCCTCACGCGGGTGCAGGTCTTCGGCGAGGTCTGGGGCTTCAAGGGCGGGCGCGCCAAGGTCTACTTCGAGCTGCGCGACGCGACGGGCGCGCTGCCCTGCTCGATGTGGCGGCGCGACTGGGACGCGCTGGGGCTCGCCGCGCTGGCCGACGGCGCCCAGGTGGTGGCCGCGGGCGGCTGCGACTTCTATCCCGGCTCGCGCACCTCGTCGCCCTCGTTCACCTTCGACGTGACCGACGTCCGGATCGCCGGCGAGGGCGACCTGCTGGCCCAGCTCGAGCGGCTGCGCCGGACGCTGCACGCCGAGGGGCTCTTCGCGCCGCAGAAGGAGCTGCTCCGGCCAGCGCTGCCGCGGACCATCGGCGTCGTCTGCGGCGAGACGGGCAAGGCGCGCGACGACGTGCTCGCGGGCCTGCGCCGGCGCGGCTGGGGCGGACGCGTCGTGTGGGCCTTCGCGCCCGTCCAGGACCGCCACGCCGCGTCGCGGATCACCCGCGCGCTGCAGGACCTCGCCGCGTGCCCGGAGGTCGAGGTCGTGATCGTCGCGCGCGGCGGCGGCTCGCTCGCGGACCTGTTCGCGTTCTGCGACGAGACGCTCTGCCGTACCGTCGCGCTGCTGCGCATCCCGGTGATCTCCTCCGTGGGCCACCACACCGACCGCACGCTGCTCGACGACGTCGCGGCCGTCACGGCCTCGACCCCGACGCACGCCGCCGAGGCCGCGGTGCCCGTGCACTGCGCCGACGCCCACGCGGCGCTGCGGGCTGGCGCCGTTCGGCTCGAGCGCCAGGGCCGGCGGGCGATCGTCGAGCGGGCGCGGACGCTCGCGCGGCTCTCGCGCGCGCCGGCCGAGCACGTGGCCCGCCACCGCGCGCGGCTGCACCAGCAGCTCCGCGAGCTGCGCGCCGCCGCACGCCGCGGGGTCGCCGAGCGCGAGCGGGCGACGCGCGGCGCGGCCGCAGCCCTGCGTCGCAAGGGAGACGCCGCCGCTCTCGCCCGTACCCGCGGCGCCGTCCGCGCCCGCGCGGGCGCTGCCGCGCTCGACCGCGGCAGCTCGGCGGCCCTCGAGCGCCGGCGGCGCGACCTGGAGCGCCTGCGCCTCGCGCTCGCCGCCCACGATCCGCAGCGGACGCTCGAGCGCGGCTACGCGCTCGTCGAGGACGCCGCGGGCGAGCCGGTCACCAGCGCGGCGGCGGCGCGCGCGCAGCCGGCCCTGACGCTGCGCCTGCACGACGGCCGCCTGCCCGTGCGCCCGGATCCGTCCGCGCCGCGCGTACCCTGAGACTGACGATGGCCGAGACCGACGTCGCACTCACCTACGAGGCCGCCTGCGAGCGGCTCGAGGCGATCATCGCCCGGCTGGACTCGGGCGAGGCCGGCCTGCGCGAGACGCTCGAGCTCTGCCAGGAGGGTCGCCGCCACGTGGAGTTCTGCGCCGCCGAGCTCGAGGCGGTCGGCCAGGGCCTCGAGGAGCTGCGGCTCGACGAGCTCGTGGCGCGACTCGAGAGCGGCCGCGCCGAGGCGGCCTGAGGCGGGCTGGGCTCGCGCCATGCCCGGCGCGCGCGACGAGGCCCTCGCCATGGTCCGCGAGATCTGCCTCGCCCTGCCCGGGGCGAGCGAGCGTCCCAGCCACGGCTCGCCGGCGTTCTTCATCGACGACAAGCACACGTTCGTGATGTTCCTCGACGACCATCACGGCGACGGGCGGCTCGCGCTGTGGTGCGCCGCGCCGGAGGGCGCCCAGGCGCTGCTCACGGCCTCGGCTCCGGGCCGCTACTTCGTCCCGCCCTATGTCGGGCACCGCGGCTGGATCGGCCTGCGCCTTGATCGTGACGCCACCCGTGACGAGATCGCCGGCGTGATCGAGGACGCCTGGCTGGACCGCGCGCCCAAGCGCCGCCTGGCCGAGCTCGACGAGTCGTCCGGTTGACGACGGCGAAGACGGTTGCGAAACGGCACCGTCCCGCCGCGAAATCCGTAGTCTCTGCCCTGTTGACTGACTAGTCAGCCAATCGAGGAGACGAAACCAGCGTGTCAGAGACAGTCGGGATCGCCGGAAGCGGAGCCATCGCGTG
>DATBDM010000253.1:0-15372 GCA_036269915.1 Solirubrobacteraceae bacterium | reverse complement strand
AGCGCGCTCGCAGCTTGCGGCTGCGGGTGCGCTCCTCCTGCTTGATCACGACGCTCTCGATCAGCCGCAGGATCTCCGGCGGCCCCGAGGCGCGCACGGTGCCGGACTCGAAGGCCTCGCGCCAGGAGCGCAGGTTGCCCTCGCGGGCGAGCTCGTTGAAGTCCGCGCGCGGCACCGACAGCCGGACCTTCGCGTCGGAGGCGATGTCCTTGGTGACCTTCGGGCCGGGCACCTCGACCCGGTAGAGCTGGATGTCGCCGCGCCCGCGCAGCTCGAGCTCCATCACCAGCTTCAGCCGCTCGAGGGCCGGGACCTCCTTCTGGAAGTTCTCGATCCCGAGCTCGATCAGTGCCTTCGTGTCTCCCGACGCCATTGTGCGCAGATGTTACAACCGCGCCGTGCGCACCAAGAATCGCGAGCGGTCGCCGCGATGGCGGTCGCGCGCGTATTCGAGCGGCTCGCCGCCGCTCTCGCGCACCACCCGCTCGACCAGCATCAGCGGCGAGCCGACCGCCACGCCGAGCACGCGCGCCTCGAACGCGCCGGCCGCGACGGGCTCCAGGCATTCGACCGCGCTGCCCAGCTCGATCGCGTAGTCCTCGCGCAGGATCCGGGTCACCGAGCCGCGCAGGTCGCGCTGGAGCAGCCCCGGCACGCGCGCGGCCGGCAGCCAGACGTCCTCGAGCGCGAGCGGGCGGCCCCCGGCGGAGCGTACGCGCCGCACGCGCACGACGGGCGCGCCCGGACGCAGGCGCAGCCCGCGCGCGACCGTGGGCGGCGCGGGCCGCTCGCGCGCCTCGAGCAGTCGCGCGCCGGCCGCCATGCCCTGGCGCTCGACCGCGGCGGTGAGCCCCTCGACGCGGCTGAGGTCGAACGTGACCTTGCCGACGCCGGAGACGAAGGTGCCCTGCCCCACCCCGCGCTCGACGAGGCCCTCGTCCGCCAGCGCGGCGAGCGCCTGACGCACGGTCATGCGGCTCACGCCGAGCCGCCGCGCCATGTCGCGCTCGGCCGGCAGGCGCTGGCCCGGGCCGAGCTCTCCCGACTCGATGCGTGCGCGCAGCGAGGCTTCGATCTGGGCCCAGGCCGGGGTCCGGCCGGGCCGGTTCGGTGGCGAGGGGGAATCGACGGGCACCAGTGAGTCGAGCCTAGGCGGGCCGCCGACACGGGGTCAAGAGCGGTTTGCCCCCAAAGGTCCGATCCCGATACCTTGCGCCACATGGCCACGGAGCAGACTGCGCGAGCCGGAGGAGAGCGCGGTCCGGCGCTCACGGTGCCGGAGTTGCGCGCCGCGGTCGCCGACGGCGCCGTCGACACCGTCCTGCTGGCCATGACCGACATGCAGGGGCGCCTGCAGGGCAAGCGCCTCAACGCGCACCACTTCCTCGAGGACGTGCTCGAGCACGGGGCCGAGGCGTGCAATTACCTGCTCGCCGTCGACGTCGAGATGAACACCGTCGACGGCTATGCGCTGTCGAGCTGGGAGCGCGGCTACGGCGACTTCGAATGGGTGCCGGACCTCGCCACGCTGCGCCTGCTCCCGTGGGCGCCGGGCACGGCACTGTGCCTCGCCGACGTGCGCTGGCCGGACGGCTCCGACGTCGCGCCCTCGCCGCGCCAGGTGCTGCGCCGCCAGCTCGACCGGCTCGCCGAGCACGGCCTCGCCGCCTACGCCGCGACCGAGCTCGAGTTCATGATCTTCCGCGACTCCTACGAGCAGGCGTGGAGCAAGGGCTACCGCGACCTCGATCCGGCCAACCAGTACAACGTCGACTACTCCGTCCTCGGGACGGCGCGGGTGGAGCCGCTGATCCGCCGCATCCGCAACGAGATGATCGGCGCCGGCCTGCGCGTCGAGAACTCCAAGGGCGAGTGCAACCTCGGCCAGCACGAGATCAACTTCAACTACGGCCCCGCGCTGCAGACCGCCGACGAGCACGCGATCTACAAGACCGGCGCCAAGGAGATCGCCGCCCAGGAGGGCATGGCCATCACGTTCATGGCCAAATTCGACGAGCGCGAGGGCAACTCGTGCCACATCCACCTCTCGCTGCGCCGCGACGACGGCTCGGCGCTGTTCGACGAGGATCCCGCCGCGTTCGAGCGCTTCATGGCCGGGCAACTCGCCGCCCTGCGCGAGCTGACGCTGCTGCACGCGCCGAACGTGAACTCCTACAAGCGCTTCGCGTCGGCCTCGTTCGCGCCGACCACGGTCGCCTGGGGGCGCGACAACCGCACCTGCGCACTGCGCGTGGTCGGCCACGGCCCGGCGACCCGCTGCGAGCTGCGGCTGCCCGGCGCCGACGTCAACCCCTACCTCGCGCTGGCGGCGATGGTCGCCGCCGGGCTGCATGGCATGGACGCCGGGCTCGAGCTCGAGGCGCCCGTCGAGGGCAACGCCTACACCTCCGGCAAGCCGAGCGTGCCGCGCACGCTGCGCGACGCCCACGACCTGTTCGCCGACAGCGCGATCGCGCGCGAGGCGTTCGGCGAGGACGTGGTCGCGCACTACGTCAACAACGCGCGCGTCGAGCTCGAGGCCTTCGGCGCCACGGTCACCGACTGGGAGCGGACACGCGGGTTCGAACGCCTGTGAGCGGCGTCCTCGACGCCACCGTGTTCGCGCCCGTGCGCTCGACGTCGGCGTTCGAGGAGACGCTCGAGCGGCTCGGCACGGCCATCAAGCTCGGCTTGCTCGCCCCCGGCACGCGCCTGCCCGCCGAGCGTGAGTTGTGCGAGCAGTTCGGGATCGCCCGCTCGACGCTGCGCCAGGCGCTCACCGCGCTGGTCCAGAGCGGCCACCTGCACGCGGTCCGCGGCCGTGGCGGCGGCACCTTCGTGGCCGACGCCCCGCCGCCCGCCGAGCCGCCGTCGGACGAGCTGCTCGCCGGCTGGCGCGACGTCTGCGACCAGCGCCTCGCGGTCGAGCTCGGGGTCGCCGTGCTGGCCGCCGAGCGCGCGGACCCGAAGGCGCTCGGGCCACTCGACGCGCTCGTGCACGAGATGCAGGACCGCCTGGAGGACTTCACCGCCTACCGCCGCGCCGACGTGCGCTTCCACGTGGCGCTCGCCGAGCTGACCGGCTCGCCGCGGCTCGTCAGCGCGACCACCGAGGTCCAGGGCGCGATGGGCGACCTGATCCACCACATCGCGCACCCGCCCGAGGTGCTCGCCTGGTCGAACGCCCAGCACGCGCGGCTGCTCGCGTGCGTCGAGCGCCACGACGCGCACGCGGCGGTCCGCGTGATGACCGAGCACCTGCACGGCACCGAGCACGTCCTCGCCGGGCTGCTTCCTTCGCCCGGCGCTTGACCCCCGCCGTCGTGCGCGCATAGATTCCGCCCCAGAGGAATGGGGATCAGACCTTTTCGGTGAGGGGAAGCGGATGAGCACAGAGGCGAAGCCCATCGACGACGTGGACGAGGACTCCCGGCGCCTCGCGGAGCTCGGATACAAGCAGGACCTCAGGCGCGGCTGGAGCAGTTTCTCCAACTTCGCGATCTCGTTCACGATCATCTCGGTCCTCGCCGGGTGCTTCACGACGTACGGCCAGGCCTGGAACAACGGCGGCCCGATCGCGATCTCGTGGGGCTGGCCGATCATCTGCGGGCTGATCCTGCTCGTCGCCGTCTCGATGTCCGAGCTGGCCTCACGGTTCCCGACCGCCGGCGGCATCTACTACTGGTCCTCGACGCTCGGCGGGCCGGGCTGGGGCTGGTTCACCGGGTGGTTCAACCTCGTGGGGCTGGTGGGCGTCGTGGCCTCCGTCGACTACGCCGCCGCCACGTTCCTCGACGCCTCGCTCAGCCTCTACGGGCTCGACCTCGGATTCATGAACTTCGGCGACTCGGCGCACATCCTGAGCGAGACGTTCGTCCTGTTCGTGCTGATCCTCGTCGTGCACGCCCTGGTCAACATCT
Source organism: Solirubrobacteraceae bacterium (assembly GCA_036269915.1). Lineage (GTDB taxonomy): Bacteria > Actinomycetota > Thermoleophilia > Solirubrobacterales > Solirubrobacteraceae > DATBDM01. The sequence continues at coordinate 11,452 of DATBDM010000253.1, read as the reverse complement.
TCTCGTCCCCGCTCGTCGCGCTGTTCAACAACATCTCGGTCGGCTGGCACGTGGTCGGCGTCGCGGCAATCATCGCGATTCTGGTGTTCGTCCCCGACCACCACCAGAGCGCGTCGTTCGTGTTCGGGCACACGATCAACAACTCGGGCTTCGGCCACGGCATGTTCTGGTTCTACGTGCTCCCGCTGGGCTTCCTGTTGACGATGTACACCCAGACGGGCTATGACGCATCGGCGCATATCTCCGAGGAGACCCGGGGAGCGGCCCTCGGGGCGGCGAAGGGCGTCTGGCGCTCGGTGTTCTGGTCGGGCGTGATCGGCTGGTTCGTGCTGCTGGCGATCACCTTCGCGGCCACCGACGTCAAGGCGATCAACGCCGGCGCCGGCTCCTCGCTGGCCGTGTTCTCGAGCTCACTGGACCCGTGGGCGAACAAGGCGGTGGTGGTCATCGCCACCATCGGCCAGCTGTTCTGCGGCATGGCGTGCGTCACCAGCTGCTCGCGGATGATGTACGCATTCTCGCGCGACCGCGCGGTGCCCGGCTGGCGGCTGTGGACCCGGCTCAACCACCATCGCGTGCCCGCCTACGCCGTGCTCGGCGCGTGCGCGGCCGCGCTGATCATCACGCTGCCGGCGCTGGAGGGCGACGGGAACTTCCCGTACGCCTTCTTCGCCGTCGTGTCGATCACCGTCATCGGCCTCTACATCGCCTACGTCATCCCGACCTTCCTGCGCTGGCGCATGGGCGACGCCTTCGAGCCGGGACCGTGGACGCTCGGCAAGCGCTACAAGTGGGTGAATCCAGCGGCGATCGCGCTCGTGGTCATCATGGTCATCATCTTCTGCCTGCCGTTCACGCCGGCAGGAGTGCCCTGGCGCGACGAGTTCGACTGGAAGGCGTTCAACTACGCGCCGCTGACCGTCGGGGTCGTGCTGCTGATCGTCGGCGTGTGGTGGCTCGTCAGCGCACGCCACACCTTCAAGGGACCGGTGCGCAACATCGAGTTCGACGATGCCGCGGGCATCGTCGACGAGCATCCGGCGTCCGCGGACTAGCCTCAATCGGGTGGACTCCTCGACACGGCCGGTCATCGGCCTCTGCACGGCCCTGGAGCGCGCGCGCTGGAGCGTGTGGGACCAGGAGGCGGTGCTGCTCCCGCGCAACTACGTCACCGCGGTGCAGGCGGCGGGAGGCATCGCCGTCCTGCTGCCGCCCGACCCCGCCGCGGACGCGTCCGCGGACGAGTGGCTCGACCTGCTCGACGGCCTGCTGCTCGGGGGAGGCGCCGACATCGACCCCGCAGCCTACGGCGCCGAGCCCGATCCGCACACGCTCGGCGCGGTGCCCGAGCGCGACGCGTTCGAGATGGCGCTCGCGCTGCGCGCGATGGAGCGCGACCTGCCGCTGCTCGGCGTCTGCCGCGGCATGCAGGTCATGAACGTCGCCCGCGGCGGCACGCTGATCCAGCACCTGCCCGCCGCAAAGGGCCACGAGGACCACCGCCGCGCGCTCGGCACCTTCACGGGCGCCGACCACGACGTGCGACTGGCCGATGACTCGCTGGCCGCACGCGTCACCGGGGAGCGCCGGCACGCGACCAAGTCCCACCACCACCAGGGCGTCGACGCGATCGGCGAGGGCTTCGCGGTCACCGGCTGGGCGACCGTCGACGAGCTGCCGGAGGCGATCGAGGACCCGAGCCGGCGCTTCGCGCTCGGCGTGCAGTGGCATCCGGAGGCCGATCCGGCGTCACCGCTGATCGGCGCGCTCGTCGAGCAGGCGCGGCTGTACCGCGAGGACCGGCTGGGCAGCCTGCGATGAGCACGCTGACCGTGCTCGAGCCCGCGACCGAAGCGGTGCTCGCGGAGATCCCGCGCGCCGATGCCGACGCGGCCGACGCCGCGGTCGCCCGCGCCAAGGCGGCCTTCCCGGCGTGGCGGGCGGTCGCGCCCGCCGACCGGGCGAAGCTGCTGCACCGGCTCGCCGACGCGCTCGCCGCCCAGCTCGAGGAGCTCGCGCAGCTCGAGGCGCGCAACGCGGGCAAGCCGATCGCCGGCGCCCGCGGCGAGATGGGCATGGTCGTCGACACCTTCCGCTACTACGCCGGCGCGCCGGAGCGCGCGCTCGGGGACACGATCCCCGTCTCCGGCGGCGTGGCGATGACCTTCCGCGAGCCGCTCGGCGTCGTCGCGCTGATCACGCCGTGGAACTTCCCGCTGACGATCGCCAGCTGGAAGCTCGCGCCGGCGCTCGCCGCCGGCAACGTCGTGGTGCTCAAGCCGGCCGAGCTGACGCCGCTGACCGCGCTTGCGTTCGAGCGGATCGCGCTCGAGGCCGGCCTGCCGGAGGGCGTGGTCAACATCGTCGCCGGCCCGGGCTCGACGGCAGGGCAGCGGCTCGTCGAGCATCCCGACGTGGCCAAGGTCGCGTTCACGGGCTCGACGGAGGTCGGCCGCCGGATCGCGGCGACCGCCGCGCAGACGATCAAGCGCGTGACGCTCGAGCTCGGCGGCAAGTCGGCGAACGTCGTCTTCGCCGACGCCGACGTGGCGGCCGCCGCCGCGGCGGCGCCCGGGGGCGTGTTCGACAACGCCGGCCAGGACTGCTGCGCCCGTTCGCGGATCCTCGTCGAGCGCCGGGTGCTCGACGAGTTCCTGGCCGCGATGGCACCGGTGGTCGAGGGCATCCGGGTCGGCGACCCGCTCGACCCGGCGACCGAGATGGGCCCGCTGATCTCCGCCGGCCACCGGGAGAAGGTCGCGTCCTTCGTCCCCGGCGACGCCCCGGTGGCGATCCGCGGCTCCGCGCCCGACGGCGCCGGCTACTGGTTCGCGCCGACCGTGCTCTGCCCCGTCGACCCGGACGACCGTGCCGTGCGCGAGGAGATCTTCGGGCCCGTGGTCGTCGTGCTCCCGTTCGACGGCGAGGAGGAGGCGATCCGGCTGGCCAACGACACGATCTACGGCCTGTCGGGCTCGATCTGGACGCGCGACGGCGCGCGGGCGCTGCGGGTGGCGCGCGCGATCGACACCGGCGTGATCTCGATCAACTCGAACACCTCGGTGCGCGTCGCGACGCCGTTCGGCGGCTTCAAGCAGTCGGGCTACGGACGCGAGCTCGGGCCACACGCGCTCGACGCCTACACCGAGGAGAAGTCCGTGTACTACGCGACGGGGCCGTGAGCGTGCCAGGACGGCTGCAGGGCAAGGTCTGCGTGATCACGGGCGCGTCGAGCGGCATCGGCGCCGAGACCGTCCGGCGCTTCAACGAGGAGGGCGCGACCACCGTCGGCGTCGACCTGCGCGACGACGCGCGCGGCGTCGACCTCGCGCTCGCCTGCGACGTGGCCGACGAGGCCGCGGTGCCGGCGATGTTCGGCGCCGTCCGTGAGGCGTTCGGCCGTGTCGACGTGCTCTTCAACAACGCCGGCATCTCGCCCTCCGACGACGCGTCGGTGCTCGACACGTCGCTCGAGGCGTGGCAGCGGGTGCAGGACGTCAACGTCAAGTCCGTGTTCCTGTGCTGCAAGCACGGCATCCCCCACCTGATGGACAACGACCCGCCCACCCGTGGCTCGGTGATCAACGTCGCCTCGTTCGTGGCGGTGATGGGCGCGGCGACCTCGCAGATCTCCTACACGGCCTCCAAGGGCGCCGTGCTGGCGATGACGCGCGAGCTCGGCGTGCAGTTCGCGCGCCAGGGCGTGCGCGTCAACGCGCTGTGCCCCGGCCCGGTCAACACGCCGCTGCTTCAAGAGCTCTACGCGTCCGACCCGGAGCAGGCCGCGCGACGGCTCGTGCACCTGCCGATGGGGCGCTTCGCCGAGGCCGTCGAGATCGCCAACGCTGTCGTCTTCCTCGCCTCGGACGAGTCGTCCTACGTGAACGCCTCGACCTTCCTGGTCGACGGCGGGCTCTCCGCCGCCTACGTGACGCCGGAGTAGCTCATCCGTGGCGGCGGACGCGAACCGTCCGCCCCGCGACCGCCGCGGTGAAGCGCAGCACGCCGTTCCCGTCGGCCCGCACCGTCTGCGGATTCGCCGGGCCGCCGCCGGTCGCGACCACGGTGTAGGCCGCGTCCGACGTCATCCGGTGCAGCTCGAAGCGCTCGCTACCGGAGCCAGGCACGCGGATGTCGGCCGCGTCCGCGGCGTAGTCCACGTCGACGTCGCCCACGCGGTAGTGGAACGCGCCCGGCCCGAACGGGTCGATGGTCACGCTCCCCAGGCCGAGGTTGATCCCGTAGGTGATCTCGCGCAGCAGCATCACGACCATCTCGGGGTACTCGTGGTAGTAGGGCGTGCGGACCGGGTTGCCCGCGCAGTCGTAGCGCTCGGTCAGCCAGGTTCGCTGGAGCAGGTCCGCGCGGACCGGGTCGAGGATCTTCTGCTCGTAGGTCGCCCGGTCGCCCGTGACCTCGCGGGCGTGGGCGTCGGCCCAGCCGATCCGCCCCATGGTCACCGCCGAGTCGCCCGTGTTGCCGCCGTAGGTGTCCGCCGGCCCGTAGGTCTTCTCCGAGACCCAGGTCGGCCGCCCGTGCGTGCAGCTGCCGCCGTCCACGCGAGCGAGGATCTTCTGCGCGCGGTCGGGCGGCGCGACGCCGAACGCGACCGCGAGCAGGTTGGAGTCGTAGTCGACGAAGTCGCGCGTCGTCCCGTCCGGGTTGAGCTGGGTGACGTAGTGGTCGCCCGCCCACAGGCGCTGGTTCATGCCCTCGACGATGTCGTCGGCCATCGCGCTGCGGGTCGCGGCGAGGGCGTCCTCGCCGAGGTAGCGCTCGGCGCCGGCGACCTCGCGCAGGATGTCGACCATGTAGGCGTTCGTGTCCGAGGCGAACTCGTTGCGGATGAACACGTCGATCCACAGCGGCCCGGGCGCGTTGACGAGCTGCACCGACGGGTCGTAGCGGCGCGCGAGGAAGTCGAGCGCGCGCTCGATCTGGTCGCGATGCGCTCGCAGCCACGCGGTGTCACCGGTCGCCTTGACGTACTGCAGCGCCGCCGCGATCCAGAAGATGTTCGGCCCCGTCTGGGTGGCGCCGCTGATCGCGACGAACGTCGGATCGGGTCCCTGGAAGTGGTGCGGGATCTGCCCGTCGGCCGACATCGCGCCGCCCGAGCGCTCGATCAACGTGCGCGCCTGGTCGGCGAGGTACGGATCGCCCGAGTACACCAGCGCGCTGACGATCATCCAGGTGTCCGGGTCGTAGAAGTTGCGACCGTCGCCGTACTGGCGGTCCGGCGTGGCGAGCGTCGGCGCCGCCTCGCCGGGCAGCGCGTAGGTGTCGAGCACGCCGGCGGCGGTGCCGTAGACGGCCGTGTAGATCGCGCGCAGGTCCTGCGCCGGCAGGTCGTTCGACGGCGTGCGCAGCGCGCCGCCCGCCGGGAAGTCCTGGCCGTTGGCGGCGATCGTCGCATCCGTGCGCCAGCGCTGGCCGGCGGAGACGTGGGTCGGGGCCGCCGCGCCCCAGCCCGCGCCGTCCCACGCGTCGCGCTTCGGATAGGCGCCGGCGAGCACGAGCTCGGCGCCGGAGCGGTAGGCAGCCGGCCCCGGCGTGTTGCCGCAGCCCGCCGCGCCGCTGCGCAGGACGGTCTCGCGCTGGCCGCTCGCGGTCATGTCGAAGCTGCCGCCGCCCGGCGCGCCGATCGCGTACATGCGCTCGAGCGGGCGATCGGAGGCGAAGTACGGCTTGGCGCTGTTCATCGTCTGCACGACGCCGGGCCGGAAGAAGCCGTTGACCGAGCTCGGCGACAGGTAGCTCGAGATCCGCACGCCGCGGACGTCGGCGCCGCGCAGCGCACGGGTGTCGGTCTGCAGGCGGAACGCGCGGTCGTTCGCGGCCAGCGAGAGCGTCCAGGTGGATGTCGCGAGCGGGTCCTGCGGGTCGTCGACGATGCCGGAGATCCGCACGACGACCTGCTCCGGCGTGTCCTGGACCACGGTCACCGCAAGGTCGGGGCCTGCGCCCTGGGAGGACGCGTGATCGCCACTCGCGTCGGTGCGCTCGAGCACGATGCCCGACTGCCCTTGCGGGCCGGCGCCGTCGGCGGTCAGGTCCGCGCCGTAGCGGCGCCGGCCGCCGAAGTCGGCGCGCACGACGTCGATCTGCGGGTGCGCGAGGTCGAACTCGGCGTGGACGTAGCCGTTGTCGAGCGCGAGCCGGTTCGCGCTGCGCTGGAGGCTCGCGGACGTGACCGGGTTCGGCACGCCCGGGTCGGGCTGCGGCGCCGTCGGCGTCTTGTCCTGCTCGATGGTGAGCTTGACGCTGTGCACGACGAGCCGGCTTGCGTCGCCGGAGCCGCCGGCGATGCGGAGATCCGCGCCTCCGTTCTCGCGGTTGGCCAGGCGGGCGTCGTCGAGCCGGAAGGTCGCGGTCTTCCACGTCCCGCTGCCGGTCCGATCGACGCTGCCGGCCTGCTTGTAGGCGCCGCCGACCGGCGCCGAGCAGTCGTTGGAGTCGTATTGCAGCGCGACGCCGCCGGTGCCCTGATCGAGGTAGGTGACCTCGACCGAGGCCACGTAGTACCCGTCGCGGGCGAGGTCGTCGGCGAGGCCGAGGTAGATGTAGCGGCCCCAGCTCGGGTCGTCGCCCGGCGCGGTCGCCCGGGCGCTCATGCCGTTCTCCGTCACGGGGACCGTGCGCCCGTCGGGCTGGTCGATGCGCGTCAGCCCGGAGTCCTGGTCGGGATCGCCGAGCACGATCGAGCCGCTGGTCCCGGGTGCGACCGCCGCAGGGGCGGCCGGCGCGGACGCCAGCAGCGCCAGCACGGTGAACACGAGCAGCGCGACGACGGCCGCGCCTCCACGGCGAACCCGCAACATGATTCTCTCCCCCTGCCGGATGACAACGTTGTCGGACGCTGCCACTGCTGAGTGTCCCGCGTGCCCGCAGGACTGTCAAGTCCGCCGTGCCTAGATCTTGTGGCGGCGCAGCAGACTGCGCCCGATGACCATGCGCTGGATCTCGCTCGTGCCCTCGCCGATCAGCAGCAGCGGGGCGTCGCGGTACAGGCGCTCGATCTCGTACTCCTTCGAGTAGCCGTAGCCGCCGTGGATGCGGAACGCGTCCTCGACGACCTCCTTGCCGGTCTCGGAGGCGAACAGCTTCGCCATGCCGGCCTCGATGTCCGAGCGCTCGCCGGCGTCCTTCATGCGGGCCGCCTTGAGCGTGAGCAGGCGCGCGGCCTCGGTCTTGGTGGCCATGTCGGCGAGCTTGAACTGGATCGCCTGGTGCTGGGCGATCGGCTTGCCGAACGCCGAGCGCTCCTGCGAGTAGCGCAGGGCGAGCTCGAGCGCTCGCTGGGCGATGCCGACGCCGCGGGCGGCGACGTTGACGCGGCCGACCTCGAGCGCGTCCATCATCTGCGGGAAGCCCTTGTTGAGCCCGGCGCGCTCGCCGCCCAGGATCATGTCCGCGGGGCAGGAGTAGCCGTCGAAGACCAGCTCGGTCGACTCGACGCCCTTGTAGCCGAGCTTGCGGATCTGCGGCGGGACCGTCAGACCCGGGTTCTCGGAGGCGCCCGGCTCCTTCTCGCAGATGAAGCAGGTCATGCCGCGCTGCGGGGTCTCGGACTCGCGGTCGGTGCGTGCGAGCACGAAGACGACGCCGGAGCGCAGGCCGTTCGTGACCCACATCTTCTGGCCGTTGATCTGGTACGACCCGTCGGCCTGCTTGACGCCGGACGTCTTGATCGCGGCGACGTCGGAGCCCAGCTCGGGCTCGGAGAGGCTGAAGGCGGCGCGGATCTCACCCGTCGCCATGCGCGGGAGCAGGCGCTCCTTCTGCTCGTCGGAGCCGAACTTCATCAGCAGGTAGGAGCCGATGAAGTGGGTGTTGACCACGCCGGAGATCGAGATCCAGCCGCGGGAGAGCTCCTCGACGATCATCGCGTAGGTCGTGAGGTCCAGGCCCATCCCGCCGTACTCCTCGGGGATCGTGACCCCGAAGAGACCGAGCTCCTTCATCTGCTCGACGATCGGCTCGGGGAACTCGTCCTCGTGGTCGTAGTGCGCGGCCTTGGGGAGGATCTGCTCGTCGACGAACTGCCGGACCATCTCGAGGATGGCCTTCTGCTCGTCGGTCTTCTCGTAGAAAGGGGAGGCGACGGCCATGGGGCGAGCATATCGGCGCTGCAGCGCCGATACGGCCGGTCAGCGCGTGCCGCCGCGGCCGTACTGGGCCACGCCGGCGTCGGGCCGGCCCTGCGGGAGCAACTGGACGGCGGGGCCGGAGCCCACGGCCGGCGGCGCCGCGGGTGCGGCGCCCTGGCCGCGGTCGAGCAGGGCGAGCGCCAGCAGCGCCGCGATCAGCACGGCGGCGGCGATCGCCGGGCCTGGCTGGAACCGGGAGAGGATGCTGGGCTCGTCGTCGGGCATGCGCGAGACGTGCCCGGCGGACGGGCCCGTTGGCCGCGCATCGTAACCTCCGGCCCGATGGCCGGCCACACCTCCTTCCTGGACGTTGCGCTAGATCGTGCGCCGTCCGACGGGCTGGCCCTGGTCGAGCTCGCGCGCGACGGAACGCGCCGCGAGTGGCGCTTCGGCGAGGTCGCCGACGCCTCGCGGCGGGCCGCCGGAACGCTGCGCGAGCGCGGCGTGGCGCGGGGCGACGTAGTGATGACGCTGATCGGCAACCGTCCCGAGTGGGTGATCGCGATGCTCGCCTGCTTCCGGCTCGGCGCGGTCGTGCTGCCCTGCACCGAGCAGCTGCGCGCCAAGGACCTGCGGCTGCGCCTCGACGCCACCGGGCCGGCGCTGATCGTCTGCGACGAGCGCAACGCGGACACCCTCGCCGCCGCGGGCCGGACCGACGGCGTGCTCCTGGTGCCAGGACCCGAGCTCACGGCGGGCGAGCCGGTGACCGGCGAGCCGCTCGAGTCCGAGGCGCCGTGCCTGATCACCTTCACCTCCGGCACCTCGGGGGAGCCGCGGCCGGTCCTGCACGCGCGGCGCTACCTCGACGGCCAGGCGCTGCAGGCCGAGCACTGGCTCGACGCCCGCCCGGGCGGCGTCGTCTGGTGCACGGCCGCCTCGGGCTGGTCGAAGTCCGCGCGCAACGTCTTCATCGCGCCCTGGCTGCGAGGGGCCGCGGCGCTGCTGCACGACGCGCGCTTCGACCCGGCCGAGCGGCTGGGGGTCCTCGCGCGCGAGCGCGTGGACGTCCTCTGCATGGCACCGACCGAGTACCGGACGATCGCCAAGCGCGTCGCGCTGCGGCCCGTCGCGGGCCTGCGCGGGCTCGTGGCCGCGGGCGAGGCGCTCAACCCGGAGGTGCTCGGCGCCTGGCACGAGGCCACCGGCCTGTGGATCCGCGACGGCTACGGCCAGACCGAGACGGGTCAGCTCACCGGCATGCCGCTCGGCGCCCCGGCGCGGCCCGGCTCGATGGGCCGCGCGCTGCCCGGCATCGCGCTGGACGTCGTCGACGGCGAGCTCGTCGCCGATCCGGCGACCGTGCCGACGTTCTTCTCGCACTACCTGGGCGAGGAGCCGCACGCCGGCCCGTGGCGGACGGGCGACCGGGTCACCCGCGACGACGACGGCTTCTACTCCTTCGTCGGCCGCACCGACGACGTGATCATCTCCGCCGGCTACCGGATCGGGCCGTTCGAGGTCGAGTCGGCGCTCGTCGCCCACCCCGCCGTGGCCGAGGCCGCCGTCGTCGCCGCGCCCGACGACGAGCGCGGCAGCGTCGTGCGCGCCGTCGTCGTGCTGCGCGACGGCCACGCGCCCTCGGCCGGCCTCACGCGCGCGCTGCAGGACCACGTGAAGGAGCTGACGGCGCCCTACAAGTACCCGCGCCGCGTCGACTACGCGGCCGAGCTGCCCAAGACGGCCAGCGGCAAGATCCGCCGCGCGGCGCTGCGCGAGGCGGGTTAACCCCCTACCCGAGCGGCCGGGCGCGGAAGTAGGCTGCCGCGCATGAGCGCGACGCGTCCTGCCACGGCCTCACTCGACCGCGACCGCATCGCGTCGCTGACCGCCCGCCAGCGCGAGCTGCTACGCGAGCGCACGCGCGCCTCGGGCGAGCACTTCGAGCGGGCGAAGGCCGTGATGCCGGCCGGCGTCCCGTCGCAGTTCCAGTGCAACGACCCCTGGCCCGTCTACCTCGAGCGCGGCGAGGGCGCCCGCGTCTGGGACGTCGACGGCAACGAGTACCTCGACTTCCACAACGGCTTCGGCGTCATGTGCGTCGGGCACGCCAACCCGGTCGTCGCGGCCGCGGTCAAGGCACGGATGGACGACGGCACCCACTTCGCCGCCCCGACGACCGGCTCGATCGTCGTCGCCGAGGAGCTGCGCCGCCGCTGGGGGCTCCCCCACTGGCGCTTCACGAACTCCGGCACCGAGTCGACGATGGACGGCATCCACCTCGCGCGCGGGTTCACCGGCTGCGACGTGATCGTCAAGATCGAGGGCACCTACCACGGCCATCACGACGCCGTGATGGTCTCGGTCAAGCCGCCCGCCGACCAGATGGGCGACCGCGCCCGGCCGGCCTCGGTCCCCTACGGGCTCGGCTACCCGGAGGCGATGACCGCCCTCACGCGCGCCGTGCCGTTCAACGACGCGGACGCGCTCGCCGCCCTGCTCGCCGAGCTCGACGGCGAGGTCGCGGGCGTGATCATGGAGCCGGCGATGATGAACATCAACATCGTGCCGCCCGTCGAGGGCTACCTCGAGCGGGTGCGCGAGCTGTGCACTCAGCACGGCGCGGTGCTGATCTTCGACGAGGTCAAGACGGGCGCGGCGGTGGCCGCCGGTGGGGCCACCGAGCTGTACGGCGTGACCCCGGACGTCGTCTGCCTGGCCAAGGCGATCTGCGGCGGGCTGCCCGGTGGCGCGGTCGGCATGACCGACGCGCTGGCCGAGCTCGTGGCCGACGGCCGCGTGCGCCAGCAGGGCACGTTCAACGGCAACCCGCTGACGATGGCCGCGGCGGAGGCGACGCTCTGTCAGGTGCTCACCGACGCCGCCTACGCCCAGCTGCACGCCGCCAACGAGAAGCTGATGGCCGGATGCGAGGACGTGATCGCGCGCTATGGGCTGCCCGCGCACACCGTCGGCATGGGGTCCAAGGGCTGTGTCGTCTTCTCGCGCGAGCCGATCCGCGAGTACCGCGACTACCTGACCAAGATCGAGCACGACCTGTCCGATCTCGCCTGGCTGTACCACATGAACGCCGGGATCTTCATGACGCCGGGCCAGGACGAGGAGTGGACGCTCTCGGTGCTGCACACCGACGCGGACCTCCAGGGCTATGTCGACGTGTTCGAGACCTTCGCGCGAGAGGTCACCGGCGGCTGATCGGCCTCCGGGATCAGGCTCATCGCGTGCTCGGCGAGCGCGGTGATGGTCAGGCTGGGGTTGACGCCGACGTTGGCCGGGATCGCCGACCCGTCGCAGACGAGCAGGTTCTCGTAGCCGAACACGCGCTGGCCGGCGTCGACGAC
>DATBDM010000252.1:0-21306 GCA_036269915.1 Solirubrobacteraceae bacterium | reverse complement strand
CGGCACGAGCGCGCTGCTCGCGGCCGCCGAGCGCGAACGGGTCGCGCACTTCGTCCACGTCTCGATCGTCGGGCTGGAGCATCTCCGGCGCCTGCCCTACGCGCGGCGCAAGCTCGAGGCAGAGCAGCTCGTGCGGGCGTCGGGCGTGCCGTGGTCGATCGTCCGCGCGACCTCGTTCTACTGGCTGCTCGACCGACTCTGCTCCAGCATGCTCGACCAGCGGCTCATCGCCCTGCCGGGCGATGCCCGCATGGCGCCGGGCGACGCCGACGAGTTCGCCGACGACGTCGTCGCCTCCGTGGCCGACGGCCCGAGCGGTGACCGCCCCGACTTCGCCGGCCCGGAGGATCTGACGCTGGTCGAGTTGCTGGAGCAGTACCTCGACGCCCGCGGCCGGACCCGCCGGATCCACCGCGTGCCCTTGCCGGGCAAGGTGCAGGCGGCGATCACCGCCGGCGGCACGTCGGCGACGGCCCGCCGCGGTGCGACCCGATGGGCGGACTGGCTTGCGCGCTCGGCTACGCCGCTTCCGGCGCCGCCGTCGCGGTCGGGGTCCGGTCGCGCTTCGTGACGCTCAGGAAGGCCACCAGGGCGAGGATGCAGCCGAGGAAGATGTAGCTCGTCCCCGTCGTGCCCAGGCCGAGGCCGCCGTACTGCTTGTCGTGCTGGGACATGAAGTCGCCGATCGAGGCGCCCAGCGGGCGGGTAAGGATGTAGGCCATCCAGAACGACAGGACCGCGTTCATCTTGAGCCCGTAGTGCGCGGCGGTGATGAGGGCGATGAGGCCGCCCCAGATCGCGATCGAGACGCCGTAGCCGAGGCTGAACTGCTCCGCGACGAGGTCGCCGGCGGCGGTGCCGAGCGCGAAGGTGAACAGGATCGCGAGCCAGTAGAACGCCTCGCGTCGCGTGGTGTGGATCGTGTGGATCGACAGCGTGCGCTCGACGAGGTACCAGGCGGCGAACACGACGGCGAGGACGATCGCGAAGATCGTGGTGGTCGTCGTCAGCGGGACGTTGTGGCCGTCGGTCAGGTTGTCGGTGATCAACGTGCCGAAGACACTGATCACCACGACGGTCGACCAGTAGACGACTGGAACGTACCCGCGCAGCATGAACTGCACGATGAGCAGGAACGCGAGCAGCGCGCCGGCGACGTAGGTGGTGTCCACGAGGCCGAAGCCGAGCGTTTCGTTCACGTAGTCGGCAGCCGTCTCGCCGACGGTCGTGCACATGATCTTGATGATCCAGAAGAAGAGGGTGATCTCCGGGACCTTGTTGAGCATCTGGCGGCCGAAGGAGAGGCCTGACGCTGGAGTCGTATGGGTGGTCATGGCCCGGAGGATCGGGCCGACCACCTCGCAATTACCTGACTGCCGTCACCGGGAGGCCGAGATGCCCGACCCGGCGCTCGAGGCCGTGCCCCCGCAGCGAGAGGATGATCTCGTCGAACGGCTCCTCGGAGAGCATCTCCTCGATCGCGTCCATCGGGTCGTGACGGACGGAGACGCGGCCCCGGACGGGCGCGCCGACGACCTCCTGGATCCGCGTCAGCGCGCGCAGCAGCGCGCGCTCGGCCTCGTCGACCTTGTCGCGGCGCTCCGGGTGGAACGGATGCCACTCGGCGGGTGCGGGGTTCGGCACGAGCACGCGGAACTCCGCGGGCCCGCGCCACGAGCGGCGCCGGACCGCGTCGAGCAGCGCGGGCGTGGCGGGATCGAGATCCGTGACGACCAGGACGCGCGCGGGTGTCGTGGGGTCGAGCCAGGGCATGGTCGCCCCGAGATGTCTATAGCTTGCAGCGATGAACGTCCTGGCGCTGTACGACATCCACGGCAACGTCGATGCGCTCGACGCCGTGCTGGACGACCCCAGGTCGGCGGGGGCCGACGTCGTGGTGGTGGGCGGGGACACCGTTCCCGGGCCGTTCGCGCGGGCGAGCCTCGACCGCCTCCGGTCGCTCGACGCGCCGCTGCGGTGGGTGCGCGGCAACGGCGAGCGTGAGGTCGCGGCCACGGCGCGCGGGGCGGCTGGAGGGCTCGAGGGCATGGTCGCGCTCACCGCCGCGCGGACCGCCGAGGAGCTCGGCGACGACGCGCTGGGGCTCGGCGACCTGCCCGTCTCGGTCCGCGTCGACCAGGTTCTCTTCTGCCACGCGAGCCCGCGGCGCGACGACGAGATGCTCACGCGCATCTCGCCCGCAGGCCGGTGGGAGGAGACGCTGTCGGGGACCGGCGCGCGGCTCGTGGTGGCCGGCCACACGCACCAGCCGGACGACCGGATCGTGGGCGGCACGCGGTTCGTCAACGCCGGCAGCGTCGGGATGCCCTACGACGGGACGGGGGAGGCGAGCTGGCTGTGGATCGCCGACGGCGAGCCCGAGCTGCGGCGCACGCGCTACGACGCCGTCGGGGTCGGCACGCGGATCCTCGCCGGCGGCTGGCCCGACACCCGCTCGATCACCGCGTCGCTGATCGATCCGGTCGACCCCGACACGATCACGCGCCTGTTCGAGGAGATCTCCCTCCGTTCCGGGTAGGCCTCGCGCATGGCCGAAACCAAGGCGGCGCTGCTCGTCGTCGACATGCTGAACCGCTACGACCACCCGGACGCCGACAAGCTCAAGGAATCCGTGCGCGACGTCGTGCCGGTGATCGCGGACATGATCGACCGCGCGCGCCGCACGGACACGACCGTCGTCTACGTGAACGACAACCACGGCGACTGGACTGCGGGCCGCCACGAGCTCACCGCGTGGGCGCTCGAGGGCGAGCCCTCGCTGGTCGAGCCGATCGCCCCACCCGACGACGTCCCGTTCCTCGTCAAGGCGCGTCACTCGGCGTTCTATTCGACGCAGCTCGAGTACCTGCTGCACCAGCTGGAGATCGAGGAGATCGTGCTGGTCGGTCAGGTGACCGAACAGTGCGTCCTCTACACGGCGCTCGACGCCTACGTCCGGCACTTCCGGCTCACCGTCCCGCGTGACGGCGTCGCGCACATCCATCGTGACCTCGCCGAGGCCGCGCTGAGGATGATGGAGACCAACATGCACACGAACGTCGTGGACTCCGGACGCGTCCCGGAGCAGCCGGCGAGCTAGTCGCCCCAGGCGTCGGCGTCGAAGCGCTCGAGATCGCGCAGCCACGCGGTCGCGGAGCCGTCGGACGGCGCGCGCCAGTCCCCGCGCGGGGAGAGCGAGCCGCCGGCCGCGACCTTCGGGCCGTTGGGCATCGCCGAGCGCTTGAACTGCGCGAACGCGAAGAAGCGCGTGCAGAAGACCTCGAGCCAGTGGCGGATCTCGCGCGCGTCGTAGGCGATCCGCTCGTTCTCGGGGAAGCCGGGCGGCCACGGGCCCCCGTCCGCGTCGTGCCACGCGTGCCAGGCGAGGAAGCCGATCTTCGACGGCCGCATCCCGTAGCGCAGCAGGTGGAAGAGCGAGAAGTCGTGCAGGTTGTAGGGCCCGATCTGCGACTCGGTCGACTGCAGCTCGTCGCCCGGCACCAACTCCGGGCTGATCTCCGTCTCGAGGATCGCGCCGAGCGTCGCGCCGACGGCGTCGTCGAACTGCCGCGAGCTGATGACCCAGCGGATCAGGTGCTGGATGAACGTCTTCGGGACGCCGGCGTTGACGTTGTAGTGGCTCATCTGGTCGCCGACGCCGTAGGTCGACCAGCCGAGCGAGAGCTCCGAGAGGTCGCCGGTGCCGAGCACGATCCCGCCGCGCTGGTTGGCGATCCGGAACAGGTAATCGGTGCGCAGGCCGGCCTGGACGTTCTCGAAGGTGATGTCGTAGACCGGCTCGCCCCTGGCGTAGGGATGGCCGAGCTGCTCGAGCATCAGCCGCGCGGACGGCCGGATGTCGAGCTCCTCCCAGGTGACGCCGAGCGCGCCCATCAGCGCGACCGCGTTGTCCTTGGTGTGCTCGCTGGTTGCGAAGCCCGGGAGCGTGAAGGCGAGGATGTCGCTGCGCGGGCGGCCGGCGCGGTCCATCACCCGGGCGGCGACGATCAGCGCCTGCGTGGAGTCGAGACCGCCGGACACGCCGATCACGACCTTGGGCTCTCCGATCGCCTCGAGCCGCTGCTCGAGGCCGGCGACCTGGATGTTGTAGGCCTCGTAGCAGTCGAGGGCGAGCCGGTCGGGATCGGCGGGGACGAAGGGGAGGCGCTCGACGGTGCGGCGCAGCCCGAGGTCGCGGTCGGGCGGCGCCAGCTCGAACGAGATGCGGCGGAACGCCTCGACGCGACCGGCGTGGGTCCGCCGGTTGTCGTCGAAGGTCCCCATCCGCAGCCGCTCCTGGCGCAGCAGGTCCAGGTCGACGTCGGTGACCGAGCGCCGCGCGCTGTCCGGGAAGCGGTCGCTCTCGGCCAGCAGGACGCCGTTCTCGTAGATCGTCGTCTGGCCGTCCCAGGACAGGTCCGTGGTCGACTCGCCCTGACCGGCGGCGCAGTAGAGGTAGGCGGCGAGGCAGCGCGAGGACTGCGAGCGGCACAGCAGCTTGCGGTCCTCTGCCCGGCCGACGGTGATCGGGCTGCCCGACAGGTTCAGGAGCACGGTCGCGCCGGCGAGGGCGGCCTCCGAGCTCGGCGGGATCGGGATCCACACGTCCTCGCAGACCTCTGCGTGGATCACGAGGCCGGGGACGTCCTCGGCCTCGAACAGCAGGTCCGGGCCGAACGGCACCTCGTCGTCGCCGATGCGGATCGTGCCGCCGCGCTGATCGTCGCCCGGCGCCAGCTGGCGGCGCTCGTAGAACTCGCGGTAGGTCGGCAGGTACGACTTGGGCGCGACGCCGAGCACGCGCCCGCGGTGGATGACCACCGCGCAGTTGTAGATGCGGTTGCGCCGGTGCAGCGGCGCGCCGACGACGAGCACGGGGAGCAGGTCGCGCGATCCCTCGACGACCGTGGCGAGCGCCGCGGCGACGCCGTCGAGCACGGCGTCCTGCATCAGCAGGTCCTCGATCGAGTAGCCGGAGAGGTGCAGCTCCGGGAACAGCGCCACTGCGACGCCCTCGTCCGAGCAAGCGCGCGCCTGCGCCAGCACGCGCTCGGCGTTGCCCTGCGGGTCGGCGATCGAGACCCGCTCGGTGCAGGCGGCGACCCGGGCGAACCCGTGTTGGTAGAGGGAGCGGAAGTTCATGTGCGTGGTGCCTATACCCGGCACACTACGGGTGGAATGTCAGCGTGAGCCGTCGAGCCCGTTCCGCGCCGCCCACAGGGCGGCCTGGGTGCGGTCGGTCACGTCGAGCGTCTGGAAGATGCGGCTGACGTGGTTCTTGACCGTCTTCTCGGCGATCTGGAGGCGGTGGGCGATCACCTTGTTGGGCGCGCCCTGGGCGATCAGCGCGAGGATCTCCTGCTCGCGCTCGGTCAGCTGCGGGGAGCTCGGCCGCTGGTGGCGCCGCACGAGGTGGCTGGCGGCCTTCGGGGCGAGCGGCGACTCGCCGCGTGCGGCAGCCCGGATGCCCTGCAGCAACTCCTCGGGCTCGGAGTCCTTGAGCAGGTAGCCGATCGCGCCGGCGGCGAGCGCGTCGAGGATGCGCTCCCGGTCCGAGAAGGACGTGAGCACGACGACGTTCGCCGCGGGGGCGCGCCGCGTGAGCTCGCGGGTCGCCTCGATGCCGTCGAGATCGGGCATCGAGAGGTCCATGAGGACGACGTCGGGCCGCGCGGCCTCGACCATCTCGACGGCCTGGCGACCGCCCGCCGCCGCGGCGACCACGTCCACGTCCTCGGCGCTCCCGAGCAGCTGCTCCAGTCCCGCCCGGACGAGGCCGTGGTCGTCGACGATCATCACCCGGATCACCGCGGCACCTCCACGCGGACCGTGGTTCCCCCCGACGGGCTCGAGCTCACCTCGAAGCGCCCGCCGGCCTCCTCGACGAGATCGCGGATCAGCGTCAGGCCGAGGTGCCCCTGCTCGGCACGCTCGGCGAGGACCGCGACGTCGAAGCCGTGCCCGTCGTCGGCGATCTCGGCGCGGACGCCGTCGTCGACGGCGCTGACGTGGATCCGCGCGTGCGACGCGCCCGCGTGCTTGTACGCGTTGCGCAGGGCCTCCTGCGCGCAGCGGAACAGCAAGCGCTCGGTGCTCGCCGGCAGCGCCAGCCCGGGTGGCACGGCCACCGTCGTCTGCACGCCGCGGAAGCCATAGGTGGTGGCGAGGTCGCCGAGCGCGGCGGCGAGCCCGGCGCTCTGCAGGCTCGGCGGGTAGATGTCGATCAGCAGGGCCCGCACGGCGCTGACCGTCTCCCGCGTCCGCGTCGCGCCCTCGCGCAGCGCGGCGCTGGCCTCCGGGTCGCTGCCGTTGATCCGCGCCGCGCCGGCCGCGAGCGAGTAGGACACGCCGAGCAGGTCCTGGACGACGCCGTCGTGCAGGTCGGCGGCGATCAGCCGCCGCTCGGTCTGGGAGGCGTCGAGCGCGTGCTCGAGCAGCGCCTCGCGCTCGCGCCGGCCCTCTCGCAGCCGACGGGCGAGCGAGCGGGCGAGCGGGAGGTTGACGAGCTGCAGCAGCAGCAGGCCGCCGAGCAGCGCGGGCACGAAGGCGAGCCACAGGCGCCAGCCGTTCGCGGAGACCGCGCTGTAGCGCTGGTAGGCCTCGAACAGCAGCCACCGGCCGCCCGGCGCGCGGATCGGCAGGTACACCTCGAGCAGCTTGTCGTAGGAGCGCTCGAAGCGGTTCTCCGGTGCGGAGAGGTCCGAGACGTCGGCCTCCACCCGCAGCGCGGTGAGCTCGTCGCCGCCGAGCGGGTAGCGTGCGCCGATCAGCCGCGGCTCGTCCGAGTAGATGACGTGGCCGTCGCGCGACCAGATCTTCACGCGCACGATGCCGTCGCGCAGGACCCGCCGGTGCACGAGCGCGTCGAAGCGCCGCAGCGCGGCCGGGTTCCCGGCCAGCACGCCGCGGGTCAGGTTCGGCTCGACGATGCCCCGGCCGGCGAACGCCGTCAGCTCCTTCGCGTCGCGGATCGCCTCGCTGGTGCCGGTGTGGCGGCTGACCGCAGCCGTCGCCAGGCCGATCAGGATCATCGCCACCAGGCCGGCGACGGCGAACTGCGCGACGGGATCGTGACGAAGGCGGCGCACGGCGGAAGGCGACCCTAGCCGCGGATGCCCGCGCCCGCGAGGGCCCAGGACCAAAGACCCATTGTCGGCGGGACCGGGTCGCGACCAGTCTGCGGAGACCAACGAGAGGAGCCCGCATGAGCTCGCAGCCCGCACGACGTCTCGCCACCGGAGCCACGATCGCCATCGTGGCACTGGCCGGCGCCGCGGCGCCCGCCGCCTTCGCGCGCCACGGCGCCGACGATCCGGTCAGCCACGATCGCGGCGACGATCACGGCCACCATCACGGCCGCCACCACGGCCACCATCACCACCACCACGGGGCCGACGACGGCCCGAATCACCGCTGAGGAGGACGTGTCGGGCCGCCCTCGGGGCGGCCCGACACGGTCGCGACGAGGTCGCGGGCGGCCGGCGGCTCGCGGACGCGCTCGGGAGCGTTGTACCGTCCATGACGTGACTCCACGTTCGATGCTCGTGGCGCTCGACTGGCTCGCCGAGGGGCGCCGTGTCGTCGCCGCGACGCTGATCGAGGCGATCGGCTCCGCGCCGCTGGACCCAGGCGCCGAGATGCTCGTCGACGACGCGGGCAGGATCGAGGGCTCGGTCACCGGCGGCTGCGTCGAGGGCGCGCTGGTCGAGGAGGCGCAGGGCGTGCTCGCCGGTGCGCCGCCGCGCGTCGTCTCCTACGGGATCAGCGATCAGCAGGCGGCCGACGTCGGGCTGATGTGCGGCGGGACCGTGCGCATCTTCGTCCACGAGCTGCTCGAGCGCGAGACCCGCGAGACGGTGCGCGACGAGATCGAGGCGGGCCGCCCGGTGGCGCTCGCGACCCTGCTCGACGGGCGCGCGGCAGGCACGTCGCTCGCGGTGCTCGAGGACCGGGTCGTCGGCGCTCTCGAGCACACGGACCTGCTCGACGCGAGCGTCACGCGCGACGCGCGCGGGTTCCTCGACGAGGGCCGCTCGGCCGTGCGCCGCTACAGCGCGCGGGGCGAGACCATGGGCTCGGAGCTGCGCGTCGCGATCCACGCGTTCGCCACGCCGCCGCGCATGGTGATCTTCGGCGCGATCGACTTCTCGGCCGCGCTCGCGCGGATCGCGACCGAGATCGGCTACGTGGTCACGATCGTCGACGCGCGCCAGGCGTTCGCGGCCAGCCCGCGCTTCGCCGAGCACGCCGAGGTCGTCGTCTCCTGGCCGGCGGAGTACCTGCGCGACCAGGACCTCGGCCCGCGCGACGCCGTGCTCGTCTTCACCCACGACCCGAAGTTCGACGAGCCGGCGCTGACCGCGGCGGTCGAGACCGGGGCGGGGTACATCGGCGCGCTGGGCAGCCGGCGCACGCACGACGCGCGCATGCAGCGCCTGGTCGCCGCGGGCGTGCGCGATGACCAGCTGGCCAGGATCAACTCGCCGTGCGGCCTCGACGTCGGCGCGCGTACGCCGGCGGAGACGGCGATCGCGGTGCTCGGCGAAGTGCTCGCGCTGCGCGCCGGACGGGGCGGCGGCCGCCTCGCGGAGTCGCGCGGCCCGATCCACACGCGCTCGGCGGCCCCGGCGGTCGGCTAGGCCGGTGGCTCGTCAGGACGCCTGGCGAGCCGAGACGTCGAGCGCGCTCCAGATCGTCACGTAGACCGGCGGCCGGAAGCGGCCCGCGGGAACGCCACCCGGCCGCGCCACGATCGCCTGCGTCGCCTCGGGCGTCGCGACGAAGCGGCGCAGCGCGGCGGCGACCGGCGAGCGCCGCTCGCGCCCGAGGGTGGCCACGTACCAGAACGCATCGCGCGGCGTGCCCCGAACGTCGAGGCGCACGAGCGAGCCGCGCCGCAGCGGCCCCAGCACCGTGTGCGCGATCGCCAGCATCACGCCCTCGCCCGCCGCGGCCGCGCCCTGCGCGCCGGCCTCGGTGGCGAAGGTCCCGGTCTCCGGCACGGGCAGGCTCCGCTCGGCGAAGAGCCGCGCGAGCTCGCTCTCGCCCGGGCCGACGAGCCAGCGCTCGCCGCGCAGGGCGTCGAGCCCGATGTCGCGCGCGGCGGCCAGCCGGTGGCGCGGCCCGGCGACGACGACGAGCTTGAAGCGCAGGAACGGGATCGCGTCGACACCCGCGGCCGGCCGCGGCGAAGGCCCGAGCGCGACGTCCGCGCGCCGGTCGAGCAGCATCGGCGCGAAGTCGTCGCCGGCCGCCACCTCCTGTGCGACCTCGAGCGTCGGCTGGCGCCGCGTGAACGCGTCCAGCAGCGGCGCCGACACGTACTCCGCGACCGTCGGCGAGACGACCAGCCGCAGCAGACCGCGCTCGCCGCGCGCCTCGCGGACCTCGCGCCGGAGCCGGTCCTCGAGCCCCACGATCTCCGCAGCCGCGGCGGCGAGGCGCTCGCCGCCGGCGGTCAGGCGGATCCCGCCGCCAACGCGGACGAACAGCTCGTCGCCGAGGTCCTTGCGCAGCGCGGAAACCGCGGAGGAGACGGCCGGCTCCGAGACACCGAGCGCCGTCGCCGCCTCGCTGACGGAGCCCATGCGGGCGACCGTCGCGAACGAGCGCAACTGGGCGAATGTCACCTCGCGGACTATAAGCCAATGGTTATGACCTCATGCGGATCCGCACGAGGAGGCGCTAGCTTGGCCGCCAGGGTCACGCGAGGAGAGGCGGGACATGCAAGTACCTGCGCCGTTCGAATACGCCCGTGCGTCGAGCATCGACGACGCGATCGCGATGCTGGAGCGGTTCGGCCCCGAGGCCCGGCTCGTCGCCGGCGGCCATTCGCTGCTGCCGATGATGAAGCTGAGGCTCGCCACGCCGGAGCACCTGATCGACATCAACGACCTCGCGCCGGAACTGGCCTACATCCGCGAGGCCGGCGACGCGGTGCACATCGGCGCGATGACACGCCACCGCGAGGTCCTCGAATCCGAGCTGCTCGCGCAGCGCTTCCCGATCATCCGTGACGCCGAGCTGCTGATCGCCGACCCGCCGGTGCGTAACCGCGGCACGATCGGCGGCGCGCTCTGCCAGGCCGATCCCTCGGAGGACCTGAGCGCCGTGTGCGCCGCGCTCGGCGGCGTCGCGGTCATCCGCGGCTCGGGCGGCGATCGTGAGGTTGCCCTGCCCGACTTCGCCCAGGGCCCATACGAGACGGCGGTCGGCGACGCCGAGATGCTCGTCGAGGTGCGCCTCCCGGTCCGCTCGCACCACGGCAGCGCCTACGAGAAGGTCAAGCGCCGCACCGGCGACTGGGCCACCGCCGCAGCGGGCGCCGCGCTCTGGCTCGAAGGCGCCGACATCGCCGCCGCCGGGATCGCGCTCAGCGCGGTCAACCCGACGAGCGTGCGCTCGACCCGTGCCGAGGAGTCGCTCGTCGGCCGCCCGCCCTCCGAGGAGGCGTTCGCGGCGGCCGCCGCGCTCGCCGCGGAGGACTCCGATCCGATCGGAGACCAGCGAGGTCCCGCCGAGTACAAGCGCCACCTGGCGAAGGAGCTCACCCACCGCGCCCTGCGCCGCGCCGCCGAGCGTGCGCTGGCCAGCTAAGGAGGAGACGATGGAGATCAACGTCACCGTCAACGGCGAGCCGCGGTCGGCGGACGTCGAGCCGCGCATGCTGCTCGTGCACATGCTGCGCGACAAGCTCGAGCTGACCGGCTCGCACTGGGGCTGCGACACCTCCAACTGCGGCGCCTGCGTCGTGCTCATGGACGGCGAGCCCGTGAAGTCCTGCACGGTGCTGGCCGCGATGGTCGACGGACACGAGGTGCGCACCGTCGAGGGCATGGAGCAGGGCGGCGTGCTCGATCCGGTGCAGCAGGGCTTCATGGAGGAGCACGGCCTGCAGTGCGGCTTCTGCACCCCGGGCATGATGCTCACCGCCCGCGCCCTGCTGGACGCCAATCCGCACCCCACCGACGAGGAGATCCGCGTCGCGATCTCCGGTCAGATCTGTCGCTGCACGGGCTACAAGAACATCATCGCGTCGATCCGCTGGGCGGCCGAGCACCCGCAGGAGGTGAGCGCCTGATGGCCACGGTCGAGGAGCGCCCGATCGGCTTCGGTCGGCTCAAGCGCAAGGAGGATCCCCGCTTCATCCGCGGCCGCGGCAACTACGTCGACGACGTCAGGCTGCCCGGCATGCTGCACGGCGCCGTGCTGCGCAGCCCGCTCGCGCACGCGCGCATCGTCTCGATCGACACGTCCGCGGCGCTGCAGCTGCCGAAGGTCCGCGCGGTGATCACCGGCGCCGACCTCGAGGCGCAGGGGCTCGCGTGGATGCCGACGCTCTCGGCCGACACGCAGGCCGTGCTGGCCACCGACAAGGTCCGCTTCCAGGGCCAGGAGGTCGCCTTCGTCGTCGCCGACGACGAGTACACCGCGCGTGACGCGCTCGAGCTGATCGACGTCGACTACGAGCCGTTGCCCGCGGTCGTCGATCCGCACCGCGCGCTCGAGCCGGATGCGCCGGTCATCCGCGACGACAAGGAGGGCCAGACCAGCAACCACATCTTCGACTGGGAGGCCGGTGACAAGGCCGAGACGGACCGCGTGTTCGACGACGCCGACGTCGTGGTGGTCACCCAGGAGGTCCCGTTCCAGCGGGTGCACCCGTGCCCGCTGGAGACCTGCGGCGCGGTCGCCGACTACGACGCGGTCACCGGCAAGCTGCGGCTGTGGTGCACCACGCAGGCGCCGCACGCCCACCGGACGCTGTACGCGATCGTCGCGGGGCTGCCCGAGCATAAGATCCAGGTGATCGCGCCCGACATCGGCGGCGGCTTCGGCAACAAGGTGCCGATCTACCCCGGCTACGTGTGCGCCGTCGTCGCCTCGATCGTCTCCGGCCATCCGGTCAAGTGGATGGAGGACCGGACCGAGAACCTCACCTCGACCGGCTTCGCCCGCGACTACCTGATGACCGGCCGCATCGCGGCGGACCGCGACGGGCGCATCCGCGCGGTCGGCGTCGACGTGCTCGCCGACCACGGCGCGTTCAACGCCACGGCCCAGCCGACCAAGTTCCCGGCCGGGTTCTTCCACATCTTCACCGGCTCCTACGACCTCGAGGCCGCGTACTGCACGGTCAAGGGCGTCTACACCAACAAGGCGCCCGGCGGGGTGGCGTACCGCTGCTCGTTCCGGGTGACCGAGGCCGCCTATCTGGTCGAGCGGATGGTCGACCTGCTCGCCGCCGAGCTGGGGATGGACCCGGCGGAGTTGCGGCTGAAGAACTTCATCCGCCCCGAGCAGTTCCCCTACGAGACGAGGACCGGCTGGGTCTACGACTCCGGCGAGTACGAGAAGACGATGCGCGAGGCGATGCGGATCGCCGGCTACGACGAGCTGCGCCGCGAGCAGGCCGCCAAGCGCGAGCGCGGGGAGTACATGGGTATCGGGGTCTCGTTCTTCACTGAGACCGTCGGCGCGGGGCCGCGCAAGACGATGGACATCGCTGGCCTGGGCATGGCCGACGGCGCGGAGTTGCGCGTGCACCCGACCGGCAAGGCCGTGCTGCGCATCTCGGTCAAGACCCAGGGCCAGGGCCACGAGACGACGTTCGCGCAGATCGTCGCCGAGGAGCTCGGCATCCCGCCCGAGGACGTCGAGGTCGTCCACGGCGACACCGACCAGACACCGTTCGGCCTCGGCACCTACGGGAGCCGCTCGACGCCGGTGTCGGGCGCGGCGACGGCGATGGTCTCGCGCAAGATCCGCGACAAGGCCCGGCTGATCGCCGGCGCGGCGCTCGAGGTGTCGCCCGACGATCTCGAGTGGGAGAAAGGCCGCTGGTTCGTCAAGGGCGACCCCGAGAAGGGGCAGACGATCCAGGAGATCGCACTCGCCTCGCACGGATCGCTCGAGCTCCCGGAGGGGGTGGAGGGCCACCTCGACGCGGTGTCGGTCTATGACCCGCCGAACCTCACCTACCCCTGTGGCGGCTACATCTGCGTGGTCGACGTCGATCCGGGCACGGGCGAAGTCAAGGTGCGCCGCTTCATCGCGGTCGACGACTGCGGCGTGCGCATCAACCCGATGGTCGTCGAGGGCCAGATCCACGGCGGCCTCGCCGAGGGCGTCGGCATCGCGCTGATGCAGCAGATCGCCTTCGACGAGGACGGCAACTGCCTCAGCGGCTCGCTGATGGACTATCTCGTGCCGAGCTCGATGGAGGTGCCCGACTGGGAGCTGGGGGAGACGGTGACGCCGTCGCCGCACCACCCGCTCGGAGCCAAGGGCGTCGGCGAGTCCGCGAACGTCGGCTCGCCGCCGGCGGTGGTCAACGCCGTCGTCGACGCGCTCTCACCGCTCGGCGTGCGCCACCTCGACATGCCCGTCACCCCCGCGCGCGTGTGGCAGGCGCTGCACGACCACGGGGCGCCGGAGGCGCAGTGAGCGCGCGGGCCGACGAGCTCGAGGCCGCCGGGATCGCCTTCGTCGAGGCGACGGTCGTGCGCTGCGTCGCGCCGACGAGCGCCCGGCCGGGGGACCGGGCGCTCGTGCTCGGCGATGGCACCGTCGACGGGTTCGTAGGGGGCTCGTGCGCCGACGCCACCGTGCGCCTGCAGGCGCTGCACGCGCTCGAGACGGGCGAGCCCGTGCTCCTGCGGATCCTGCCGGGCACCGAGGACGGACCGGGAGAGGAGCCCGGCACGGTGGTCGTCGCCAACCCCTGCCTGAGCGGCGGAGCGCTCGAGCTGTTCCTCGAGCCGCACGTGCCCGCGCCACGTGTCGCCGTGAGCGGCGAGTCGCCGATCGCGCGGGCGCTGGCGGAGCTGGCCGGCCCGCTCGGCTTCCGGGCCCGCATCGGAGCGCGCGCCGAGGCCGGCGACTTCGCGGCGGTGGTCGCCTCGCTCGGCCACGACGACGAGGAGGCGGTGCGCCGCGGGCTGGAGGCCGGCTGCGAGTACGTCGGCCTCGTGGCGTCGCGCCCGCGCGGCGCGGCGGTGCTCGACGCGCTGCGCGCCGACGGCATCCCGGAGGAGGAGGTCGCACGGGTGCGCACGCCGGCCGGGCTCGAGATCGGGGCGCACACCCATGCCGAGATCGCGCTGTCGATCCTCGCCGAGCTCGTCGCCGTCCGCCGCGACCGCACCGTGCCCACGGCCGGCGGTGGCTGGCAGGCGCCCCGGACGGCGGTCGATCCGGTGTGCGGGATGACGGTCGTCGTCGGCCCGGACACGCCTCGCGCCGGCGACGTCGCGTTCTGCGGAGAGAGCTGCCGGAAGGCCTGGCTCGCGCATGCCTGATGGCCAGTTCGTGAGCGGGCTCGTCCTCGCCGCCGGCGGCTCGCGACGACTGGGACGGCCCAAGCAACTGCTTCCCTACGGCGGCGCGACCCTGCTCGACGCGGTGCTGGCGACAGCACGCGGATGCCGCTGCGACCAGCTGCTGGTAGCGCTCGGCGGCGCGAGTGGCGAGGTCCGCGACGGGGTCGATCTCGGCGGCGCCGACGTCGTCGTCAACGACGCCTACGGGACCGGCTGCTCGTCCTCGATCGCGGCGGCGGTCGGCGCGCTCGACCCGCGCTGCGACGTGCTCCTGCTGTTGCTCGGCGACCAGCCGGGGGTGCGCGCGGCGACGGTCGCGGCGCTCCTGGCCGGGCGCGGCGATGCGCCGCTCGCGGTGTGCCGCTACGAGGACGGGCGCGGTCACCCGTTCGCCTTCGCGCGCACCGTGTTCGGCGATCTCGCGCGGCTGAACGGCGACAAGGCGGTGTGGAAGCTGCTCGATCAGCGGCCGGCCGACGTCGTCGAGGTGGCGGTGGCTGGACCGGTCCCGCTCGACGTCGACACGTGGGAGGACTACGAGGCGGTGCTGGCCGGCGCGGGATCGTCGTGACGCGACCCGCGCGCGCCGGTGCCCCGGCGGAGGTCAGCGAGCGCGTCGGCGACGTCCCGGCGCTGACCGCGCTGCTCGACGGCGCCGACTACCTCGCCGACGAGGGGCTGGCGACGGCCATGTTCCTCTCGCTGCGCCTCCCGCAGCCGCTGTTGCTGGAGGGCGAGGCTGGAGTCGGCAAGACCGAGGCGGCGCGCGCGCTGGCCGACGCGCTCGGCACGCCGCTCGTACGGTTGCAGTGCTACGAGGGCATGGACAGCACCGAGGCCCTCTACGAGTGGAACTACCCCCGCCAGCTGCTGCGGATCCGGCTCGCGGAGGCGGGCCGGGAGGACGTCGGCGAGGACGACCTGTTCGGCCGTGAGTACCTCGTCCGGCGCCCGGTGCTGGAGGCGATCGAGCATCCCGGCCCGCTGCCCGCCGTGCTGCTCGTGGACGAGCTCGATCGCGCCGATCCCGAGTTCGAGGCCTTCCTGCTCGAGGTGCTCGCCGACGCCGCGGTGACCGTGCCCGAGCTGGGCACGATCCGGGCGCGCGTCCCGCCGGCGGTCGTGCTGACCTCCAACCGCACGCGCGATCTGCACGACGCGCTCAAGCGGCGCTGCCTCTACCACTGGATCGACTACCCGCCGCCCGAGCGGGAGGTCGCGATCGTGCGCCGCCGCGTGCCCGGCACCCCGGAGGGGCTCGCGGAGGACGTCGTCGCGGCGCTCGCGCGGCTGCGCGCCGCCGACGTCCAGAAGCCGCCCGGGATCGCCGAGGGGATCGACTGGGTCGCGGCGCTCGAGCTGCTCGGCGCCGAGCGGCTGGGCGCGGAGATGGCCGACCGGACGCTCGGCTCGGTGCTCAAGTACCGCGAGGATCAGGAGAGCGTGCGGGCCGCCGGCCTCGAGCGCCTCGTCGGGGGCGGCGCGTGAGCGCTGCCGGGCACGCCGTGCTGACGCGCGCGCTGGAGCGCGACGCGCCGCTCGCCGCGGTCGCGCTGGCGCGCTCGCTGCGGCTCGCCGGCCTGCCGGTCACCCCGGACCGCTCGGTCACGTTCGTGCGCGCCGTGTCGCTGCTGCCCACCGGGGAGCGCCGCTCGCTGTACTGGGCGGCGCGGCTCGCGTTCGTCACGGCGAGCGATCAGGTGCCTGTCTTCGACGCGGTCTTCTCGGCGGTGGTGGACGGCATGGCCGACGCGGCCGACGCCGCGCGCGGCGACCCGACAGCCCCGCCGTCCACGCGCGCCCGCAGCGTCCCCGCTCCGGAGCCGGTTCCCGGCGGGGCGGGCGGCGTCTCTGGCGCGGCTGATGCGGAGGCCTCGCGCGCCGACGCCGTCACGGTGCCGGTCGGGCAGACGGCGAGCGATGTCGAGCGACTCGCGGGAGTGCGGCTCGACGCGCTCGACGCGGCCGAGCTGGGTCTCGTCGCGCGCCTGATCGCCGAGCTGGCGCCGGCCACTCCGCCGCGTCGCGGTCGTAGGGCGCGCAGGGCGCGCCGCGGCGAGCACCTGGACGTTCGCGCGATGCTGCGCCGAAGCCATCGCACCGGCGGCGATCCTGTGGAGCGCGTCCATCGCCGCCGGCGCGACCGGCCGCGGCGGCTCGTCGCGCTCCTCGACGTGTCCGGGTCGATGGCGCCGTTCGCCCGTGCCTACCTGCTGCTGCTGGAGGGCGCGGCGCGCGGCGCCGGGGCGGAGACCTTCGTCTTCGCGACGCGCCTGACGCGCGTGACCCGGGCGTTGCGCGCCGGCCGCGCGCAGGTCGCGGTGGAGCGCGCGAGCGCTGCCGCTCCCGACTGGGCGGGTGGCACGCGGATCGGCGAGGCGCTGCGCGCCTTCAACGATCGCTTCGGCCGCCGCGGCATGGCGCGCGACGCCGTCGTGGTGATCCTCTCGGACGGCTGGGAGCGCGGCGATCCGGCGCTGCTCGGTCGCGAGATGGAGCGCCTTTCGCGGCTCGCGTACCGGACCGTCTGGGTCAACCCGCGCGTGGCGGCGCCGGGCTTCGCCCCGCTCACCGGCGGCATGGCCGCCGCGCTGCCGCACGTCGACGAACTGGTCAGCGGCCACAGCGTCGCGGCGCTCGACGGCGTCGTCGAGGCGATCGGCCGACACCGATAGAGGAGGCATCGCATGCGCTTCGAGAACCACTTCGACGTCGACGCCCCGCTCGAGGAGGTCTGGCAGGCGCTGCTCGACGTCGAGCGCGTGGCCCCGACGGTGCCCGGCGCGCGGGTGCTCGAGCGTACGGGCGAGGACGCCTACAAGGTCGCGATCAAGGTCAAGGTCGGCCCGATGTCGATGACCTACAACGGCGCGGTCGAGATCACCGACCGCGACCCGGAGGCCCATCGCGCGGTAATGCGTGCGCGCGCCAAGGAGTCGCGCGGCCAGGGCACCGCCGACGCCGACGTGACGATGGAGCTCGGCGGCGACGGCGGGCACACGTCGGCGACCGTGATCACCGAGGTGCAGCTCAGCGGCAAGGTGGCGACCATGGGCCAGGGGGTCCTCCAGGACGTCAGCGGCCGGCTGATCGGGACGTTCGCCGACAACCTCGCCGCGATGCTCGCGGGCGGTGACGAGCCGGCCGTGCCGGAGCCCACGGTCGCCGCGGTGGCGCCGACGGGCGCGCCGGCGCAGGCGGCCGCCCCGACCCCGCCGCCACCGCCACCGCCACCGCCGGCACCGGCACCGTCGTCGGCGGAGGCGCTCGATCTCGGCTCGCTCGGCGGCGCGATGGTGGCCGACCGGCTGCGCGACCCGCGTGTCCTCGGCGGCGTGCTGGCGTTCGTCGCCTTCGTCTTCTTCCGCCTCGGCAGGCGCTCACGGCGCTGACATGGCTGCCGGCGCCGCCCTCGGCCGGATCGCGGGCGACCGCGTCGCTGCGGCCGTGCTGGCCGCGATGCTCGGCGTCGCCGCTCTGGCCTGGGCGGTGAGCCTCGCGCGCATGCCGAGCATGGGAACGGGACCCGGCGCCTTCGCCGGCGCCTGGCTCGCGATGACCGCGGCGATGATGCTCCCTGTCGCGGCACCCGCGGCGGCGCTGCGTGCGTGCGCGCGCGAGCGCCGGCTGCGGCAGGCGTGCGCCGCCCCGCTCTTCGTCGCGGCCTGGCTCGTCGCGGGAGCCGTCGGCTACGTCCTGTTGCGGCTGGCGTCGTGGCAGGTCGCGGCGATCGTCGCACTGGCGATCGCCTGCAGCCCGGGGGCCGCGAGCTCCGTCCGCTGCGGCGGTCTCATGCTCGCGATGGTCGCCACGGGCGCGACGGGCGCCGGCTGGATGGCCGCGGTCACGGCCGCGCTGCTCGTGCTGCGGGCGGCGCCGATCCGCGCGCGGTCGCTCGCGCTCGCGCTCGCCGTGCCGGTCGTGGTGCTGGTGCTCGCCTCTGCCCGCCCTCCGGGCGCGATGAGCCTGGCGGCCGCGGCGCAACCGACGGCCGCGACGCCGCTGCTCTGCACGCTGCCTGACCGCTAGGCGCTCGAATCCGTCAAGTGATCGGCGCCCCGCGCCGATTCCGATCGGGTGAGTGCCGTCGAGCGCGCCGAGATCGCCCCGGTCTGGATCGAGTAGGGGCGGCTCACGCGCTTCCTCGGTCGGGGCGGCGCTTCCGGTCGAGGGCGACGCCGTGACCTTGGACTACGCCACCGTGCGGGCGTTCCGCGGACGGCTCAGGGCCTTGCTGTCGCGCGGCGGGTTCTGAGCGCCATAGACCTCGGCGAAGCCGTCCCGCCAGCTCGGGTGGGCGGGCATCCAGCCGAGCTCGCGCCTGGCCTTCGCGTTGGACGCGCCGCGCGACTCGGTGCCGATCATCACCGCGGCGTCGCCACCGATCAGCCGCGCGAACCAGCGGGGGACGTGGCGCGGCGGCTTGGCGCCGAGGACCGATGCGAGGACGGGCAGCCAGTCGCGCACCGCGGCGGGCTCGTCGTCGACGACGTGGTAGATGCCCGAGCGTCCGGACTCGAGGGCGAGCACGGTCGCGTCGGCGGCATCGTCGAGGTGGATGAACGACGTGACGCCGCCGCCCTCGCCGACGATCGGGAACTGCCGCTTGCGCACGGGCTCGACCAGCCCGTCGTTCGCCGCCCCGTAGAAGCCGCCGTAGCGCAGCGAGATGCCGCCGGCGTTCGTCACCGCCTCGTCGAGGTGGCGCATCGCTGCGTGGCTCTGCCGCGTCGAGGGCAACGGCTCGGGGTCGAGCGGGTCGTCCTCGGTCTTGACCATCCCGCCGACGCGCTCGTAGCGGGCGCTGGCGTAGCTCTGCGCGACGAAGCGCGTCACCTCGGCCTCGCGCGCGGCGGCCAGCAGCGCGTCGGTGCCCTCGGTCCGCAGGCGGTTCGTCTGCGCGAACCCGCGGTCGAAGTTGCGCGAGAAGCGCATGTTCGCCAGCGCGGTCGCCTCGTGGGCGATCGCGTCGGGCTCGGCCTCCAGGACCGCCTTGCGCACGGCGCGCGCGTCGAGCAGATCGAGCGCGACCGGCGTGGCGCCGAGCGCCCGTACGCGCTCCGCGTTGCCCGGCGACGCATACGTCCCGACCACCTCGTGGCCGCGATCCACCAGCTGCGCGACGAGCCGCGTGCCGATCGCACCGCTCGCTCCTGCGACGAAGATCCGCATCTCGTTCTCCTTCTGTCACATCGCCCGCCCTGCGCGGGTCTGGTGATATGACCCGACGCGACGGAGCGATGTGACCGATGGACGAACGTGATTGGCTGACCGAGCGCTTCGAGGAGCACCGCACGCGGCTGCGCGCCGTGGCCTACCGGATGCTCGGCTCGCTGAGCGAGGCCGACGACGCGGTGCAGGAGACGTGGCTGCGGCTGAACCGCAGTGACGCGGACGAGATCGAGAACCTCGGGGGCTGGCTGACGACGGTCGTCGGGCGCGTCGCGCTGAACATGCTCCGCTCGCGCGCCACGCGCCGCGAGGAGCCGCTCGGCGTGCGGCTTCCCGACCCGATCATCGACCGTGCCGACGGCACCGACCCCGAGCACGAGGCGCTGCTGGCGGACTCCGTCGGGCTGGCGCTGCTCGTGGTCCTCGAGACGCTGACGCCGGCCGAACGGCTCGCGTTCGTGCTGCACGACATGTTTGCCGTCCCGTTCGACGAGATCGCGCGGATCGTCGATCGCTCCCCCGAGGCGGCGCGTCAGCTCGCCAGCCGCGGGCGTCGCCGGGTCCAGGGCGAGCACGTCGTCCCGGACCCCGACCTCGATGCGCAGCGCCGGGTCGTCGAGGCGTTCCTCGCCGCCTCGCGCGACGGCGACTTCGAGGCGCTGCTCGCCCTGCTCGACCCCGACATCGTGCTGCGCGCCGACATGGGGGAGGGGACGACGGAGCTACGGGGTGCCGAGGCGGTCCTCCGCCAGGCGCGCATGTTCGCCCAGCTCGGCCTGGAGATGCGCCGGGCGCTCGTCAACGGCGCCGTCGGCGCGGTCACGATGCGCGACGGCAAGCCGTTCTCGGTCGGCGCCATCACCGTCCGCGGCGGCAGGATCGTCGCGATGGACTTCCTCGCCGACCCGGAGCGGCTGCGCGCGCTCGACCTGACGATCCTCGACGGCTGACGGCGGCTCGGTGCCGGCGGGTCCACGTGCCGCCGAAAGCGCGGCCCTGGCTTGCAGCCACCGTCGCTCACGACAGCCGGCCGCGGCGCTTTCGCCGACGAATGCCAGGCGTACCGGCTGGTCTCGCCAGGGCCTCGTCCGAGCCGGTTGCACTCCGCGTCGGGTGCGACTTGCGCAGGTCCGGGCCGTCGAGGCGCCCGGCGTCGCCCACCTCGAGTACAGAAGCGTGCGCTGAAGGGGGCTGGCCCACGTCTGTTCTGCGGTCTAGGATCGGTCGCCAGGCCGACGAATGAAGAGGCGATGAGCATGGGCGAGGTTGCTGGCAGACGGATGACCGCCGAGATCGAGGGCGACTTCGTCGTCTTCCTGATCGGCGCCCGGCTCAACAGCAAGTTGCAGGTCGTTCGCAGCCTCCTCGACCTGGGGGGTCGCCGCGGGATGAGGCACATGCTCGACTACCTCGTCGCCCGCCCTGAGACGGGCCTGCTCGCGTACGAGATGGGCGTCCCGACGATCGTCCAGTACTGGCGGTCATTCGAGCAGCTCGAGGCCTTCGCCAAGGACAAGGACGATCCTCACCTGGACGTCTGGCGACAGTACTGGCGACGGGTCGGACGAAGCGGCCGCACCGGGATCTGGCATGAGACGTTCTTGGTCAGAGAGGGGCAGTACGAAGCCGTCTACGGGAACATGCCGCCGCACGGATTGGGCAAGGCGGGGCAGCTCATGCCGATCTCCGAGTCCTCGAGCGCTCGCGCTCGGCTCGAGGCGCTCGGTGTGTGAGGATCGCGCCATGCCATTCACGCTCAGGAACCTCAAGTCGGACCTGGAGGATGTCGGGCCCCGGTTCGACGGCGCGCCGG
>DATBDM010000251.1:0-2034 GCA_036269915.1 Solirubrobacteraceae bacterium | reverse complement strand
GAGGACTTGGACAAGTACGAGCTGTTCGTCGCCGAGCGCGACGGGCGCATCGTCGGGCACATCCTGCTCTACCGGCGCCCGCACGACCTGCGCGTGCCGCGGGAGAGCATCGACCTCGCGCAGGCGTCGACCGAGCCCGAGGCGCGCGGCACCGGCGTCGGGCGCGCGCTGACCGCGCACGTGATCCGCTGGGCACACGAGCACGACTACCCGGTGATGACGACCGACTGGCGGTTGACGAATCTCTGGGCGTCGCGCTTCTGGCCACGGCGCGGCTTCCGCGTCTCGTTTCTGCGGCTCTACCGCTCGATTCCGTAGTGCAGCGCGTCCCGCTGCTCTTCGGCACGCGCCTGACCGTCGTCGACGTGCCCGACGACGCGGTCGTGCTGCGGCCGCCGCCGCCGGGCGAGCCGGTCGCCGACGTGCGCGCGGCGGTGCGCGACGCCTTGCGGTTCCCGCTGGCGGGCGAGCCGCTCGAGGCGCTCGTGACCCGCGGCGGGCGCGCGACAATCGTGGTCGAGCCGCCGGCGCTGCCGCTACCAGGCGCGCTGAACGATCCGCGGCAGGCAGCGCTCGCGGCCGCCTCGGCGGAGCTCGAGCGAGCGGGCATCCCGACCGAGCGGCAGACGCTGCTCGTCTCCACCGGACTCACGCGCCGGCCGCAGCAGCGCGAGCTCGAGCGGCTCGGCATCGTCACCCCCGGCTTCGCCCGGCGCTTCCGCGGCACCGTCGAGATCCAGGACGCCGAGAGCCCGGAGCTCGTCGAGCTGGAGCCGGCCGGGAACACGCGGCTGGCCGTCAACCGCGCGCTCCTCGACACCGACCTGGTGCTGACCGTCAGCGGCGCCGAGACGGTGCTCGACGGCGGGCCTTCGCTGCTGCTGGGCTGCGGGGGCGCCGAGGCGCTGCGCGCCGCAACCGCGTACTCGCTGCTCGAATCCGGCGCCTCGCAGGGCTGGCGGCTGGCGATGCAGCTCGAGCGCCGGCTGACCGACCGGCTGCCCGTGATCGGGATCTCGCTCGTGCTCGACCAGCCGCGGCTCGGCGGCGCCGCCCGCGGCTACCCGTACGAGCCGGAGGCGGTCGAGCGAATCGCGCGCTCCCCGCTCGTGCGCGCCTTCGGGCTGATGCCGGGCGTGCTCCGCAACCGGATGATCCACTCCGTGCGGCGCGACCTGAGCGCGACCGCCGCTTACGCCGGGCCGCCCGCGGTGGCGCACGCCGAGGCACTGCTGCGCGCGGTCGAAGCGCGGTCTGCGACGCTCGACGAGAGGCTGGACGCGATCGTGATCGGGATCCCGCGAACGACGCCGCACCTGCCGCGCGAGCGGCCGAACCCGTTGCTCGCCGCCTACCTGGCGCTCGGGCTCGCGCTCCGGCTCTGGCGCGAGGCGTTCCCCCTCGTCGAGGGCGGGACGGTGATCCTGCTACACCGCTTCCACCGCCATTTCGCCCATCCGACGCAACAGCCCTACCGGACGATCTTCCACGCGCTCAACACCGGCCCGCGCGAGCCGGAGGAGCTGCTGGGAGCCGAGCGTCTGGCCGTTTCCGACGAGCGCGCGATCGAGGAGTACCGCAACGGCCGGACGTGTCACCCGCTGCTGCCGTTCGCCGACTGGGCCGGCTGCGCGCCGGCGCTCGGCCGGCTCGGCTCCGTGGTCGTCGCCGGTTGCCGGGACGCCGTCGCCGCACGGCAGCTCGGCTTCGTGCCCGTCAGGAACCTGCAGGCCGGGCTCGAGATGGCCCACGGCCGCGCCGGCGGCCGCGCACGCGTCGGCTACCTGCTCTCCCCTCCGTACTTCCCGATCCGGGTCGCCGGTTAGCTCAGGTCTCGCCGAGGTACGCCTTACGGACCTGTTCGTTCTGGCGCAGGCTCTTGGCGTCGTCGGTGAGGGCGACGTGCCCGGTCTCGAGCACGTAGCCGCGGTCGGCGGCGTCGAGCGCCATCAGGGCGTTCTGCTCGACGAGCAGGATCGTCGTTCCCTGCTCGTTGATCTCGTGGATGATCTCGAAGATCTTCTCGACGAAGAT
>DATBDM010000250.1:0-2293 GCA_036269915.1 Solirubrobacteraceae bacterium | reverse complement strand
CCCGCCCGAGCCGCGGCACGAGGGCGCCCCGGCCCCGAGTGACCTCGCGCTCGACCGGATCAGCGTCTAGGCGGCGGCGCGTCGTCCCGCGGCGAGGCGGGGCGCGCCCGGCTGCCTCGGCGAACGTCAACTGCGGCTGGGTAGGGTGGCGGCGACGTCGGATCGGGGCCGCTGGGCGCGTTTCCGTTCTCCTGGAACGGAAAAGCGCCCAGGGCCCCCGCGAAGCTCCTGCCGCCCGCCGACCCGCCGCCGCCTAACCCAGCCGGGGTTGACGTCGTCCCGCCAACGCGGCCGCCGCGCCCTACAGCTCGACCGGCAGCGTCGGGTCGGCGAGGTGGCGGCGCGCGAGGTCGAGGTCGTCGCCGCGACCGACGGTGAGCGCGCCCGCGACGCGGCCGCCGTCGAGGTAGAAGATCGAGAACTCGCCGTCCTGCACCGAGCCGCGCACGACCTCCCGGTCCCAGCGCTCGGCCGGACCGACGTACTCCAGCGAGGCCCAGTCGGAGAGGTCCGACCAGAAGTACGGGATGTCGTCGAAGGGCTGCTCGGACCCGAGGATGCCGCGCCCCACGGCGGTGCCCTGGCCACGGGCGACCTCCCAGTGCTCGATGCGCATCGGACGTCCGTGGATCACCGACTCGTACTCGCAGGAGTCGCCGGCGACCCAGATCCCCGCGACCGAGGACTCCAGGCGCTCCGAGCAGCGTACGCCGCCGCGCTCGCCGAGCTCCAGGCCCGCGCTGCGGGCGAGCATGATGTCGGGTGTCACGCCGGTGCCCAGCACGACCGCGTCGGCGGCGATCCGGCGTCCCGACGCCGTGCGGACGGCCTCGACGCGGTCGGAGGCGCCCTCGAAGGCCGCCAGCGCGTCGCCGCCCGCCCACTCGACGCCGTGCCCGGTCAGGACGTCGCGGAAGTACGCGCCGGCGGTGTCGCCGAACCCGCGTGAGAGCGGCAGCGCCTCCTCGGCGACCATCGTCACCGACGTCCCGCGGCTCGTGAGCGTCGCGGCGACCTCGCAGCCGATGTAGGAGCCGCCGACGACCACGACGTGCGACGCGGCGTCCGCGGCCGCGCGGATCGCGTCGGAGTTCCCGAGGGTCCGCACGTAGTGGATGCCCTCGAGCTGCCCGCCGTCGACGCGCAGGCGCCGGACGTTCGCGCCCGTGGCCAGGACGGCGTGCTCGAAGGAGACGACGGTCTGGTCGGACAGCGTCGCCGCGCGCGCCTCGGTGTCGAGCTGCATCACGCTGGTGCGGATGCGCAGGTCGACGTCCCGCTCGGCCCACCACTCGGCCGGGTGCAGGTAGGTCTCCACCCGCGCCGACTCGCCCGAGAGGTAGTTCTTGGTGACCGACGGGCGGTCGTAGGGCGGATCGACGTCGCGCCCCACCATCAGGATCGAGCCGTCGTAGCCGCCCTCGCGCAGCGCCTCCGCGCACGCGCTCCCGCCCGCGCCGGCGCCGACCACGAGCACCCCGACGCCGTGCTCGACCTCAGGCAATCGACTCGTCTCCGACGAAGCGCCGGGTGATGTCCTCCTCGAGCCCCGGATCGAGGACGACGAGCACCTCGTCGCCGGCCTCGACCACCGTGTCCGCCTTGGGCACGAAGCCGGATCCCTCGCGCAGCACCGAGATGACGAGCGCGCCCTCGGGCAGGCCCATGTCGGCGACGCGCGAGCCCGCCGCGGGCGCGTCCTCGCCGACGACCAGCTCGATGATCTCCAGGCGCTCCTCGGGCAGGTCGAGAAGGTGGACGAGGCCGTAGCGCGGCACCTCGTGCTCGATCAGCCGCAGGATCAGGTCGGTGGCGGAGACCGCGGGCTGGATGCCGAGCAGCTTGAAGTGCTCGAGGTTCCGCGGGTTGTTGACGCGGGCGATGATCCGCTCGCACAGGTACTTCTCCTTGGCCACCTGGCAGATCAGCAGGTTGTCCTCGTCGTCGCCCGTGACCGCCACGACCAGGTCCGCGCGCTGGATGCCCGCCCGCTCGAGCACCCACAGCTCGGTGGCGTCGCCGTACTGCACGGCGTGCTCGAGCTCCTGCTCGACGGTCAGGTAGCGCCGGCGGTCCTGCTCGATGCAGGTCACCTCGTGGCCCTTCTCGATCAGCTCGCGCGCCAGGTTCCAGCCGACCTTCCCGGCGCCGGCGATGATCACGTACAACTCGTTCATCACGCTTCGGCGGCCTCGGGCTCTTCGGAGAGCGCGGCACGCTCGAGCTGCTCGATGGCGATCTGCGTCGGGCAGATCGTGTGCACACCCTGCTCGCGGTACCAGGCGGCACGGCG
>DATBDM010000249.1:0-5131 GCA_036269915.1 Solirubrobacteraceae bacterium | reverse complement strand
CCGTCCGCGACCACGACGGTGCGGATGCAGATGCAGGTGTCGAGCTCGCCGGTGTAGGAGAGCCAGCCGACGGCACCGCCGTAGGCGCCGCGCTTGACCGACTCGAGCTCGTCGATGATCTCCATCGCGCGCACCTTGGGCGCGCCGGAGAGCGTGCCGGCGGGGAGCATCGAGCGCAGCGCGTCGACCGCGCTGACCTCCGGGCGCAGCGTCCCGGCGACGTTGGAGACGATGTGGATCACGTGGGAGTAGGTCTCCACGCCCATGAACTGCTCGACCTCGACGGTGCCGAACTCGCAGACGCGGCCGAGGTCGTTGCGGCCGAGGTCGACGAGCATCACGTGCTCGGAGCGCTCCTTGGGATCGGCCAGCAGGTCCTCGGCGATCTCGCGGTCGGCCTCCGCCGTGGCGCCGCGCGGGCGTGTGCCGGCGATCGGCCGCGTCGAGGCGCGCCGGCCGCTGACCGTCAGCAGCGGCTCGGGCGAGGCGCCGACGAGCTGGAAGTCCTCGAAGTCGAGGAAGTACATGTACGGCGACGGGTTCACCGCCCGCAGGCCGCGGTAGATCGAGAACGGCTCGACGGGCGAGGGCGCCGACCAGCGCTGGGAGGGCACGACCTGGAAGGCGTCGCCGGCGTGGACGTACTCGACGATCCGGGCGACCATCGCCTCGAAGGCCTCGCGCGGCATGTTGGGCTCGAAGACCGGTTGCTCGCGGGGCCCGGAGGGGACCCGGTCCCCACCCACCCGCGGAAGCGGCCCCGCCAGCCGCTCGCGGACCTCGGCGATCAGGGCCCGGGCGCGCTCGTGCGCGGCCTCGACGCCGCCGTCCTCCTCGACGTAGGCGTTGGCGAGGATCGTGACCTCGTGCTTGAGGTGATCGAAGGCGACGATCGCGTCCGAGAGCATCAGCGCCATGTCGGGCAGGCCGATCTCGTCCGGGTTGGGCTCGCCGAGGCGCTCGACGGCGCGCACGCAGTCGTAGCCGAAGAATCCGACCGCGCCGCCGGCGAAGGGCGGCAGGCCGGCCAGCGGGGCCTGGCGGTGCTTGGTCGTCACCTCGGCGGCGATCGCGTACGGGTCGCCTCCGTCGGCCAGGCTCCACCGCACGACACGCCGCGGCTTGTAGCCGATGAACGACCAGCGGCCGACGCGCTGGCCCTGCTCGGCGGACTCGAGCAGGAACGCGGGGCCGGCGCCGCGCAGCTTCAGGAAGGCGGAGACGGGCGTCTCGCAGTCCTCCACGAAGGTCTGCCAGACCGGGACGAGGTTGTACTCCGCCGCCGCCTCGCGGACCGACTCGAGCCCGGGCGACAGCTCCTCAGCGACGGCGGGCAGCGAGCACCTCCTCCGCGTCGGCGAGGGTGAGGCCGCGCGAGCGCAGCAGCACGGAGAGGTGGTAGAGGACGTCGGCGGCCTCCTCGGCGACGCGCTCGCCGGTCTCCTCGCGCGCGGCGCGGGCGACCTCCTCGGCCTCCTCCTGGACCTTCTCGCCCACGAACGGCGGGTCGGCGAGCAGCTGGGCCGTGTAGGAGCCGCTGTCGCCCTGGGCGGCGCGGGCCGCGATCGTGCGCTCGAGGCCGGGCAGGACCTCGTGGGGCGCCGGCGGCTCGAGCTCGCCGCGATGGAAGCAGGTGCGCTCGCCGGTGTGGCACGCGGGCCCGGCGGGCTCGACCAGCGCGAGCACGGTGTCGCCGTCGCAGTCGAGCCGCAGCGCCTTCACCGCCTGGGTGTTGCCCGACGTCGCGCCCTTGTGCCACAGCTTGAGGCGGGAGCGGCTGTAGAGGTGCAGCTCGCCGGTCGCGCGCGTGCGCTCCAGCGCCTCGCGGTTCATGTAGGCGAGGGTGAGGACCTCTCCCGATCGCCAGTCCTGGATGACGCACGGGACGAGACCGCGCTCGTCGAAGGCGATGGCGTCGTCCATGTCCGCCCGATTCTAGGCGGACGCGGCGCGGCGAACCGCGGATGCGCGATGCCCAGGTACCACGAGAACGCGGGCCGGCACAGCCGCGGGCGGCCCGACGCCGCCAGCAGGGCCGTCAACACGCGCGGCGGCAGCGCGGGGATCAGCCGCTGCAGCCGCAGGGCGATCCGGTAGGCACGGGCGTGGCGCGCGGAGAACGCGCCGTAGCGCGCGGCGGCGGCGTCGAGGTCCTGCTCGCCGGCCAGGACCGCGCGCAGCTCGCGCCCCGCGGCGATGCCGAAGTAGAACGCGGTGCGGATGCCCTCGCCCGAGAGCGGGAGGCAGTGTCCGGCGGAGTCGCCGGCGAACAGCACGCCGTCCTCGGCGGCGGGGCGCAGCGCGTGTGGGAACCAGTTGCCCTGGAAGCGGACGGGCTCGGCGCCGAGCCGCTCGGCCATCGCCACCGTCGGCTCCTTGACGTGGTCGCGTGGCGCGTAGGAGCCGACGCCGATGCGCCGCTCGCCGTCCGCCGGCACGGCCCAGGCGTAGCCCTGGCGCACCACCCCGCGCTCGATCCAGATGTCGAGGTCGACGCCCTGGCCGTCGTGGGGATGGACCTCCAGGCCGCGCGAGATCAGCGCGTCGGGCGGCTGCACGTTGGGGCCCGGGCCGAGCACGCGGCGCCAGCCGAGCGCGTCGACGATCAGCGGCGCGGTCAGGTCGCCGCGGTCGGTGTGGACCACCCGGCCGCTCCTGCGGTCGACCTTCGCGACCGCGAAGCGCGCGTCGCCGCACTGCTCCCACAGCGCGGCGCAGAGCTCGCGGTAGTCGAAGGCGCTCCAACTCCACGGCAGCCGGAAGCGGGTGGAGCCGTGCGGCGTGTGGAAGCCCATGCACGGGAGCTCCTGGCGGATGGCGCGCTCGGCGCCCATCGCGTGCAGCCACGGCGTCGGCGCCGCGCAGGCGGACGTCGCGCGCTCGCCGATCTCGTAGCGGTCGACGACGAGTACGTCGGCGCCGCTCCCGGTCAGCTCGCGCGCGACCGCGAGCCCGGCGAAGCTGGCGCCGCAGATCAGCACGTCGGCGCGGGCGGCATCGCCCGCGAGCGGAGTTCGCTCCGCACCCCGCAGGGTCGCCCGGCGCGTCATCGGCCCAGCCCTCGCAGCACTGCCGGCGGCAGGTGCCAGGGCCGCAGCCCGACCGGGCGCGCGAGCACGTCGTAGCCGGCCGCCTCGGCGCGATCGAGGATCATCAGGTAGGCGGCGACCGCCATGCGAATGCCCGCGCGCACCGAGGCCGGCGCGGCGGCCACGGCCGGCTCGGCGGCCGCGAACAGCGCCCGCGCGCGCCCGACCTGCTCGGCGACGACGGCGCGCACCTCGGCGGAGGCGCTCGGCGCGCCGAGCGCGTCCTCCTCGACTCCGAGGCGCCGGCGGTCGGCCTCCGGGAGGTAGACGCGGTCGAGGCGGAGGTCCTCCGGCACGTCGCGGATGAAGTTGGTCAGCTGGAAGGCCTGCCCGAGGTGGCCGAACTGGTCGCGGTGGCCGGCGGGGACTCCGAGCAGGACGGCCATGATCCGCCCCACCGAGCCCGCCGAGCCGTCCATGTAGTCCTGCAGCTCCTCCCAGGACCCGATCCGCACCGGCCCGCAGTCGACGCGCATCGAGCGCATGTAGGGGCCGAGCTCGTCGAGCGGCAGATCGTGGCGCGTTCCCGCGTCGACGAGCGCGCCGACGACCGGATGCGACGAGCGCCCGGCGGCCAGGCCGTCCTGCAGCGTGGCCTCCCAGGCGTCGAGCGCCTCGCGCCGCGCGACGGGCGTCGGCGGCCGCGAGGGGCCGTCGACGATCTCGTCCGCCGTGCGCACGTAGCCGTAGAGCGCGTGCGTCGGCGGCCGCACCGCGGCGGGCAGGCGGCGCGTCGCCCAGTAGTACGTGGGGTCGTGGCGCCGGTGGAGGCGACGGCACGCCTCGTAGGAGGCCCGAACGGCGGGATCCATCGCCTGCATCGTCACACTCTGCCACGACGATGGAGGAGCTACTCCGCGAACGGCGCCTGATCTACGTGACCGGCAAGGGCGGAGTCGGAAAGACGACGGTCGCCGCATCGCTCGGGATCGCCGCCGCCGAGGCGGGCCGGCGGACGATCGTCTGCGAGGTCGCCGAGCAGGATCGAGTGTCGCGCGCGCTGGGCCGCGAGGGCGTCGGGCCGGAGGTCGAGACCCAGCTGGCCGACCATCTCTGGGCGATCACCATCGACCCGCAGCGCGCGATGGAGGAGTGGCTCTCGCGCCAGCTCGGCGGCGCCGGCTTCCGGCTGCTGGCGCGCTCGTCGGCGTTCCAGTACTTCGTCGCCGCCGCGCCCGGGGCCAAGGAGCTGATCACGATCGCCAAGGTGTGGGAGCTCGCCCAGCTCGAGCGCTGGGACCGCCACAACCGCACCTACGACCTCGTGATCGTCGACGCGCCCGCCTCCGGGCACGGGCTGGCGATGCTCACCACCCCGCGGACCTTCGGCGAGATCGCGCGCGTCGGCCCCATCCGCCGGCAGGCATCGCGGATCACCGAGTTCCTCGGTGACGCGTCGCGGACCGCCTACGTCGCGGTCGCGCTGCCCGAGGAGATGCCGATCAACGAGACGCTCGACCTCGAGCGCCGTCTGCCGGACGCGGTCGGCCTCGGCCTCGACGCGATCGTCGTCAACGGCATGTGGCCCGAGCGCTTCAGTGCCGCCGAGGCCGAGGAGCTGCGCCGCGCCAGCGCCAACGGCGGCGGGCCGGACGCGAGCGCCGCCCTGCGTGCGGCGCTGACCACGCACGAGCGCGCCCGCGCGCAGCGCATCCACCTGCGCCGGCTGC
Source organism: Solirubrobacteraceae bacterium (assembly GCA_036269915.1). GTDB lineage: Bacteria > Actinomycetota > Thermoleophilia > Solirubrobacterales > Solirubrobacteraceae > DATBDM01. Next base: position 372 of record DATBDM010000249.1, on the reverse strand, counting down.
GCCGCGAGGCGAGCGCCCAGGTGGTCACGCTCCCGTTCGTGTTCGAGACCGAGCTGGGGCTGCCGGAGTACGAGCGCCTCGCCGCGGATCTCGCGCGGCGGCTGTAGACGCTAGGTGATCCCCAGCCGGTCGAGGAGCGCCTCGTCGCCGCGCCACGAGCGGCGGACCCGGACCGAGAGGTCGAGGTGGACGTGCTGGGCGAGCTCGCGCTCGAGCTCGCGCCGGGCGGCGGTGCCGATCGACTTGATCATGCTCCCGCGGGCGCCGATCAGGATGCCCTTCTGGGACTCGGTCTCGACCCACAGCAGCGCGCGCACCGCGATCAGGCCGTCGCGCTCGACGATCTCGTCGACCTGCACCTCGACCGCGTGC
>DATBDM010000248.1:0-15871 GCA_036269915.1 Solirubrobacteraceae bacterium | reverse complement strand
CGTCCAGAACCTCCTGCACGACTCGACCCGCACGATGGGCAAGCATCCGAGCGTCGCGCACTACAACGCCCAGATCACGCGCTACGACAAGCGTGTCGCCCCGCTCGAGAAGCGCTTCAACCGCCACGCCGACTCGCAGGGCCTGGTCTTCTGCGCGTCGCTCGGCTAGCCCCTTCCTAGAATCGGCGGTCGTGGACCGCGAGCGCCTCGAGCAGCACCTGACCGCGCCCATGGGGCGCGGTCGGCGCGTTCCCGGCGCCGCGCACGGGAGCGCCGGCGGCGCCGCGTGCGGCGACCTCATCCGCATCTCGGTGCGGATCGACGGCGACCGCGTCGCCGCGGCGGGGTTCGACGCCGAGGGCTGCGGCGCGCTGACGGCGGCCGGCTCGGCCGCGATGCTGCTCGTGGACGGCGAGGGCGTGCTCGACGCCGCGCGCGTCGGCACGCGCGAGATCGCCGCCGAGCTGGGCGGCCTGTCGCCCGGCAAGCTGCATGCCGCCGACCTCGCCGCCGACGCCCTGCACCGCGCGCTCGGCGCGGCGGTGCGCGAGGGCGCGGCGCTCGCGCCCTCGCCGGAGCGCACGCTGATCGCCATGAGCGGCGGCGTCGACTCGGCGGTCGCGGCGCTGCTCGTCGACCGCGCCGGGCGCGACGCGGTGGCGGTCACGCTCGAGCTGTGGGCCGACGCGGCCAACGACGCCGAGGCGTCGTGCTGCTCGGCGCACGCGGTGCGCCTCGCCCGCGCGGTCGCGCACCGGATGGGCATGGCGCACCTCACGCTCGACCTGCGCGAGGAGTTCCGGGCGGGCGTCGTCGACCCTTTCCTGAGCGGCCACGCCGAGGGGGAGACCCCCAACCCGTGTGTGAACTGCAACGGGCACGTGCGGCTCGACGCGATGGTCGCCTACGCCGACGCGGTCGGCGCCGCCGACCTCGCCACCGGCCACTACGCGCGGCGCAGCGCGGACGGCCTGCTGCGCGCGGCGGCCGATCCGGCCAAGGACCAGACGTACATGCTCGCGGCCGTGGCGCCGGACACGCTGGCCCGGCTGCGGTTCCCGCTCGGCGAGCTGACCAAGCCGGAGGTGCGCGCGATCGCGGCCGAGGCGGGGCTGCCGGTCGCCGGCCGCGCCGACTCGCAGGACCTCTGCTTCCTGGCGGGAACCGGCAAGGCGGCGTTCCTGGCGCGCCACGGCGCGCTCGGCGACGCGCCGGGCGAGATCGTCGACGCCGCGGGTCAGGTGCTCGGCTCCCACCGCGGCGCGCACCACTTCACGATCGGGCAGCGCAAGGGCATCGGCGTCGGCGCGACCGAGCCGCTCTACGTCCTGCGCACGGAGCGCTCGGCCAACCGCGTGGTCGTGGGGCCGCGCGCGGCGCTCGAGACGCGCACGGTCGCGGTCCGCGGCGCGCGGCTGCACCGCGAGGCGGCCGCCGTGGACCGGGTCAAGCTGCGCTATCGCTCGCGGCCGGTCGGCTGCCGGGTGGCCGGCGAGGGCGCGCTCGCCGCGGGGTTCCACCCGCGGCTCGAGCTCGAGCTCGACGAGCCGGTCGACGGCGCGGCTCCCGGCCAGACGGCGTGCCTGCTGGCCGGCGACGTCGTCGTCGGCTGGGCGACGATCGGGGCGTCTCAGCGCTCCGCGTCGAGCACCTCGGCGATGTAGGACTTCCGGACCTTCTCGTTCTGGCCGAGCATCCAGCGCTCGGCGGCATTCGGGTCGTCGCCGTCAGCGTCGATCACGCGGTCGACGAAGGAGCGCCGTATGGTGCGCGGCTGACGCAGGAGCCAGCGCTGCTCGGGCGCGCGCACCTGCCCGGCGGCGGTGCGGGCGACGAGGTCGGGACCGAGCAGCACGGCGCGCTCGGTGGAGGAGAGGCGAGGGACGTCCACGCGGCGCTGTCTACCCCGGCCGCCCCAGTTCCCGCACCCGAGGGGTCTGACCCCCTTTAGGTAAACGGGGTCAGACCCCCTTTAGGTTGTGGGGGGTGCGCGTCCTCGCCCTCGACCATGGATCGGCCCGCTGCGGGGTCGCGGTGTCCGATCCCAGCGGGACGCTGGCGACGCCGCTCGAGCCCGTGCTGCAGCCCGACACGCGCAAGGGGCTGCAGCGGGTCAAGGCCGTCGTGGCCGGGACCGGGGCGGAGCGGGTGGTCGTCGGGCTGCCGGTCTCGCTGCGCGGCGGCGACTCCGACCAGACCCGCGCCGCGCGCGCGTTCGCCGAGCGCCTGCAAGCCGTCGTGCCGGTCCCGGTCGAGCTCTACGACGAGCGCTTCACGACCTCGCTCGCGCGCCAGGCGGGCGGATCGGCCTCGCTGGACTCGCGAGCCGCGGCCGTGCTTCTCGACGAGTGGTTGACGACCGCCGGAAATCTGCCGATAGAGGGGGGGAAGGAGTGACCCACCCCCTTGGAGAACCCGATGAACCCCTCTGCGCACTCGGTGCCCGGCGTGCCGGGAGCGCCGCCGTCCGACGCGTCTGACGTGCTCAACGCGGCTGCCGACGCGGCGGCCGTGCACGATCCGCTCGACGACGTCCTGCGGCAGATCGTCGGCGGCTACTTCGTCCTCACCGACGGTCAGGGGTCGGTCTCCAAGTGGTCCGAGCCGGCCGAGCTGCTCTTCGGCCGCCCGGTCCAGGACGTCCTCGGGCAGTCCTTCTTCGACACGCTGACTGCCGCGCCGTACTCGCCGCAGGCCGAGGCCTGGCGCTCCTTCCTCGAGGACGCCGAGCCGCCGCAGGTGCCCGGCCGCGTGAGCGTCACCGCGGCCCATGCCGAGGGCCACAGCTTCCCGATGGAGGCCGTGTTCGTCCCCGTCAAGCTCGACGAGGGCTTCGACTTCTCGCTGTTCCTCGAGGACCTGGGCTTCGAGCTGCCCATGAACCTGATGCTGATGCGCATGCGCCAGCAACACCCGGTCGTGGTGCGCGCGCTGCGCCAGGCGATCGAGGAGGAGCCCGCGGCGTGGGAGGGCTGGCGCACTGCCGGCACGCTCGTCGTCTTCCGCCCGCTCGCGCCGACCCCGTGGATCGAGGCCGAGCTCGTCGCGCGCGAGGCCGCCAAGGCGGCCGCCGACGCGGAGACCGAGCAACGCCTCACCAACCCGGACCCGGGCGTCCAGGGCGAGAACGTCAACGACCTCGACGACGCGGCCGCCGTCGTCGCCCGCCTGCTCTCCGCCCTCGAGCGCATCGACGACCTCGAGCGGATGGCGACGAGCCTGCCCGCCCAGCTCGACGAGGCCCGCCGCGACGCCGAGCACCGCGCCGCCGCCGCCGAGCGCGACGCGCAGATGCTGCGCGCCGAGCTCCAGCAGCGTCTCGACACCTTCACGCCGGACGCCCCGCAGCCGGACCTCGACACGCTCGCGCGGATCGAGCGCCTCGAGCGCGCCAAGCTCGACGACCAGCAGGCCGGCCACGACCTGGGCAAGGCGCTCGCCGCCGCCGAGGCCGCCCGCGCCGAGCTCGCCGTCCGCCTCGACGAGGTCGAGCGAGGCCGTGCGGAGGCCAGCGAGTCCGCCGCCGAGGCGGACGCCCAGCTCGCCGAGGCCGTGCGCGCCGCGCAGGAGCGCGCCGAGCTCGCCGTCGCCGAGGCCACCCGCCGCGCCGAGGAGGCCACCCAGCAGATCGAGGCGCGCCTGGCCGAGACCCAGCGCAGCCACAGCGAGGGCTCGGAGGCGTGGGCCACCGAGCTCACCGCCGAGATCCAGCGGGTCCGCGAGCAGCAGGCCGGGACCGCCGCCGCCGTCCAGGCCGAGCTCGCCGCGACCGTCGAGCGCCTCGAGCGCGACCGCGAGGAGCAGGCGCAGGCCGCCCGCAGCGAGCTGGCCGCCGCGCTCGAGCGGGTCGAGCGCGTCCAGCGTGAGTCCGACGCACTGCGCGAGGAGATCGCCGCCCTGACCGTCGACCGCCACGAGGCCGAGGGCCTCGCGGGCGACGATCGCCGCCGGCTCACCGAGCTAGCCGCCGAGGCCGAGGCCGACCGCGCCCGCGTGGAATCCCTGCGCGCGGAGGCCGAGCAGGCCCGCGCCGAGGCCGCCGACCTGCGCGAGCGGCTCGCCGGGCTCGACGCGCTCGAGCAGGCGCAGGCGCACGTCGACGAGCGCCTCGCCGCGCTGCGCGACGAGCAGCACAGCGCCCTCGAGGACCTGCGCCGCGAGCATGCCGCCGCCCAGGCGCGGCTGGAGACGCTGGGCAGCGAGCGCGGCGACGCCGCCGAGCGCGCCGACGCCGCCCAGGCCGAGCTCGCCGCCGCCCGCGAGCGCGTCGAGTCGCTGCGCCGCGACGGCGACGCGACCCGCGAGGCGCTCGAGGCCGCCGTCGCGCGCGCCGCCGAGGCCGGCGGAGCCGTCGAGTCGCTGCGTGCCGAGCACGCCGCCGCCACCGCGCGCTTCGAGGCGCTGCAGGCCGAGCAGGCTCAGGTCGCCGGGCGCGTGGAGTCGGTGCTTGCCGCACAGGAGCAGGTCGCCGAGCGCATCGACGCCGTCCATGCCGGCCAGGCCGGCGTGCAGGAGCGCGTCGAGTCGCTGCAGGCCGAGCAGGCCACCGCCGCCGAGCGCGTCGACTCCCTGCGCCGCGCGCAGGACGACCTGCGCGGCGCGATCGACGAGGCCCGCCGCGAGCGCGACGAGTTCCGGATCGCCGCCGAGCAGGCGTCGTCGCAGCTCGCCGAGGTCCGCCAGACGCTCGTCGAGCAGCAGGAGAGCTCGACGCGCATCCCCGCCGAGCTCGCGGTCGAGCGCCACGAGATCGACAAGCTGCAGGCCGCCGAGCAGTACCTGCGCCGGCAGGTCGAGGAGCTCTCGGGCCAGGCCCACCACGCGGGCGTCCGGCTCGAGGAGCTCAACGGGCTCGGCGAGGAGATCGCCCGCCGCGTCGAGGAGGTCGACGAGCGCGGCGCCGACGCGCGCCGCCGCCTCGACGAGCTCGCCGACGCCGGCGAGGCGCTCGCCCGCCGGCTCGACGAGACCACCGCCGCCGCGGCCGAGGCTACGGAGCGCAGCGAGACCGGCGAGCGCCGCCTCGGCGCGCTCGAGGAGCAGGCCGCGAGCATCGAGGCCGCCGCCGGCGCCGGCGCCGAGCTGGCCGGCCGAGTCGATGAGCTGTGGGGTGCGCTCGACGAGCGCACCGGCGCCCTGCGCGACGAGGTCGACGAGGCGCGGGAGCGCGCGAGCGCCCTCGCCACCGCGCGGGCCGCCGCCGACGAGCGCACTGCCGCGCTCGAGCGGGCCGGCGACGCCGTCGGCGAGCGCCTCGAGGCGCTGCGCTCCGGGCTCGACGAGCACGCCGGGATCGCCCAGGTGGCCCGGATGGCCGTCGAGGAGCTGTCCCAGCGCGTCGAGGAGGTCGACCGCGGCGCCGGCTCGGTGCTGTCGGACCTGCGTGCGCTGCGCGACCGGCTCGACGAGGTGGCGACGGTCGCCGGCTCCGCCCAGGAGGCGGCGGGCGGCGGCCGTGAGGAGCTCGAGGAGCTGCGCGGCGCGATCGCGCGCCTCGGCGGCGAGCTCGAGGTCGCGCGCGGCCAGCTCGGCCGCGCCGAGGAGGAGGCGCTCGGCGCCCGCGAGCAGGCCGCCGCGGCCGGCGAGGCCGCGAGCGCGGCCCGCGAGGACGCGGGCCGGGCCCGCGAGGAGGCCGCCGCCGCGCGGCGCGAGCTGGAGGCAGGCCTCGGCGAGGCCGTCGACGGCGCGCGCCAGGCCAACGCCGCCGCGGGCGAGGCCGGCTCGGCCGCCGCGGAGGCGCTGCGCAGCGCGCAGGACGCCGCCGCCGCGAGCGAGGAGCTGACCCAGCGCCTGTCGGCGCTCGACGCCCGCGCCCAGGGGCTGCGCGCCGAGCTCGGCGCCGGCCGGGAACGCCTCGACGGGCTCGACAAGCGCATCGTCGCGGTCGACGAGACCGTCGCGGGCGCCGTCCGCGCCGCCGGCGAGGCCCGCAAGGCCGCGACCGCCGACGGCGAGGCGCTGCGCACCGAGCTGAGCGAGGTCCGCGCGATCGCGGAGGCCGCCGGCCAGGGGGTCGAGAAGCTGCGCGCCGAGATGGATGGCGTGCGCGAGAGCGCCGAGGCGATGCGCGCCGACGCCGAGCGCAACGGCACGACCGTCAAGACCGGCGAGCGGCGGATCGAGGCGATGCAGGCCGAGGTCACGTTCGCGCTCAAGAGCATCGAGGACCTCAAGCAGGGGCTGACCTCGGCCGGCCAGGCCGCGGTGATCGCCCGTCGCGAGGCCGAGCAGGCCAAGAAGGCCGCGCAGACGGCGGGCGAGGGGACGACGGACAATGTCACCCAGGTCTTCCAGCAGCTGCTGGGCATGGCCAACTCGCGCAACCAGACGCGCCGCCCGAGCTCACCGGGCCTGCCGACGCCGCAGCGGCCGGAGCGCGTCAAGCGCGAGCCGCGCCACGGCTTCGACGACGTCTCCCAGCCGATGGCGGTGCTCGGGCTCGACGGGCGCTTCCGCGAGCTCAACGTCGCGTTCGCCCGGCTCGTGGGCTACAAGGAGCACGACTTCGCCAAGGCCGCCTGGCCGTCGCCGCACGATCGTCGCGATTACCAGGCACAACAGGAGCAGCTGCGCCAACTCGCCGCCGGTGAGATAGAAACCGTGGCCGTGCAGAGCACCTACATGCATGGTCAGGGCCTGATGGTCCCCGTCGTCGGCACGCTCCGTGCGGTGCCCGGCGAGGACGGTCTCCCGGTGCACCTGCTCCTCGAAGCCGAGGAGCGGCACACCAACTGAGCCCGGTCCGCCGGAACGCCGACGGACCCCCTGAGCGCACCGCGGAAGATCGCCGCCGAGCCGCCGACGAACGAGCGGCGCGGCGCGCGGGGCGGGCGGGCGAGCCCCTGCCCGCGCAGCCCGTTCCCGCACCCGAGCCGGAGCAGCCGTCACCCGAGCCGGAGCAGCCGTCGGACGACGTTCGTACCCTGACTGCCGTGGCCGATCGCCCCCTCACGTCACGGCGCGCGTCCGTGCGCCGTCCGCCCCCACCGCGCCGGCCCGTCCGCCGCACCCCGCCGCCGCGCGACCGGCGCCCCCGCGAGCGGGGCGAGCGCCGTTGGGGCCGCCGCCTGATCGCGGTCGCCGCCTTCCTCGTGCTGATCGCGGTGGTCGTGCTCGGCGTCAAGACCTTCCAGCCCGGCCACGGCGCCGGCGCGGGCATCGTCCGCGTGGCGGTCCCGGCTGGCGCGAACGTCTCCAAGATCGGCTCGCTGCTCGCCGACAAGGGCGTCGTCGACGACGCCACCTTCTTCCAGATCAACGCGACGGTCACCGGCCGCCGCGGCGGACTGCGGCCCGGCGACTACAAGCTCGCCAAGGGCATGAGCTACGGCGACGCGATCGCCGCGCTGCAGAAGGGCCCCAAGGTCAAGGTCGTCCCGACGGTCAACGTGACGCTGCCCGAGGGCCCCTCGCTCAAGGAGGAGGCGCCCGTCGTCGACCGCAGCGGCAAGGTCACGGGCTCCTACACCAAGGCGGCGAGCAGCAAGAAGGTCCTCAAGGCGATCCGCCGGCTCGGCGCGCCCAAGGGCACCACCTCGCCCGAGGGCTTCCTGTTCCCGGCGACCTACACGCTCGTGCGCAAGAGCCCGGCCAAGGACCTCGTCGCCAAGCAGCTCGCCGCCTTCAGGCAGAACTTCGCGCAGGTCGACATGTCCTACGCGCGCAAGAAGAACCTGACCCGCTACGACGTGCTGATCATCGCCTCGATGATCGAGCGCGAGGCGCAGCTGGACCGCGAGCGCCCGCTCGTCTCCGCCGTGATCTACAACCGCCTGAAGGCCGACTCGCCGCTCGGCATCGACGCGACGATCCGCTACTACACGAACAACTGGGCGCGCCCGATCCGCGTCTCCGAGCTCCAGGCCGACGAGCCCTACAACACGCGCCTGCGCCGCGGGCTGCCGCCGACCCCGATCGGCAACCCCGGCCTGGCCTCGCTGAAGGCCGCCGCCAACCCGGCCAAGGTCGACTACTTCTTCTACGTCCGCAAGCCCGGCAACTCGGGCGCCCACGCCTTCTCGTCCACGAACGCGCAGTTCCTGCGCGACCAGCAGCGCTACCAGGCCTCCCGCGGCGGGGGATGATCCGCCTCGGGGTCTGCGGCTGGCCGGTCGCGCACTCGCGCTCGCCGCAGATGCACGAGGCCGCGCTGCGGGCGTGCGGCCTGCGCGACTGGCATTACCTGCGCCTGCCGCTGCCGCCCGAGCTGTTCGCGGAGACCGTCGCCGCGCTGCCCGCCACGGGCTTCCGGGGCGTCAACGTGACGATCCCGCACAAGGAGGCCGCGCTCGCGCTCGCCGACGAGGCATCCGAGGCCGCGCTGGCGATCGGGGCTGCGAACACCCTCACCTTCGAGGACGGCCGCATCCTGGCCGAGAACACCGACGCGCCAGGGTTCCTCGACGCGCTGCCCGGCGACCGGGACCTGCGTGGGGCCCGTGCGCTGGTGCTCGGCGCCGGCGGCAGCGCCCGGGCGGTCGTGTGGGCGTTGCGCCAGGCCGGCGCCGCGGAGGTGCTGATCTGGAACCGGACGCCCGGGCGCGCCGAGGCGCTCGCGGCGGAGCTCGGGGCGCGCGCCGTGGCGGCTTCCGAGGTCCTCGAGGCGCCCGAGCTGGTCGTCAACTGCACCTCGGTGGGGCTCGCGGGGGAGCTCGCGCCGTTCAAGGCGCTGCCGCTGCAAGCCGATGATCTGGGTGCCGGAAGCCTCGTGGTGGACCTGGTCTATCGGGACGGCGGCACGCGATTCCTCGAAGCGGCAAGAACACGAGGGGCCGACGTGGTCGACGGACTGGAGATCCTGGTGGCCCAGGGCGCTGCGTCGTTTGAACGCTGGACCGGCATGGTGGCGCCCCGCACCGTCATGCGGGAGGCCGCCGGAAACAGCTCGAGCATATGAATCCACCAGCACAGTCCGGGGCGGCTCCGGCCCTCAAGAAGAAGGGCAACGGGATCACCACGCCGTCTCGGCGTGGCGGCTCCGGGCGCGTGCTGACCGACGTCATCGTCGACCTGGGATTCGTCGAGCGCGAGCGCCTCGAGCAGGCGGTCGAGAGCGCCACCGAGCAGGGCTCCTCGCCCGAGCAGGTGCTGATCTCCGACGGCGTGCTCAGCGAGGACCAGCTCGCGCGTGCGGTCGCGGAGCGCTTCGGGCTCGACCACCTCGACCTCGGCAGCTACCGCGTCGACCCCGACGCCGCCAAGCTCGTCTCGCCGGCCGCGGTCAAGCGCTACCAGGCCGTGCCCGTCGCCTTCGCGGGCGACCGCACGCTGCTCGTGGCCATGGCCGACCCGGCCAACGTGCTCGCGATCGACGACATCGCCGTCATGACCGGTTACGAGGTCCGGCCGGCAGTCTCCTCGCCGCCCGACATCGAGGGGCTGCTCGAGCGCCTGCAGGACCCCGACTTCGGCAACGGCGCCACCGCGCCGGAGGAGATGGAGGACGACGGCGAGACGATCGAGCCGACGCGCCAGGAGGGCTCGTCGGGCCCGATGTACGACTTCGTCAAGGACGTCCCGATCAACTTCGGCGCCTCCGGCGAGGACTCGTCGGTCATCCAGCTCGTGCAGCGGGTGATCAAGGAGGCCGTCGAGAAGGGCGCCTCCGACATCCACTTCGAGCCGGGCGACGAGGAGATGCGCGTCCGCTACCGCATCGACGGCGTGCTCCAGGAGGCCGCCACGGTCCCCGGCAGCGCCGTCCCCGCCGTCGTCTCGCGCCTGAAGATCCTCTCCGACCTCGACATCGCCGAGCGCCGCGTCCCGCAGGACGGCCGCATCTCGACCGAGGTCTCCGGGCGGCCGATCGACCTGCGCGTCGCCACGCTGCCGTGCGCCTACGGCGAGAACGTCGTCATGCGCATCCTGGACCAGAGCAAGGTCATGATCGATCTCGACCAGCTCGGCATGCTCCCGCAGGCCCTCGAGCGTTTCACCAAGGCGTTCTCGCAGGCCCACGGCGCCGTGCTCGTCACCGGCCCGACCGGCTCGGGCAAGTCGACCTCGCTCTACGGCGCCCTCAACCAGCTCAACACGATCGAGTCGAACATCATCACGATCGAGGACCCGGTCGAGTACCAGCTCGACGGCATCACCCAGGTCCAGGTCAACAACAAGGCCGGCCTGACCTTCGCGACGGGCCTGCGCTCGATGATGCGCGCCGACCCCGACATCATCATGGTCGGCGAGATCCGCGACCGCGAGACGGCGCAGATCGCCATCGAGGCGGCGCTCACCGGCCACCTCGTGCTCTCCACCCTGCACACCAACGACGCGCCGGGCGCCGTCACCCGCCTGATCGAGATGGGCATCGAGCCCTTCCTCGTCGGCTCGGCCGTCGACTGCGTCGTGGCGCAGCGGCTGGCCCGCCTGCTCTGCGAGGAGTGCAAGCGCCGGACGACGATCAAGTCCGAGGTCATGCGCGCGAACGGCTTCAACGTCGGCCTCGACCTCGAGGCCTTCGAGCCCGTGGGCTGCGCCCGTTGCGGCGGCTCCGGCTACAAGGGCCGGATCGGCCTCTACGAGGTCATGTGGGTCTCCGACACCATCCGCTCGCTGGCCGTCGCCCGCGAGCCCGCGGAGACGATCGCCCACGCGGCGGTCCACGAGGGCATGATGCGCCTGCGCGAGGACGGCCTCGAGAAGGTCCGCCGCGGCCTCACCTCGATCGCCGAGATCGCCCGCGTCGCGGGCACCCGGTAATCAAGGCGCTCGCCCGAGCTTGCGAGCGGCGAGTAAGCCGCACGCAAGTTCGCGCCCGAGCTTGCGAGTGGCGAGTAAGCCGCACTCGACATCTCCGGTCTGGACCCGATCTACAGCCGGGGGACGATGCTGCCGATGAAAGAGCACGATGACCCTCGACTTCTCCGAGATCCTGCTGGCCGTCGTCAAGAACAAGGCGTCCGACCTCCACCTGACCGCGGGCTCGCCCCCGATGCTGCGCATCCGCGGCGGGCTGGTCGCGATGGAGGGGATGCCGAGTCTGACGCCGACCGATACGCGCGAGATCGTCTACGCGATCCTCAACAACTCCCAGCGCCAGCGTCTCGAGACCGACTGGCAGCTCGACTTCGCCTACTCGATCCCCGGGGTCGGCCGCTTCCGCGTCAACACGTACTTCCAGCGCGGCACCCTCGGCGCCGCCTTCCGCATCATCCCGTCCGAGACGGTCCCGCTCGAGAAGCTCGGGATGCCCGCGGTGATCCGCGGCTTCGCCACGAAGCCGCGCGGCATCGTGCTCGTGACCGGCCCGACCGGCTCCGGCAAGTCGACGACGCTCGCCTCGATCATCAACGAGATCAACGAGACGCGCGACGAGCACATCATGACGATCGAGGACCCGATCGAGTTCCTGCACTCGCACAAGCGCTGCATCGTCAACCAGCGCGAGCTGGGCGCCGACGCCCCGAGCTTCGCGCTGGCCCTGAAGGCCGCGTTGCGCCAGGACCCCGACGTGATCCTCGTCGGCGAGATGCGCGACATGGAGACGATCGGCACCGCCCTGACCGCGGCGGAGACCGGCCACCTGGTCTTCGCGACCCTGCACACGCAGGACGCGCCGCAGACCGTCGACCGCATCATCGACGTCTTCCCGCCGTCCCAGCAGGGGCAGGTCCGCGCACAGCTCGCGATCGGCCTCCAGGGGATCGTCACCCAGACGCTGGTGCCGACCGCCGACGGCCTCGGCCGCTGCGTCGCCGCCGAGGTGCTCGTGCCCACGGCCGGTGTCCGCAACCTGATCCGCGAGCACAAGACCCACCAGATCTACTCGCTGATCCAGACCGGCGGCCAGCACGGTATGCAGACGATGGACGCCTCGCTCGCCGGGCTCGTGCGCGCGAACCGGATCACGATGGCCGCCGCCGAGGCCCGCAGCTCGCAGCCGTCGGAGCTGCGCAAGCTCGTCGAGGCCGAGGGCGCCATCACAGGCATGCTCCCGCCGCAGCCGGTCGCCGCCTGATGGCCGCCGCGACCTTCAACTACAAGGCGGTCGACCGCTCGGGCGTCCCGTCCGCCGGCGAGGTGGTCGGCGCCAGCGCCGAGGCCGTCCGCGAGGTGCTGCGCACGCAGGGCCTCACGGTGATGGACCTGCGCGAGAAGAAGTCGGGCATGAAGATGGAGATCCGCCTCCTGCCCAAGCGGGTCAAGGCGGCGGAGCTGACGATCATGACCCGGCAGCTGGCGACGATGGTCGCCTCGGGCATGACGCTGCTCCGCGCGTTCTACGTCCTCGAGGAGCAGATCGATAACGACAAGCTGCGCGAGGCGATCGCCACGGTCCGCGAGGAGATCGAGGCCGGGGCGAACTTCTCCGACGCGCTCGCCAACCAGTCGAAGATCTTCAGCCCGCTCTACGTCGCGATGATGCGGGCGGGCGAGGCGGGCGGCGTGCTCGAGGAGTCCCTCGAGCGGGTCGCGGACCAGCTCGAGAAGGACGACGCGCTCCGCCGCCAGGTCAAGTCGGCGATGGCGTACCCGATGGTCGTCATGTCCTTCGCGCTGATCGTGCTCGTCGCGCTGATCACCTTCATCGTCCCGGTGTTCGTCAGCGTGTTCAAGGACTTCGGCGGCGACCTGCCGGCGATCACCAAGTTCACGGTGGCGCTGTCGCACCTCTTCACGCACCAGTGGTACCTCGTGTTCGGCGGCAGCGTCGGCATCGTCGTCGGATTCCGCAAGTGGAAGCGCTCGAGCTGGGGCCGCCCGCAGTGGGACCGGCTGCGCCTGCGCATCCCGGCGAAGATCGGCGACACCGTCCAGAAGATCTCGCTCGCGCGCTGGTCGCGCACCTTCTCGGCGCTCTACTCGGCCGGCGTGCCGATCATGCAGGCCATCGAGGTGACCGGCCAGACCGCGGGCAACGTCGTGCTCGAAGAGGCGATGGAGTCCGTCATCGAGTCCGTCAAGTCCGGCGGCTCGATCGCGGCGCCGCTCAAGGAGAGCCCGATCTTCCCGCCGATGGTCGCGCAGATGATCGCCGTCGGCGAGGAGACCGGCAACCTGGACACGATGCTCTCCAAGGTCGCCGACTTCTACGAGGACGAGGTGGCAGCGGCGGTCAAGGCCCTCACGTCGATCCTCGAGCCGATCATGATCGTGCTCGTCGGCGCGATCGTCGGCTTCATCGTGATCGCGATGTACATGCCGCTCTTCAAGGTCTACGACGCCATCAAGTAGCGCGTCGAAGAACCCACCGGAGGTGCTTCGCAGGGGCCGGCGGCGACGCCGGCCCCTCGTCGTGGACGAACGGCGGCTTGCCGACCGCCGGTGACGTGGATATGTTCGCCGCCGACGGCGAACGAGGCGACGCGCGACGCGCGCAGGAGACAGGGACTTGTCCACACGAACGATCGGCCTCGGCGCCCTTGCGCTGCGGTCAACCTTGCTGGCGCTGCTGGGGCTCGCTCTCGCGGGAACCCCTGCCGCGCTCGCTTCGCCGGGGGACTACGACGGCGACGGCACTCCGAACGCCCAGGACTGTGCGCCGCTCGATCCGGCGGTGCACCGCGGAGCGGTGGACCGGCCCGACCTCGCGTTCGAGGACTCCAACTGCGACGGCATCGACGGCGACCAGGCGAAGGCGATCTTCGTCGCGCCGGGCGGCCGCGACCTCGACGCCGGCACGCTGACGCGGCCCAAGCGCACGCTCGCCGCGGCGATCGGAGCCGCGCAGACCCAGGGCAAGGACGTCTACCTCGCCGGCGGCACGTACCCGGGCTCGGCGACGCTCGCGTCCGGCGTCGGGCTCTATGGCGGCTACGAGGTCATCACCGGCCGCCGCGACGTGCGCGAGGTCACGACGATCACCGGTACGCCGCAGGGCGCGCTCGCGGACGGCGCCACCAGCGTCGTGCTGCAGCTGCTGACCCTGAGCGGCAGCTCGCAGGGCGCCGGCGGCTCCGCCTACGGGCTGCGCGCGATCAACGGCTCCGAGGTCGTGCTCCAGCGCGTGGTCAGCTCGGCCGGCGACGGCCGCCCCGGCGCGGCCGGCACGGCGGGCGTCGCCGGAGGCCCCGGGACTGCGGGCGAGCAGGGCGACGGGTTCGTCTTCAGCGACACCGCAGAGGGCGGCCGCGCGGGCTCGGGCGCGAACGCCGGCGGGGTCGGCGGGAACGGCCGGCCGGCCCAGTCCGGGCAGGACGGCACCGACGGCGCGTCGACCATCGGTGACGGGACGAGCGGGGACGGCGGCGGGGGCGGCCAGCCCGCCGGCGGCTCCGGCATCGCCGGCGTCGCGGGCACCGGGGGCGGCAACGGCGCGGACGGCGGGGCCGGCACCGCCGGCTCGTTCGCCGTGACCGACGCGGCCGCCGAGTGGGTCGGCCGCGGCAACGCAAGCGACGGCGCCACCGGCCGCGGTGGTGGGGGCGGCGGTGGCGGCGGCGCCGGCGCCGGCACCGACTCGTGCTCGAACTCCTCGCCCGACAACCCATCGGGCAACGCCGGCGGCGGTGGTGGAGGCGGCGGCTACGGCGGCACCGGCGGCCACGCGGGCCGCGATGGCGGCGGCTCGTTCGCGGTCTACGCCTATCGCTCGCGGGTGGTCGTGACGGACTCGACCCTCAAGACGGGCAGCGGCGGCGACGGTGGCGACGGCGGTCTCGGCGGCGCCGGCGGCCTCGGTGGCGCCGGCGGCGCCGCGCAGACGTTCCCGAGCGGCGCGTGCTCGGCCTTCGTCGGCGACGGCGCGGCGGGCGGCGCGGGCGGGGGCGGCGGCGCCGGCGGGACGGGCGGCGGCGGTGCCGGCGGCCCGAGCGTCGCGATCTTCGCGACCGGCACCGGCGCGGCGTTCACCTTCGCCAAGCAGAACCGCTTCCAGCTGGGCACCGAGGGCGACGGCGGCACCGGGCCGGCCGTGCTCGTCGCGGGCGTGCCGACCGTCACCCGCGCAGCGAGCGGCCAGAGCGGCCAGACGATCGGCGGCGAGCAGAGCAGCACGACCGCCGACCTCGACGGCGACGACGTCGCGGACGCCGCAGACGCCTGTCCCGGCGTCGCGGGCGCGCGGACGAACGGCTGCCCGGCGCGGCCGGCCCCGTCCGCCGACTCCGACGGCGACGGGATCCCCGACGATCAGGACGGCTGCCCGTCCGTCGCCGGCTCGGCTGCCGACGGTGGCTGCCCGCCGGCGCCGGCGCCTCCGCGGCCCCCCGCGGACGCCGACCACGACGGCTCCCCGGTCGGGCAGGACTGCGACGAGGCCGACCCGTCGATCCATCCCGGCGCGCCCGAGATCCGCGGCAACGCGGTCGACGAGAACTGCGACGGCATCATCGCGCGCAACCTGGCCAACCCGGCCACGTTCACCGCGGCGTTCGTGCCGGCGAAGAAGGGCGCCGCCGTGGCGCTCGCCAAGCTGAGCGTCGCCAAGCTCCCGGCCGGGTCGACCGTCGTCCTCTCCTGTGCCGGCAAGAGGTGCCCGTTCGCGAAGCGGACGTTCGCCGGCCCCCGGCGCGGCGGCACGCTCGACGTGCGCGGGAAGCTCACGAAGGCCCAGCGCGCGCTGCGGACCGGCGAGACGCTGACCCTGCGCGTCACCGCGCCGGGCCGCCGCGCCAAGACGAAGCGCTACGTGCTGCGCTGACGCAAGGTCCGCGCGAGCGCCAGCACGGCGCTCGCGTGGCGCCGTGCGTCCGTCCGTTCCGGTCCGAGCTCGACCACGAAGGCGCTGCCGCCGCGCACCACGTGGTTCTCCCAGGCCACGGCGGTGCCGTACAGGCGGCCGAGCGAGCGCAGCGGCAGGCCGGTGCGGCGCGAGTAGGCGCGCTGGAGCGCCTGGTCGGCGGCCGGCGCGCGCACCACGATGCGCAGGTGCTGGTGGTAGTAGATCGCCAGGTCCGGCCGCACCCGGCGCACGAGCCTCATCAGCGCG
>DATBDM010000247.1:0-3296 GCA_036269915.1 Solirubrobacteraceae bacterium | reverse complement strand
GACTCCTCGGCGAGCTCGGCCTCGAGCTGGCCCGGGCCCCAGCCGGCGTGGCCCGCGAAGACGCGGGCGCGGCGGATCGCGCCGTCGAGCTGCGCGGGCTGATCGGCGTCCGCGCCGACGAAGCCGAGGTCGGCCTCGACGAGCGCGCCGGCAAGCTCCGGGAGGTCCCACTCCGCGAGCACGATCACCGCGGTATCGGCGACCGGGCCGCCGACCCACACGCGCGCATCGTCGGTCGCCATCCACTCCAGATCGGGGACCGCTTCGTCGATCAGCGTCTCGGCCGGCCGGTTGAGCACGAGCCCCATGGCGCCCTCGTCCGTGTGCTCGGCGATGAGCACGACCGTGCGCGCGAAGTTCGGGTCCAGCAGCGTCGGACCGGCGATCAGGAGCTTGCCGCGGAGCGAGTCTTCCATTGGCCTCGACATTGTGGCCGGTAAGCTCGCCCGCCGTCAGGGTCACGGAAGAGGAGAGAGCATGAGGGCGAGGACGAGCGGGCTGGCGATCCTTGTGGTCGCGACGGCGCTGGCGGCGCCGGTGGCCGCGCAGGGCAAGGTGATCACCGCGCAGACGGTGCTGCCACCCGGCCAGTCGGGCTTCGTGCCCAACACGGGCACGAACCCGCACCTGTACGACCAGATCCCGCTGTTCGAGCGCTTCGACTTCAAGCCGGCCGGCTTCGACGAGCCGGCGGCGTCGACGGAGTCGCCGAAGGCCGGCGTGACGATCACGCGCGACGCGTACGACGTCCCCGACGTCCACGGCGCCAACGACCACGACGCCTGGTTCGGCGCCGGCTACGCGATCGCCCAGGACCGCATGGTCCAGCTCGAGCTCTTCCGCCGCGGCACCAAGGGCACGCTCGCCGAGGTCCTCGGCAAGTCGCGGCTGCAGTCCGACATCGAGGCGCGCCGCGACTACTACACCGACGCCGAGCTCAAGAAGATGCTCAAGCAGGTCCCGAGCCAGCTGCGCGCACGGTTCAGCGACTACGCCGACGGCATCAACGCCTACGCGGCGAAGGTCGCCGCCAACCCCGCGCTCCAGCCGAAGGAGTTCGCGCTCCTCGGTCTCAAGTTCGCCAAGTGGACAGCGCTCGACTCGGTCCGCATCGGCATCCAGCTCGCGCGCACGATCCCGTCGAGCGACGGCGCCGAGCTCGACAACTGGACGGCGTTGCGCAAGCTGGGAGCCAAGCGCTTCGACCAGCTGCTGCCCGTCCGCCGCAAGGGCGAGCTGAGGACGGTCCCGGCGGCCAACGGCCGGTTCCCGTCGACGCCCGGCCGGACGGTCAAGGACGAGCGCAAGGGCTTCGCCAACACGCGCGCCTTCCTCAAGCACGTCAAGCCGCCGAAGCCGACCGCGAGCGCCGCGAGCGTCGTCGCGCCCCCCGGTGAGCTGCCTGCGCACGGCGGCTCGAACGCGTGGGCCGTCCGCGGCCCCGGCCACAAGAGCTACCTCTTCCACGGTCCCCAGCTCGGCTTCGCGGTGCCCGACACGCTCGTCGAGCTCGAGGTCCACCGGCCCGGCCTCGACGTCCGCGGCGTCACCGCGCCCGGCCTGCCGGTGATCGGCATCGGCCGCAACGCGCACATCGCCTGGGCCGAGACCAGCGGGCTCTCCGACGATGACGACCTCTACGTCGAGAAGCTCAAGGGCGCCGACCGCTACGTCTACAAGGGCAAGGTCCGGCGCATGAGCTGCCGCACGGAGACCTTCAAGGCCTCCGACGCCCCGACGCAGAAGGTCAAGCTCTGCCGCACCGTCCACGGCCCGGTGCAGGAGCGCTCGGGGTCGAACTGGGCATTCGCGCGCCGCTACGCGATCTGGGGCCACGAGATGGACACGCTCACCGGGCTGACGCAGCTCAACGAGGCGTCCTCGGTCAAGCAGGCCGGCAAGGCGATCGCGAAGGTCTCGTGGAACGAGAACTCGATGGTCGCCGACGACAAGGGCAACATCGGCTGGTGGCATCCCGGACGACTGCCGAACAAGCCGCTGCGCTGGGACGAGCGCCTGCCGATGCCCGGCACCGGCCAGGCCGAGTGGCGCGGGCTGCTCAAGTTCAAGCAGACCCCGCACGTGATCAACCCCAAGCAGGGCTGGCTCGCGAACTGGAACAACCTGCCGTCGGCGGGCTGGACCAACGGCGACGCCGAGGCCAAGGAGCGCATCGTCGGCCGCCTGCACCGCGCGAACTACCTCGCCCGGCTCGTGGCGGGCGCCGCCAAGAACCCGAGCTTCGACGCCGTCAAGGCGGTCGACCGCTCGAGCGGCACGATCGCCCAGCAGCGCCCGCTGTACGCCAAGCAGCTGGGCAAGGCCGACGGCGGCGCGAGCGGGACGGCGAAGTCGCTGCTGGACACGATCCTCGCCTGGAACGGCTCCTACGACGAGGTCGACGCCAACAACACCGTCGACCCGGGTCTCGCCGCCTGGAACGCGCTCAAGGATGCGCTGGTCACGCGCGAGCTCCCGGCGGCCGCGCGCTCGTGGCTCGGCGCGCCCGGCTCCTCGCATCAGGAGGACGCAGGCGGCGCCGCGGGCACCGCGCTGCTCGAGGCGGGGCCGGGCGACCTGCGCGCCGCGGCGACGACCGCGGCCGCGGCGCTGACGAAGCGTTTCGGCAACGCCGACCCGGCGAGCTGGCGGGACCCGCGGCCGATGTACGACGTCGGCATCACCGGCATCGCCGACAAGCCGCAGCTGAAGTTCTTCGACCGCGGCACCTGGCAGCAGGCGGTCGAGCTCGGCCCGTAGGAGCTACGCGGGCGCCTTCGCCAGGTCGCGCCGGGGGTCGATCCCCCAGCGGCCGGCGAGGGCGTCGAGCTCGGGGGTGAGGGCCCAGCGATCCGGCTGGGCCTCGCCCTCGTGGTCGGGCGCGGCACCCTTGAGCGCCATCGAGCCCGTGTTGTCGCCGAGCGCGCGGATCTCCGCGACCTCCTCCGCGCTGAGCACCACGTCGGCTCCGACGGCGGCGAGCTCGGCGCGCTTGTCCTCGATCGGCCGCGCACCCGGGCCCTCCTCCTGGATCAGCGTCGGCGCGACGCACGCCACGGGCGCGTGCGCGAGGTTCCACTGGCAGGCCAGTTGCAGCGGGGTCAGCCCGTGGCGCGCGGCGATCGGCGCCATGGCGGCCATCCGCTCGCCCCCGCGCTCGACCCAGCCCGCCGGGCGGAAGCGCCGGTGGTCGTATTTGGGGAACTCGTGACCCGGCAGCACGTCGCCGTGGAACAGCCCGCCGTAGTCGACGACGCGCGTGATCAGCCGGACGTCGTGCCGCGCGGCCGCGTCGA
>DATBDM010000246.1:0-5268 GCA_036269915.1 Solirubrobacteraceae bacterium | reverse complement strand
ATCGCCTGCAGGTAGGTGAGCGTCGGCATCAGCGCTGGAACCCCGACCACGGCGCGGCGCCGTCCTCGAGCAGCGACTCCTCCTCGGCGAAGACGCCCTCGGAGGCCGAGTCGGGATCGGGCACCGGCATGGCCAGCGCCTCCTGCACGGCCGCGTCGATCTCCTCCTTGACGGAGGCGCGGATCGCGCCGACGTCGACGCCGAGCGCCTCCAGGCGACGGGCCTGGCGGTCGATCGGGTCCTTCGCGCGCCACTCCTCGATCTGCGCCTGCGGCACGTACTTCATGTCGTCGTGCGCGGCGTGGCCGTGCATGCGCATGGTCACCGCCTCGAGCAGCGTCGGGCCCTCGCCGGCGAGCGCGCGCTCGCGCGCCTCGCGGGTGGCCTCGAACATCGCCTCGGGGTCGTTGCCGTCGACCTTGACGCCCGGGAACCCGTAGGCCGCGGCGCGCTCGACCGGATCGACCGCGTACTGGGCGTGCAGCGGTGTCGAGTACGCGTACTGGTTGTTCTCGAGCACGAAGATGACCGGCAGCTTCTGCACGCCGGCCCAGTTCATCGCCTCGTGGAAGTCGCCGCGCGAGGTCGACCCGTCACCGAACCAGGTAAGGGCGACGCGCTGCTCGCCGCGCAGCTTGAAGGCCATCGCGAGGCCCGTCGCGACGAGCATCATGTCGGGCAGCATCGAGACCATCCCGACGCAGCCGGCGGTGCGGTCGCCGAAGTGCACGTTGCCGTCGCGGCCGCGCGTGATGCCGCCCTCGCGGCCCATGTACTGGCCGAGGATGCGCCCGGCGCCGACGCCGCGGATCACGTGTGCCGCGAGGTCGCGGTGCAGGACGCACAGCCGGTCGCGCGGGCCCATCGCCCACGTCGCTCCGGCGGAGACGGCCTCCTGGCCGAAGCCGTCGTAGAAGGATCCCGGCACCTTGCCCTGCCGGTAGAGCGTCATGGCCCGCTCCTCGATGCCCCGCATCATGAGCATGGCCCGCAGCAGTCCGACCCGGTCCTCCTGGGTCAGGTGCTCCGATACGTCGGCGAGAAGTGCCGACTCCGCGGTCTCGGTCGCCATCTGGCGTGCTTCACCCTTTCCTGTTCGGTTCGGCGGGCCGGGATCGCCGGACCGCCATCACCGCCGCACGCCGGGGTCTCCGGACTCGCGGCGCAGAACCTCGCCTCGCCGCGAAGGGTACGGCATGCGGCCGCGGTTACGCTTGGGATCGATGCAGCAGCACGGGCTCGCTGAGCGCCGCCAGGCGTGGCGGCGGATGCGCTGGCGGATGCGCGGCGCATGGCAGTGGCCGACCTTCTTCGTGGTCACGCTGATCGACGGCGCGGTGCTCTCGGCGCTGCCCTTCTATGCCGACGGGCCCGGCGGCTTCGTCCCGGGCGTGCTGCTGGCCGGCTTCCTCAACCTGGTCGCGGTCGCGGTGCTGGCGCCGTTCTGCGGGCGGCTGCTGCGCCGCCGCCGCCCCGACCTGCCGAAGCTCGTCGCATCCAACTACGCGGGCACCGCGCTCGTCACCGGCATCCTCATGCTGCTGGTGGCGGGCGGCATCGCACACCGCCCGGCGACCACCGCGGCGGAGCAGGAGCGGCTCGCCGTGATCGGCAGCATGCACACCTTCGTGCTCCACCAGCAGCCGGCGCTGCGCACCCAGCTCGCCGCGACCGACGTGCTGGAGGTCGAGCCGCGTCTGTACCGCGCGTGCGTCCCGCGGCGGCAGCCGCGCCGCTGGCTGTGCCTGTTCGTGTCCACGGATCAGTCGCCCCCGGGCATCAAGCGCGACCCCGACCAGGAGGCCAACGACGCGTATCGCATCCACGGTGGCTTCAGATAGTCCGCGTGCGGACGAAGTACTAGACGGATGTCCGATGCACAGATTCGCGTTCAGCGGGAACATGGACTCTCGATGCTCAGGCGGGGATTCATGCCCTCCGTGGGCGCCGGCTCGTCGCTGGTGGCCGCGGCCATCGTCGCAGTGATCGCCTTCACGGGCGTGGTCGCCTTCCACGGCTGGCCACGCGCGCAGGCGCAGGCCGATGGCCCCGCGGCCACGCTCGCGCCCGCGGCGCGCGCCGACGACGGGCGCTCCGCCGCGCGTCCGGCGCGCCTGGCGGCGGCCGCGAACGCGGGCGTCGCGAGCACGCCGGCGCGTCGCGCGAGCCGCGCGCAGTCGGGCGCCACGCCGCGCGCCGGCCGCGCGCCCACGGGCGCGCCCGTCGCCACGCGCGGTGGCGGCACGGCGCCGTCGCGGCCCGCGCCGTCCACGCCGGCGCAGCCCGTAGGGACGGCGCCGCCGCCGGCGCCCGCGCCCGCCGCGGCACCCTCGAAGCAGCAAGCGCCGCCGTCGCTGGCGGGCAACCCGGTCCCGTCGCTCCCGCCCGTGCCCGCGCCGAGCGTGCCGAAGCGGCCGGTCGGCACCGTCGTCGACACCGTCCGCCAGGTCGTCCCGCCCGTCCCCGCGCCCGCTCCACTGCAGCCGGTCGTAGGCGTCGTGAACCAGACGGTCGACCAGGCCGCCGCCACCGTCGACGGGGTTGTCGACGGCGCGACGAAGGCGGTCGGCGGCCTGCTGAACCCGCGCTGACGCCACTACGCATTCCGTCCGTTTGCTTGCAACGAATGTGACAAGCGTGCAGGGCGCGCGGTCATGCACGTCGCCGAGGCGGGCACCTACGTGCTCAAGTTGCAGGTCGTGATCTCCGGCGCCTGCGCGTCGACGATCCTGTCGATCGACAACCCCGGCCTCTCGGTGGTGCAGCTCGGCGCCTAGCGGCTACAGGGTCAGCAGCAGCGGCTCTTCTAGTCGCTCGCGGATGCGCGCGAGGAACTGCGCGGCGTCCGCGCCGTAGAGGATGCGGTGGTCGCAGGCCAGCGTGATCGTCATGCGGTTGCGCACCTTCACCTCGCCATCCTCGACGATCGGCTTGGGCTCCATCGCACCGACGGCGAGGATCGCCGCCTGCGGCGGGTTGATGACCGCCACGAAGCTCGAGATCCCGAACATGCCGAGGTTGGAGACGGTGAACGTGCCGCTCGACAGCTCCGGCGGGGTGATCGCGCCGGCGCGGACCCGCTCGGCCAGCGCGCGCGCCTCGCTCGCGATCTGCCCGAGCGACTTGCAGTCGGCGTCGAAGACCGTCGGCACGACGAGGGCGTCCTGGCCGGCGACCGCGACGCCGACGTTCACGCGCCCGTAGAGCTCGAACTTGCCGTCGCGGTAGGCGCCGTTCGCGCGCGGGAAGTCGCGCAGCGCGAGCGCCGATGCCTTGATCACGAAGTCGTTGAACGACGGCACGGTCCCGCGGCCGTCCTGGGCGGCGACCTTGAGCTGCTTGCGCAGCTCGACCGCCGCCTCCATGTCGACCTCGCAGTTGAGGACGAACTCCGGCGCGGTGGCCTTGGACTCGGCCATGCGCCGCGCGACGGTCTGCTGCAGGCGGGTGAGGTCCTGCGTCGTCGTCTCGCCGCGGCCCGCGTCCTTCTCGCCCGACATGACGGCGGCGGGGACCTTCGGCGTCTCGGCCTCGGGCTCGGGCTCGGGCTCTGCGGGCGGCTCGGCCGGCGCCTGCGCAGGGGTGGCGGTCCCGGTCTCCTCGGCGGCCGCCGGCGCCGCCTGGCCGTCGCTCTTGGCGGCCGCCTCGACGTCGGCCTTGACGATCCGGCCGCCGGGGCCCGTGCCCTGCACGCCGGACAGCTCGACGTTCATCTCGCGCGCCATCCGCCGCGCGATCGGCGAGGCCTTCACGCGCTCGCCGTCGCCGGCGCCGTTCGTGTGCGCCGGAGCGGGCTCGGCCGGCTCGCTCGGCTCGGCGGGCGGCTCCTCGGTCGCGGCGGGCGCCTCGGCCGGCTCCTCGGCGGTCTCGGTCTCGGCCTGCGGCTGCTCCTCCTGCGCGGGCGCCTCCTCGGCCTGCGGCTCCGACGCGCTCTCGTCGCCGCCACCACCACCCTCGCCGATGCGCGCGATCGTCTCGCCGACGGGGAGCGTGTCCCCCTCCTTGGCGACGATCGAGAGCGTCCCGTCCTGGTCGGCCTCATAGGTCATGTTGGCCTTGTCGGTCTCGATCTCGACGAGCTCCTCACCACGGGTGACCTCGTCGCCATCGGACTTCAGCCACTTCAGGATCGTGCCCTCCTCCATGGAGTCGGACAGTCGGGGCATCGCGACATCGGGCATGGCCGGAAGCCTAGTGCTAGAGGTCGCGGAAGGTGGCGAGCACGGCCGCGACCACCTGCGGCTCGTGCGGGTAGGCGATCTGCTCGAGCGGCTTGGAGTAGGGCATGGGCAGGTCGGCGCCCGTGACGCGCGCGACCGGCGCGTCGAGGAAGTCGAACGCCTGCTCCTGGATCAGCGCCGCGAGGTTCGCGCCGACGCCGCCGTGCGGCCAGCCCTCCTCGACGATCACCGCGCGGTTGGTCTTGCGCACCGACTCGAGGATCGTGTCGAGGTCGAGCGGGCGCAGCGTGCGCGGGTCGATCACCTCGGCCTCGATCTCGTGCTCGGCCGCGAGGATGTCGGCGGCCTTCGCGGCGGTGATCGCCATCCGCGAGATGCCGACGATCGTCACGTCCTCGCCCTCGCGCCGCACCGCGGCCTTGCCGAAGTCGACGGTGTGGTCGTCGTCCTCGGGCACCTCGCCGCGCTGGCCGTAGAGGTACTCGTGCTCGATGAAGACGACGGGGTTGTCGTCGCGGATCGCGCTCTTGAGCAGGCCCTTGGCGTCGGCGGCGGTCGACGGCACGGCGAGCAGCATGCCCGGGACGTGCAGATAGAGCGCCTCGAGGCAGTGCGAGTGCGTGGGGCCGAGCTGGTGGCCGGCGCCCTGCGGCATCCGGATCACCAGCGGCACGCGGACCTGGCCGCCGAACATGTAGTGGATGTGCGCGGCGTGGTTGACGATCTGGTCGAGCGCCAGCAGCGAGAAGTTGATCGTCATCAGCTCGACGACCGGGCGCAGGCCGGTCATCGCCGCGCCGACGCCCATGCCGACGATCGTGTTCTCGGAGATCGGCGTGTCGCGGACGCGCCTCTCCCCGAACTCCGCCAGCAGCCCGTTGGTGACCTTGAACGCGCCGTTGAAGACGCCGATGTCCTCGCCCAAGAGGATCACGCTCTCGTCGCGCTGCATCTCCTCGCGCAGCGCCTCGTTGAGCGCCTCGCGGTAGCGGATCACGCGCGTGCCGACCGCCTGCTCCTCCGTCGCGGCCATCAGGCGACCTCCGCCTCGGGATGGCCAGGCGGCCCGGTCTCGGGGTGCGTCGTG
>DATBDM010000245.1:0-4059 GCA_036269915.1 Solirubrobacteraceae bacterium | reverse complement strand
CGAGATCGTCACCGAGCCCGACATCCACTCGGCCGAGCAGGCGCGCGAGTGGCTCGGCCTGCTGCGCGAGACCCTGCGCCAGCTCGGCGTCTCGGACGTGAACATGGAGGAAGGATCGCTGCGCTGCGACGCCAACGTCTCCGTGCGGCCCGTGGGCTCGACCGAGCTCGGGACCAAGACCGAGCTCAAGAACATGAACTCGTTCCGCTTCCTCGCCCAGGGCGTCGAGGCGGAGATCGAGCGCCAGGTCGCGCGGCTCGAGGCCGGCGAGCCGGTCGTCCAGGAGACGCTGCACTTCGACCCGGCCTCGGGCCGCCTCAGCTCGCTGCGCTCCAAGGAGGAGGCGCACGACTACCGCTACTTCCCCGAGCCCGACCTCGTGCCGCTCGTCCCGACGGAGGCGATGATCCAGCGCGCCCGCGCGGCGCTGCCCGAGCTGCCCGCCGAGCGCGCCGCACGCTACGAGGGCGACTGGTCGCTGCCCGCCGACACCGCGCGGCTGTTCGCGTTCGAACCCGAGTGGGGCGACTACTTCGAGGCGGTCACCGCCGCCGCGAAGGCCGAGCCGCGGATCGCCGCCAACTGGGTCACCGAGCTGCGGTCGCGCGCCGAGGGGCCGGCAGACGTCGAGTCCGCCGCGCTCGCCGCGCTCGTCGACCTCGCCGACGCGCGCACCGTGACGGCGGCCAACGCGCGCGCCGTCCTCGACCGGCTGGTCGCGAACGGGGGCGGCGACCCGGCCGCGATCGTGGAGGCCGAGGGGCTCGCCGCGATGGGCGGCGGCGAGGAGCTCGCCGGCATCGTCGCGCAGGTGATCTCGGACAACCCGGACGTCGCCGAGCGCGTGCGCGGCGGCAATCCAAAGGCGATCGGCGCGCTCGTCGGGCCGGTGATGAAGGCCACGAAGGGCCGCGCGGACGGCGGCGAGGTCAACCGCCTGCTGCGTGAGCAGCTCGGCGTCTGAGCCCTCGCTGAGCCCTCGCGAAGAGGCGTAGGATTGGGCCATGTCACGGCTCATCCGCATGGACTCGACCGGCCACTCGACCCTCGCGGAGTGGTCGGCCGCAGACGCCGCGGCCGCCGATGCGGCCGTCCGGGCCTTCCGCGAGCAGCTCGACCAGGGCTACTACGCCGTCGTCAGTCAGGGCGAGGGTCACGCCGAGCAGGTGCGCGAGCTGCCGCTCGACGCCGAGCTGGTGATCCTGCGCCGCCCGATCGCCGGGGGCTGATCGCGTGAGCGCGGCGGCGCTCCCCGAGCTCGCGGGCGTCGCCTGGCGCCCGCGCGCCGACGAGCGCTCGCTGCGCCGGCGCGAGCGCCTCTGGACGCTGACGACGGTCGCCCACGCGATCCCGTTCGTCGCGACGGCGGGGCTCCTCTGCGCGATCAGCCCGGTGCTCATCCCGGTCGCGCTGCTCGCGCTCGTGCAGGCGTGGACGATCCCGGCGCTCTACGCGCGCCGCGGAGCGTTCGTCGTCGCCCCGCGCCGGCGGGGCGACGCGGCGGCGGAGCGCACGGCGCTCGGGCTGCTCGGCGATCTCGTGGGCCACGACGCCCGCGCGCTGCACGCCCGCACGGGGCTCGTGCTCGAGCGTGGCCGGCTCGGCGTCTGGCTGGTGGGGGAGGCTGGCGCCCTGCTGGTGCGGGGTGGGCGGGGGACGACGTCCCGCCGGGTGCTCTGCTGGTGCGTGCGCGTCCCGGCGCCCGACCTGCCCTCGAGCGACCGCATCGCCCACCTGCTGCTCGCGCTACGCGAGGACGAGGCGGGCTTCGCCACGGTCGCCAACCTGGCCTTCGCCGGCGCCCGCTGGCGCGTCCGCCGCCGCCTGCCGCGCCCGGTGCGCGAGGCCCTCGACGTGGCCGCGCGAACCTAGAGGGGGTCTGGCCCCTTCATGAAGGGGCCAGACCCCTTCATCTGCGGTTAACGAAGCGGAGGCGGGTGCCTGGGCGGGCCTGGGCGGCGAGTGGGATGTCGTCGGCGACGACGATCGCGATGACCGGGTAGCCGCCGGTGACCGGGTGGTCGGCGAGGAAGAGGACCGGCCGGCCGTCCGGCGGGACCTGCAGGGCGCCCTCGACCATGCCCTCGGGCGGGAGCTCGCCCTCGACGGCGCGCTCGAGCGCCGGTCCCTCGAGCCGCACGCCGACCCGGTCCGAGCGCGGCGTGACCGTCCAGGGGGTCGCGGCCAGCCGGGCACGGACCTCGTCGGCGAACCAGTCCGCGCGCGGGCCCGGCGTGATGCGCAGCGACGGCTCGCCGCCCGCCACCACGTCGAACGCGCCCGCCAGCTCCGCCCCCGCGGCCGGCGGCCCGCCGCCCGCGGCGGACCCGATCGGCAGCACGTCGCCGCGCGCGAGCCGCGCGGGGCCGAGCCCGGCCAGCGTGTCCGTCGAGCGCGAGCCGAGCACCGGCTCGACCGCGATCCCGCCGGCCACGGCGAGGTAGGTCCGCACGCCCGCCGACGGCGACCCTACGCGCAGCTCCTCCCCGGACGCGACCCTCTCCGCCGTGTCCATCGCCAGCAGCCGCCGCCGCACGCCCGCGACGACCTCGCACGGGGCGCCGGCCAGCGCCACGCGCACATCGCGCGCGAAGCGCACCCGCAGCCCGCCGAGCGTCAGCTCGATCGCCGCCGCGCCCTCCGGGTTGCCCGCGAGCCGGTTGGCGAGCCGCAGGCTGCGCCGGTCCGCCGCGCCCGAGACGCCGACGCCGAGGGCCGCCAGGCCCGGCCGGCCGAGGTCTTGGACCGTCGACAGCGGTCCGGGGGAGAGGACCTCGATCATTCCGCCTCCACGAACCGCACGCGCGTGCCGGGCACCAGCCGCGCCGGGGGGTCGGCGGTCACGTCCCACAGCGACAGCGACGTGCGGCCGAGCAGCTGCCAGCCGCCCGGCGACTCGCGCGGGTAGACCGCCCCGAAGCGATCGGCGATGGCGACCGAGCCCGCCGGCACGCGCGTGCGCGGCGAATCGCGGCGGGCCACGCGCAGCGCCGGATCGAGCCCGTCCAGGTACGCGAACCCCGGCGCGAAGCCGCAGAACGCCGCGACGTAGGAGCCGGCGAGGTGCCGCCGGACGACCTCCTCGCGCGAGATCCCGGCGAGCGAGGCCACGTCGTCGAGGTCCTCGCCGTCGTATCTCACCGGCACCTCGACCAGCGGCCCGTCCTCGCGCGCCCCCGGCCGCCAGTCGAGCGCGCGCACCTCTGAGCCCACCGCGGTCGCATCGGTGCGGGCCGGATCGAAGGCGATCAGGACCGTGCGCGCGGCCGGAACGAGCTCGACCACGCCGTCCAGGCCGGCCGCCTCCAGCGCCGCGTGCAGGCCGAGCACGGCGGCCAGGTCGTCGACCTCGGCGAGCATCGCGCGCTCGCCGCAGGGCAGCAGCCGCACCTCGCTCACGCCGCGAACGGCTCCAGCCTCACGCCGGCGCGCTCGAGCGCCGCCCGCACTGCCGTGGCCGCGGCGACCGCCCCCGGAGAGTCCCCGTGGAGGCACAGCGAGCGCACCGACAGCTGCAGCGACGCGCCGTCGGCATCCGCGATCTCCCCGCCGGCGAAGGCGAGCGCCCGCGCGGCGATGGCCGCCGCGCCCTCCAGCAGCGCGCCCGGCTCGCCGCGGGCGACCAGCGACCCGTCGGAGCGGTAGCCGCGATCGGCGAAGCCCTCGGCGACGCCGCCGAACCCGGCCGCGTCGGCCGCCCTGAGCAGCTCCGACCCCGGCAGCGCGAGCACCGGCAGCCCGCCGAACGCCGCCACGCCCGCGCAGACCGCCTCGGCGACGCCGCGCTCGCGCGCCGCGGCGTTGTAGAGCGCGCCGTGCGGCTTGACGTAGCGCACGCGCGCCCCCGCCTCGCGGCAGCAGACCTCCAGGGCGCGGATCTGCTCGCGCACCTCGGCGGCGAGCCGCTCGGCACCGACGTCGAGCTCCCGCCGCCCGAAGCCCTCGCGGTCGCGGTAGGACACGTGGGCGCCGACGACGACGCCGAGCTTCGACGCACGGCGCGCGACCGCGAGCATCGTCGCCGCGTCACCGGCGTGGAACCCGCAGGCGACGTTGGCG
>DATBDM010000244.1:0-14938 GCA_036269915.1 Solirubrobacteraceae bacterium | reverse complement strand
GGCCCCGACGACGTGATCGCGGCCCTGGCCGGCGAGGGCTACCTCGCCGACCGGGGGCTCGCGACGTCCATCCACCTCGCCGCCGCGCTCGAGCAGCCGCTGCTGCTCGAGGGCGAGGCGGGCGTGGGCAAGACCGAGGTCGCCCGGGCGCTCGCCTCGGCGACCGGCGCGCAGCTGATCCGCCTGCAGTGCCACGAGGGGATCGACCTCCACCACGCGGTCTACGACTGGGACTACGCGCGCCAGCTGCTTGCGATCCGCGCCGCCGAGGCGGGCACGCCGGCCGGTGAGCTGTTCGGTCGGGAGTTCCTGCTCAAGCGCCCGCTGCTCGACGCGCTCGAGCACGACGGGCCGGCGGTGCTGCTGATCGACGAGGTCGACCGCTCCGACGACGAGTTCGAGGCCTTCCTGCTCGAGTTCCTCTCGGACTTCGCGATCACGATCCCCGAGCTCGGAACGGTGCGCGCCCGGCGGCGCCCGGTGGTGGTGCTGACCTCCAACCGCACGCGCGAGCTGCACGATGCGCTCAAGCGCCGCTGCCTGTACCACTGGATCGACTACCCGACGCGCGAGCGCGAGGCCGAGATCGTCCGCGCGCGGCTCCCCGGCGTGCCCGAGGCGATCACCGCGCGGGTGTGCGACGCGGTCGCGCGGCTGCGCGCGGAGCAGCTCTACAAGCTGCCCGGTGTGGGGGAGACGGTCACCTGGGCCCGCGCGCTGCTCGCGCTCGGCGACGGTGAGGGGCTCGACGCGACGCTCGGCGTCG
The DNA here is from genome assembly GCA_036269915.1 of Solirubrobacteraceae bacterium. Classification (GTDB taxonomy): domain Bacteria; phylum Actinomycetota; class Thermoleophilia; order Solirubrobacterales; family Solirubrobacteraceae; genus DATBDM01. Next base: position 14,172 of record DATBDM010000244.1, on the reverse strand, counting down.
CGCTGAAGGTGCGCGAGGACATCGACCGCGTGCGCGAGCGGGGTGTGCTCGATGGTGTCTGAGCGGCTCTCGGACCTCGCCGCGGAGCTGCGCCGGCGCGGCGTGCGGGTCGGCGTCGGGGAGCTGCTCGCCGCCCACCGCGCGCTCGCCGCCGTGGACGCCGGCTCGCGCGAGGACGCCTACCACGCGCTGCGCGCCGCGCTGTGCTCGTCGCACGCCGACCTCGACGCCTTCCGCGAAGCGTTCCTCGCGGTGTTCGGCGCGCCGGGGGAGCCGGTGCGCGACCCGCTGGCCGACCTCGGCGAGATCGTCAAGGCCGCGCTGCCGCGCGTCGGCGTGCCGGCTCTCGGCGCCGAGCCCGAGCCGATCGCCGAGCACGACCCGGTGCCCTCGGCGCACTCGCAGACCGAGCTGCTGCGCGAGAAGGACTTCGCCGAGTACACCGATGCCGAGCGCGCGAGCGCCCGGCAGCTGCTCGCCCGCATCGCGCGGCGCTCGCCGCAGCGGCTCAGCCGCCGCACCCGCGGCACGCGCCGGCGCCGCGAGCAGCACGACCTGCGCGCGACGATGCGCGTCGCGCTGCGCCACGGGGGTGAGATGGTCGAGCGCCGCTACCGCGAGCCGGCCCAGCGCCCGCGCCGGCTCGTGCTCGTCTGCGACGTCTCCGGGTCGATGACGCCGTACGCGCGCATGCTCCTGCAGTACGTGCAGGCCTGCGTCGCCGCCCAGGCGCGGGTCGAGGCGTTCGCCTTCGGCACGCGGCTGACCCGGATCACACGCGAGCTCGCGGGCCGTGATCCGGACCGCGCGCTGGCCCGCGCCGCCGCCGCGGCGGACGACTGGTCGGGCGGGACCCGCATCGGCGCCGCGATCGCCGAGCTCAACCGCGTGCACGGCCGCCGCATCGGTCGCGGGGCGATGGTCGTCGTGCTCTCCGACGGCTGGGATCGCGGCGAGCCGGAGGAGCTGGGCGAGGAGATGGCGCGCCTGCGCCGCTGCGCGCATCGCGTAGTCTGGCTGAACCCGCTCGCGGCCGACCCGCGCTACGAGCCGCTGACCCGGGGCATGCAGGCCGCGCTCCCGCACGTCGACCGCCTGCTGCCAGGCAACTCGCTGCGCTCGCTCGAGCAGCTCGCCGAACTGATGGAAGGCGGCATCGCCTCGTGAGGGTCGGCGGCCTCGTGCTCGCCGCGGGCGAGGGCCGCCGCTTCGGTGGCACCAAGCAGCTCGCGCCGCTGCGCGGGCGCCCGCTGCTGAGCTACGCGGTCGACCACATGCTCTGCGTTCCGGCACTCGACCCGGTGATCGTGGTCCTCGGCCACGATGCGGCCGCCATCCGCGCCCAGGTGCCCGAGCTCGACGCGGTCACGGTGGTCGTCGCCGCGCACTGGCGCGAAGGACTGGCGGCCTCGCTGCGCGCCGGCGTGAACGCGCTCGGCGACGTCACGGCGGCGGTCGTGATGCTCGGCGACATGCCCTTCGTGACCCCGCAGGTGATCGCGGGCGTCCTCGACGGCGGCCCGCGGTCGGCGGTGCGCGCGACCTACGGCGGCGTGCCGGGGCACCCGGTGCTCCTGCCGCGCCGCCTGCTCGACCGCACGGGCGAGCTGACCGGTGACGAGGGCTTCCGGACACTGCTCTCCGGGCAGCACGTCAAGGTCTTCGAGGCCGGCCACCTGGCCGATCCGACCGACATCGACACACGAGAGGAGCTGGCCAGCCGATGAAGCTCGAGCAGTCGTTCGAGGTGCAGGCGCCGATCGAGCAAGTGTGGGCCGCGCTGATCGACCTCGAGCGCGTCGCGCCGTGCCTGCCCGGCGCCGCGATCACCGGTCGCGACGACGACGGCACCTACCACGGGACCTTCCAGGTCAAGCTCGGGCCGACGACCGCCAACTACCGCGGCACGATCGCCATCGACGAGGCCGACGCGAGCGCCCATCGCGCGACGCTGAAGGCGCGCGGGACCGACAAGCGCGGCCAGGGCGGCGCCAGCGCGACGATCGTCAACACGCTCACCGACCAGGGCGGGGCGACGAAGGTCGAGGCCGTCACCGACTTCACCATCACCGGGCGCCTGGCGGCGTTCGGCCGCGGCGGGATGATCAAGGACATCTCGAACCGGCTGATGAAGGACTTCGCCACGTGTCTGCAGAGCCGGCTCGCCGAGCAGCCCGCCGGGCCGCCGGAGACGCCCGGGGTGCCGCCGACCGAGCCGCCGGCAGCGGCCGACGCGCCGCACGACCTGCACCCGGGGGGCGGCCCCCGCGCGGCGAGCGCGACCACCTCGCCGCCGCCCCCGCCGGCCGCGCAGCCCGCGCCGCAGGCGCCCGCGGCGGCCAAGCCCGTCAACGGCCTGTCGCTGTTCTTCGGCGTGCTGTGGGAGCGGATCAAGCGCCTGTTCGGGCGCGGTAACAGCTGAGTCCTACCCTTGGAGGATGGGCTCCGACGGCTGCGACACGGGGATCTGCGGTGGCGAGGCGCCGCCGCTGATCGGACAGGTCCTGACCGGCACGGGAATGACGATCGCGCAGGCGGCGGTCGCACTCGAGCGCGGCGAGACGCCGCCGCTCACTTCGGTGCAACGGCGCATCGTCGAGGACTGGGCCACCCACCGGACATAGTGGTCGCACGGACCTACGACGGGACGGCACTCTGCGTGGAGGCGATCGGCGACCGCGTCGATCCGGCGATCCTGCTGATCGCCGGCGCCGCGGCCACGATGGACCTGTGGGACGACGAGCTGTGCGAGCGGCTCGCCGACGGCGGCCGGCTCGTCATCCGCTACGACCACCGCGACACGGGCCGCTCGACCACGCACCCGCCGGGCACGCCGCCCTACACGGGCAGCGACCTGGCCGAGGACGCGATCGCCGTGCTCGACGCGCTCGAGATCGCCCGCGCGCACCTCGTCGGGATGTCGATGGGCGGCGGGCTCGCCCAGGAGCTGGCGTTCACGAACCGCGAGCGCATCGCGACGCTCACCCTGGTCTCGACCACCGCGATCGACTTCGAGCGCGAGGACCTGCCGGGGATGACCGACGCGCTGCGCGCGACGTTCGCTGAGCCGCAGCCCGATCCCGACTGGTCCGATCGCGACGCCGTGATCGAGTACCTCGTCGAGAGCGAGCGGCCGTTCGCCAGCCCGGGGGACTTCGACGAGGCTCGCGCGCGGGCCCGGGCCGAGCGCGTCTACGACCGCAGCACCGATCCGGCCGCCGCGGCCAACCACTGGTCGATCAGCGGCGACGGTCCCGAGCCGGGCGACGTCAGCACCCTGCGCGACCTGCCCACCCTCGTGCTCCACGGCACCGCCGATCCGTTCTTCCCGATCGAGCACGGCCGCTCGCTCGCGGCGCGGATCCCCGGCGCACGGCTGATCGAGCTCGACGGCGTCGGCCACCAGGTGCCGCCGCCGCGCACGTGGGACCTCGTGGTCGCCGCGCTGCTCGACCACACCGCCTGAGCTACTCCTCGGGCAGCGTCAGGTGGACCTTCGTGATGCGGTGGCCGTCGAGGTCGGCGACGCGCATCCGCACACCGTCGACGTCGGCCTCGGCGCCCAGCTCGGGGCGGCGCCCGAGCGCGTCGAAGGCGAGGCCGCCCAGCGTGCGCGGCCCACGGCGGGGGAGGTGCGTGCCGAGCGCCTCGTCGACCTCGTCGAGGTTCAGCGAGCCCGCCGCGGTGACGTGGCTGTCGTCGTGGCGCTCGATCGCGACCTCCGGGCGGTCGAACTCGTCGTCGAGGTCCCCGACGATCTCCTCGAGCACGTCCTCGAGCGTCACGATCCCCGCGACCGCGCCGTACTCGTCGACGACGACCGCCATGCGCCGCCGCGCCTCCCGCAGCTCGCGCAGCAGGGGTCCGAGGTGCTTGGTCTCGGGCACCACCACGGCCGGCCGCGCGAGCTCGCCGACGGGCACGTCCGGCCGGTCGCGCTCGGCGGCGACGACGTCGCGCGTGTGGACCTCGCCGACGAGGTGGTCGAGGTCGCCGCGGCCGACCGGGTAGCGCCGGTGCGGCGCGTCGATGAAGCGGGTGACGGCGTCGCGGGGGAGCGTGTCCGCATCGATCCACTCGACGTCGAGCGCGGGAACCATGATGTCGCGCGCCTCGCGGCTGCCGAAGTCGAAGACGTTGTGCAGGAGCTGCTCCTGGGCGCGGCCGATCACGCCCGAGCCCTCGGCCTCGTCGACCAGCGCGCGCAGCTCGTCGGCGGTGCGGATGCCCGCGCCCGCGGTGACCTCGCGGATGCCGAGCGGGCGCAGGAGCAGACCGGCCGAGCGCTCGAGCACCCAGACGATCGGCTTGAGCAGCTTCTCGAGCAGCTCGATCGCCGGCGCGATCAGGATGGCGAGCGTCTCCGCGCGCTGCAGCGTCAGCGCCTTGGGGACGAGCTCCCCGACCACCACGGAGAGGTACGTGACGACCGCGAAGGCGATCGCGAAGCTCAGCCAGGTCGGGATGCCGTCGCCGAGCAGGTCGCGGACCAGCGGCTCGCCGACGGCGCCGGTGAGGATCGCGATCGCCGTGATGCCGACCTGTGTCGTGGAGATCACCCGTACGGGGTCGTCCATCAGGCGCAGCGCGGCGCGCGCGCCCGCGCCCGAGCGCCCGGCCAGCGCCGCGCGGCGCGCCGTGATGACCGAGTACTCGCCGATCACGAAGAACGCGTTGCCCGCCACGAGGGCGAGCACGGCGAGGATCCGCAGGCCGTCGCTCACGCGAGCCGCAGCAGGGCCACCGGCGCGCCCGCGGGCAGCGAGCCGGGGGAGTTCGGGACCACGGCGAAGCCGTCGCTCTCTCCGAGCGCGCCCGTCATGTGCGATCCCTGGCGCCCGGTCGGGGTCGCCTCGAGCACGCCGTCGGCGCCGGGGACCAGGCGCGAGGTGAGGAACGTCGTGCGCCCGTCGGAGGCCTCGGCGGCGACCGCCAGCCGGCCGCGCTCGAGCAGCGGCAGCGCCCCGGCCTCGCCGCCCAGCCGCCGCAGCGCCGGGGCGATGAACATCGCGAAGCAGACGATCGTCGAGAGCGGGTTGCCCGGGAGGCCGAAGACGAGCTGCTCGCCGCGGCGGCCGAACCAGATCGGCTTGCCGGGCCGGATCTGCACGCGCCAGAAGACCTCCTCGACGCCGCACGCCTCGAAGGCGGGGCGAACGTGGTCGTGCGGCCCGACCGAGACGCCGCCGGAGACGACGAGCACGTCGGCGCCGTCGAGCCCCGCGCGCACGGCGGCGACCGTGGCGTCGCGGTCGTCGGGCACGGTCGCCGGCTCGCCGGCCTCGGCGCCCGCCTGCCCGGCGAGCAGCCGGATCATCAGGCCGTTGGACTCGTGGATGCGCCCCGGCTCGGGCGGAGCGCCGAGCGGCAGCAGCTCCGATCCGGTGACGAGCACCCCGACGCGCGGGCGGCGCGCGACCCGCACGGTCGCGACGCCCACCGAGGCGAGCGCGGAGATCCGCGGCAGCGTCAGGCGCGCGCCGGCGTCCGCGAGGACGTCGCCCTCGCGTACATCCTCGCCGCGGGCCCGCACGTGGGTGCCGACCGCGAGGGTGCCGTCGGGCGCGACCGTGCCGTCGCGCTCGGTCGCGCGCTCGGACTGCAGGATCGCGTCGGCGCCGACCGGGATCTCGGCTCCGGTGGAGATCCGCACCGCGGTGCCCGGCTCGAGCGCGGCGGTCGCGACCTCGCCGGCGGCCACGCCGCCGGCCAGCCGCAGCGCGACGCCGGGCGCGGTGTCGGCCGCACGCAGGGCGTAGCCGTCCATCGCGGAGCGGTCGAACGGGGGCAGGTCGACGGCGCTGCGCACCGGCTCGACGGCGACGCGGCCGTGCGCATCGGCGAGCGGGACGGTCTCGGCGCCGAGCGTCGCGAGCCCGTCGAGGACGAGCTCGAGCGCCTCCTCGATCGAGGTCATCCGCCGATCTGGGACATCGTGCGCCGCGGCTGCACGAAGCCGGGGTCGTTGACGTGGTGCTTGAGCTCCTTGCGCCAGACGGCGTCGCGCACGATCTGCTCGAGCTCCGCGTCGGTCGCTCCGTCGCGCAGCGGCGTGCGCAGGTCGGTCTCGTGCATCGAGAACAGGCAGGTGCGCATCTGCCCCTCGGCGGTCATCCGGATGCGGTTGCAGTCCCCGCAGAAGGGCTCGGTGACGGGGGAGATGAAGCCGATCGAGCCGATCCCGTCGGCGAAGCGCCAGCGCCGGGCGGTGCCGGAGCGCTCGCGGCCCAGCGACTCGAGCGGGTGGCGCGACTCGATGATCGCCCGGACCTCCTCGTTGGGCAGCACCTTCGAGCGATCCCAGGCGCGGTCGCCGTCGAGCGGCATGAACTCGATGAAGCGGACCTCGTAGGGGTTGCGGCGGGCGAACTCGGCGAAGCCCAGCACCTCGTCCTCGGTGAAGCCCTTGATCGCCACGACGTTGACCTTGATCGGGCGCAGCTCGGGGTGGCGCTCGGCGGCAGCGAGGCCCTCGAGCACCTGCTGCAGCGAGTCGCGGCGGGTCAGCTGGAAGAAGCGGTCCGGGGCGAGCGCGTCGAGCGAGACGTTGACGCGGCGCAGGCCGGCGCGCACGAGGTCGTCGACCTGGCGCGCGAGCAGGTAGCCGTTGGTGGTCAGCGAGAGGTCGCGCACATCCTCGAGCGCCGACAGCCGCTCGACCAGGCGCCAGAGCTCGCGGCGCACGAGCGGCTCGCCGCCGGTCAGCCGGACGTCGTGGACGCCCATGGCGGCGAGGATCCGCACGAGCCGCTCGATCTCCTCGTAGGTGAGCAGCGCCGAGCGATCGAGCCACGGCAGCCCCTCGGCCGGCATGCAGTACTGGCAGCGGAAGTTGCAGCGGTCGGTGACCGAGATGCGGACGTCGCCGATCGGCCGCCCGTGGCCGTCGATCAGGGGCTCGGTCATCGGGCCCGGTGCCAGTCCGACTTGCCGCCGGTCTTGTCGAGCAGCTCGACGCGCTCGACGACCACGCCCGGCTCGATGCCCTTGACCATGTCGTAGACGGTCAGGGCGCCGACGGAGGCCGCGACCATCGCCTCGAGCTCGACGCCCGTGCGGTCGGCGGTCCGCGACTCGGCGACGAGCGTGACCGTGCCCGCCTCGGGATCGACGTCGATCTCGACGTCGACGTGGGTCAGGCCGATCGAGTGGGCGAGCGGGATCAGCTCGTCGGTGCGCTTGGCCGCCTGGATCGCGGCGATCCGCGCGACGCCCGTGACGTCGCCCTTCGGTGCCTCGCCGGCCGCGACGCGGCGCGCGGCCTCCGGGCTCATGCGCACGACCGAGCGGGCGCGCGCCCAGCGGGCGCTCGGCGCCTTGGCGCTCACGTCGACCATGCGCGCGCGGCCCTCGGCGTCGAGGTGGGTGAGCGCACCGGACTCCATGCTCCGGATGGTAGCCCCACGGGCCTGTAGGAGTCCGCTCCCGCGGCCGATGACCGTGCCATGGGCCCCGCCGGATCCTCGTCGCTCGTCCGCGCCTCCGCGCTGGACGAGGTGCTCGCCCACGTGGGCAGCCTCGAGGCGTCCGCGCTCGGCGGCCTGCCCGGCACCGCCGCGATGGTGCTCGACCGCGACCTCACCGTCCGGCTGATGCAGGGACCGGCCTGGGAGGAGGCGGGGATCGACCGCGCCGCGGTCGTCGGCCGGCCGCTGGTGGAGACGACTCCCGAGCCCGTCTTCGCGATCGTCGCGCCGCACTACGCGGCCGTCCTGCACGGCGAGGAGCGGGCCTTCGACCTGCCGATGCGCGGCGGGCGCTCGCACTGGCTGACCGCGCGGCCGATCCGGACGGCCCCCGGCGCGCCGGTCGAGGGCATCCTCGCCGTCTCGTGGGACCAGACCGGCGCGCGGCGGGCCCAGGACCACTACCGGCTGCTCGCCGAGAACGCGACGGACGTCGTCACCCGCCACGACCCGAACGGCAGCTACCTGTACGTCTCCCCGTCGATGACGGCGGTGACGGGCTGGGCGCCCGAGGACCTGCTCGGCCGCTCCTGCTTCGAGTTCGTCCACCCCGAAGACGCCGACGCGATGATCGCCGAGCTCGCCGGCGCCACGCTCGCGGGCCGGGTGATCACGATCGACTACCGGCTCCGCCACCGCGACGGGCACTACGTCTGGGTGGAGAGCTCCTGCCGCTGGGTCCCCGACCTCGACGGCACCGGCGTGGCCGAGATCCAGTGCTCCACGCGCGACATCGGCGCCCGGCGCCAGGCCGAGGCCGAGCTGGCGCAGCGGCTCGCCCAGCAGGCGGCGGTGGCCAAGCTCGGCGACCTCGCGCTGCAGCGCGGCGACATCGACGGGCTGCAGGCGGCCGCCTGCCGGCTCGTCGCGGAGACGCTCCAGGTCGACTGCGCCTACGCGCTCGAGCACCTCGGCGACGCGCACATGCGGGTGCGCGCCTCCGTCGGCTTCGGCGCGGGCTTCACCGCCACGAGCTTCGAGGTCGCCAGCTTCCGCGCCGCGGACCTCGGGAGCTTCTACGCCGACGGCGCCGTGGCCGTCGACGATCTGCCCGCGCACCCGATGCGCGCCGCGCCGCTGCGCGCGGCGGGGATCGTCTCCTGCGCCCACGCCCTGGTCGGTGAGCGCGGGCGCCCGCTCGGCCTGCTCGGCGCCCACAGCACGACGTCGCGGCGCTTCTCGCCCCAGGACCTCGACTTCCTGCAGGCGGTGGCCCACGTGCTCACCGGCGCGCTGGAGCGCGTCGAGGTCGAGGAGCGCATCCGCCACGACGCGCTCCACGACGCGCTGACCGGGCTGCCGAACCGCACGCTGCTGCTCGACCGGCTGCGCGTCGCGCTGGCCCGCGCCCGCCGCGACCGCACGCACGTCGCCGTGCTGTTCCTCGACCTCGACCACCTGAAGGTCGTCAACGACTCGCTCGGCCACGACGCCGGCGACGACCTGCTGCGCGCCGTCGGCCCGCGGCTCGCCGAGGTCGTGCGGCCCAGCGACACCGTCGCGCGCTTCGGCGGCGACGAGTTCGCGGTGCTGCTGCAGGGCGTCACCGGCGAGCACGGGGCGATCGCGGTCGCCGAGCGGATCGTGCGCGCCTTCGAGAAGCCGTTCGTCGTCGCGGGGGAGACCCGCTTCGGCTCTGCCAGCGTCGGCCTGGTCGTCACCGGTCCCGACGGGCCGCGCAGCCCCGAGGAGCTGCTCTCGGACGCCGACGCCGCCATGTACCGCGCCAAGGAGCGCGGCCGCGGGCGCTTCGAGCTCTTCGACGCCGGGCTGCGCGACCGCATCACCGCGCGGCTGCGGATGGAGGCCGACCTGCGCCGCGCGCTCGAGGGCGAGGGCCGGCTGTGGGTCGCCTACCAGCCGTTCTGGCACGTGCCCGAGCGCCGGATCGCCGGCGTCGAGGCGCTGCTGCGCTGGGAGCATCCCGAGCGCGGCCTGATCTCGCCTGGCGAGTTCATCCCCGTCGCCGAGGAGAGCGGGCTGATCGTCGACCTCGGCGCGCGCGTCCTGCGCGCGGCGTGCGCCCAGGTCGCCGGCTGGCAGGCCGCGACCGCCTTCGCCGACCTCCAGCTGACCGTCAACCTCTCGGCGCGCCAGGTCGCCTCACCGGACCTCGTGCCGATGGTGGCCGACGCGCTCGCGCGGACCGGCCTGCCGGCGGAGTCGCTCGGCCTGGAGATCACCGAGGGTCTGCTGCTCGAGGAGACGCCCGCGACCGGGCATACGATCCGCACGCTGCAGGAGCACGGCGTGCGGCTGATCCTCGACGACTTCGGCACGGGCTACTCGTCGCTGCGCTACCTCCAGCGCTACCCGCTCGACGGCCTCAAGGTCGACCAGTCGTTCGTCGCCGGGCTGGGGCCGGCGGGCGACGGCGACGTCGCGATCGTCGAGGCGATCGTGGGCATGGGCCGCGCGCTCGGCATGCGGATCATCCCCGAGGGGGTCGAGACGCAGGGCCAGCTCGACCGGCTCGTCGCGCTCGGGCTCTGCCTCGCCCAGGGCTTCCTGCTCTCGCGCCCGCTGCCGCCGGAGGAGCTCGAGGCGCTGCTGCGCGCCGGGAGCACCGCGAGGTGCTGAGCGCGCCCGGGGACGTCGCGCTCTCGGAGGTGCTCGGGGCGCTGTCGCATGCGCTCGACCTGACCGAGGGCGAGCCGCCCGGCCACGCGGTGCGCACCACCGCGATCGGCATGCGGCTGGCCGAGGAGATCGGGCTGCCGGACGAGCAGCGCTCCGGGCTCTTCTACGCGCTGCTGCTCAAGGACGCCGGCTGCTCGAGCAATGCGGCGCGCCTGTCATCGCTGTTCGCGGCCGACGACCATCAGGCCAAGCGGGCGATGAAGGCGGTCGACTGGTCCAAGCCCGGCGCGCTCGCGGCCTACACCTGGCGCTCGGTCGAGCCCGGCCGCGGGCCCGTCGCCAAGGCGCGCCGGATGAAGGCGGTCGCCGGCGAGGCGGAGGTCACGCGCGAGATGATCGCCACGCGCTGCGAGCGCGGCGCCGAGATCGCGCGGATGCTCGAGCTGCCCGAGGCCAGCGCGGGCGCGATCGCCGCGCTCGACGAGCACTGGGACGGCTCCGGCCACCCGCAGGGCCTGCGCGGCGAGGAGATCCCGCTGCTCGGCCGGATCCTCTGCCTCGCCCAGACGGTCGAGATCTTCTCCCGCACCACCGGCCCACGCGGCGCCTACGCGATGGCGATCAAGCGCGCCGGGCGCTGGTTCGACCCGGCGCTCGTCGGCGCCCTGCTGGCCTTCCGCGACGAGGCCGCGTTCTGGGGGCCGCTCGAGGACCCGCGGATGGTGCCGCCCGCCGCCGCCTGGGAGCCCGCCGACCGGGTGGTGCTCGCCGACCAGGCGCGGCTGGACCGCGTCGCCGACGCCTTCGCGCGGGTGATCGACGCCAAGTCGCCCTACACGGCCCGCCACTCGACCGAGGTCGCCCGCTGGGCGGTCGCGCTCGGCGCCCAGCTCGAGATGTCGCGGGACCAGCTGCGCGACCTGCGGCGCGCCGGGCTGCTGCACGACATCGGCAAGCTCGCCGTCTCCAACCGGATCCTCGACAAGCCCGGGCGGCTGGACCGCGACGAGCTCGCCGTGGTGCGCGAGCACCCGCGCCACACGCAGCGCATCCTCGAGCGCGTCGCGTGCTTCGCCGGGATCGTCGAGACGGCGGCCTCGCATCACGAGCGCCTGGACGGCAGCGGGTACCACCGCGGCCTGGCCGCCTTCGACCTCTCGCGGCCGACGCGCGTGCTGGCCGTCGCCGACGTCTGGGAGGCGCTGACCGCCGAGCGGCCCTACCGGGCGGCGATGGACGCCGGGACGGCGATGGAGATCGTCGCCGCCGACCGCGGCGTCGGGCTGTGCCCGGCGGCGGTCGACGCGCTCGAGCGCGCCGTGGCGGCGGACGGGGAGCCCGCCGCTCTACGCTTGGCCGGATGAGCCTGCTGCTCGCGCCGCTGCTGCTCGCTGCGGCCGCCGCTCCGATGCCCGCGGAGGCGCCGCGGCCCGCGATCGTCCAGCGCCGGATCCCGTTCGGCGCCAAGCGCCGCCAGGAGATGGCGGCATACTCCGCGCGCCACTACGGCCGGCGGACCTTCAAGCTGCGCAATCCGCACGTGATCGTCGAGCACTACACCGCCAACACGTCGCTGTCGGCGACGATCAACACCTTCGCCTCCGACGCCCCGGACCCCGAGCTGCACGAGCGCCCCGGCACCTGCGCGCACTTCGTGATCGACACGGACGGCACGATCTACCAGCTCGTCCCGCTGCGCTGGCGCTGCCGGCACACGGTCGGGCTCAACTGGACGGCGATCGGCATCGAGCACGTGGGCACGAGCGACGCGGCGGTCATGTCGCGGCCGAAGGTCCTGCGCGCCTCGCTGCGGCTGACTCGCTGGCTGCGCTGCATGGACGGCATCCGCGTGCGCGACGTGATCGGCCACAGCGAGAGCCTCTCGTCGCCGTACCACCATGAGCGCGTCGCGCGGCTGCGCACCCAGACCCACGGGGACATGACGCACGCATCGATGCAGCGCTACCGGGCGAAGCTGGCCGAGCAGGGCTGCGGCAGCTGAGTCCGGCGCCCGGGCTCGGGCGAACGGCAGCTGGGCAGCGAGGGGGTCCGACCGACACGCCTCCCGCGATGCCGGGGTTGACGTTCGCCCGTACCCTTGCCGGCTATGACCATGACGATCTCCGTGCGCCTGTTCGCCGGGCTGCGCGAGCGGGCCGGGGCGGGGGCGATCGAGGTCGAGCTGCCCGACGGCGCGCGCGCCGCGGACGTGCTCGCCGCGATGGCGCAGACCCCGGTCGGGGCGCTCGAGCCGGGCCAGTGCATCGTCGCGATCAACCGCGAGTACGCGCGCGCCGACGATCCCGTGCGCGCCACGGACGAGGTCGCGCTGATCCCCCCGGTCTCGGGCGGAGACGACACCGTCCGGCGCGTCCGCGTCACCGCCGAGCCGCTCGACCTGGCGGCGCTCTCCGCCGCCGTCCGCGACCCGCGCGCCGGGGCGGTCGTGTGCTTCGAGGGCGTGACCCGCGAGGTGCCGCGGCTGGAGTACGAGGCCTACGCGGAGATGGCCGAGCCACGGCTGCGGGCGATCGCCGCCGAGGAGGCCGAGCGCCACGGGCTGACCGCGGTCGCCGTCGAGCACCGCACCGGCAGCGTCGCACTGGGAGAGCCGAGCGTGATCGTCGCCGCATCGGCCGCCCATCGCGGCGAGGCGTTCGCGGGCGCCCGCGCCGTCATCGATCGCGTCAAGGCGGAGGCGCCGATCTGGAAGGTCGAAGTCTCGGAATCCGGCGAAAAGCGCGTGAAAGGGACGTTGCCGCCGAGCCAGCCACGCACGTGAAGGAGTGTTAAGCAGAAACAATCTCATTCTCGATCGGGTACATGCATAATGTGCGCCACCGATGAACTCGACCGAGGTAATGGAGAAGAACCGAATGGCACGACGCTCCCTCTGGACGGCGCTCGCCGCGACCCTGATCGCGGCCGCCGCGCTGGCCGGCTGCGGCGGTCCGGCGAACGGCTCCGGGAACGCCAGCTCCGGCGGCTCCGGTGAGAAGCTCAGCCTGGTCGCCTACTCGACGCCGCAGGAGGCCTACCAGGCCGAGATCCCGGCGTTCCAGAAGACGGCCGCCGGAAAGGGCGTCGACTTCTCGCAGTCCTACGGCCCCTCGGGCGACCAGTCGCGCGCCGTCGCCGCCGGCCTGCCGGCCGACATCGTCGCGCTCTCGCTGGCTCCCGACGTCGACAAGCTCGTCGAGCCGGGGATCGTGGACGCGAACTGGGCGAAGACGCCGACCAAGGGCTTCGTCACCAACTCGGTCGTCGTCCTCACCGTGCGCAAGGGCAACCCGAAGCACATCGAGACCTGGGCGGACCTCGTCAAGCCCGGCGTCCAGGTGCTCACGCCGAACCCGTTCACGTCGGGCGGCGCGAAGTGGAACCTGATGGCCGCGTACGGCTCGCAGATCGCCCAGGGCAAGTCGCCGCAGGAGGCGCTCGACTTCCTGCACAAGGTGCTTGCCAACACGGTGGTACAGGACAAGTCGGCCCGCGAGGCGCTGCAGACGTTCGCGGGCGGCAAGGGCGACGTGCTGATCTCGTACGAGAACGAGGCGATCACCGCCCAGAAGGCCGGCATCGACCTCGACTACGTGATCCCGGACCAGACGATCCTGATCCAGAACCCGGCCGCGGTCACCAAGGACTCGAAGAACCCGGACAAGGCGAAGGCGTTCCTGGACTGGCTCATCACGCCGGAGGCGCAGAAGATCTTCGCGTCCAAGGGCTACCGCTCGGTGCTCCCGAACCTGGTCGACAAGAACACGTACCCGACCCCGAAGGAGCTGTTCAAGATCGATCAGTTCGGCGGGTGGTCGAAGGTGAATGACGAGTTCTTCGACCCGGAGAAGGGCTCGGTGGCCGCCATCGAGAATGACCTGGGGGTCTCCACTGCCAACTGACGTCGCTGTAGCCGTCCCCCCGCCGCGCCTCCGGGCGCGGCGGGCGGCGCGTCAGGGACTGGCCGGCCCGGCGATCCTGGGCGGCTTCTCGGTCGCCTGGCTCACGCTGATCGTCCTGATCCCGCTGTCGGCCGTCGTCGTGCGCTCGTTCGACGACGGCCTCGGCGCGTTCTGGGACGACGTCACCTCGCCGCAGGCCGTGGCCGCGATGAAGCTCACGCTCA
>DATBDM010000243.1:0-3392 GCA_036269915.1 Solirubrobacteraceae bacterium | reverse complement strand
TCGCCACGCGCGCCGCGGGGCACTACGCGACCGGCCCGACGCACATCGACGATCTCGTCGAGTCCGTGCGGGCGCTCACCGCCGGCGGGGCGGTCTGGCAGTCGCGGCGGCTGCCCGCCTCGGGCGCCGGGCCGTCGCCCGATCGGCTGCTGCTGGGCTCGGAGGGCACGCTCGGCGTGATCACCGAGGCGTGGGTGCGCGTGCGCGAGCGGCCGCGGGCGCGCCGCTCGGCGAGCGTCGCGTTCCCGACCTTCGCGGCGGGCGCCGAGGCCGTGCGCGCGATCGTGCAGGCCGGGATGCAGCCGGCGAACCTGCGGCTCGTCGACGCGCGCGAGGCGGCGCTGACCTTCGCCGGCGACGGCGCTTCGGCGCTGCTCGTGCTCGGCTTCGAGGACGTCGTCGAGCCGTTCGGCGCCGCGGCGGCGCTGTGCCGGGCGCACGGCGGCGAGGTGCGCGAATCCGGAGGCGGCTCCGGCGCCTGGCGCGAGGCGTTCCTGCGCGCGCCCTATGTCCGCGACGTGCTCGTCGCGATGGGCGTGCTGAGCGAGACGTTCGAGACCGCGATCACCTGGGAGCGGCTGCCGGGGTTCGTCGAGACGGTGCTCGGCGCCGCCCGCGAGGCGGTCGGCGAACCGGCGATCGTCACCTGCCGGCTCACGCACGCCTACACCGACGGGGCGGCGCCGTACTTCACGGTGCTGGCGCCCGCGCGCGCCGGCGACGAGGAGGCGCAGTGGACCGCCGTCAAGGCGGCGGCGACCGCCGCGATCCTCACCGGCGGCGGCACGGTCACCCATCATCACGCGGTCGGGCGCGAGCATCGCGACGCCTGGGCGGCCCAGCGCCCGGACCCGTTCGCGACCGTGCTGCGCGCCGCGCGCACCACGCTCGATCCGGCGGGGACCCTCAATCCGGGGGTACTCTTCGAGACGTGAGCACCGACGCGTCCGCCAAGAACATGCAAGCCGTCTGCCGGGCCAAGGAGGCCCACGACAAGTCGTGCCCCTGGGGCGGCACGGCGAACGCGGTCCACCTCTCCTGGTTCGACATCGAGCGCATGGGCTGGGAGGAGGGCGACGTGATCTGCGGGCTGACCGTCATGGGCGATGAGCGCGTCGCGACCGGCATGATGCGCGTCACCTGCGATGCCGAGCCCGATGAGCCGCGCCGCGAGGAGGAAGAGGTCGAGGAGGTCGTCGAGGCCGTCTCGGAGCGCGAGCTCGTCACGGTCGCCCCGGACGAGGCCGACGAGCGGACGATCACTCGCTGAGCTCGAGCTCGAGCCCGAACGCCATCTCGAAGATGTCGCGCTGGCGCTCGGCCGCCCAGCGCCCGACGGTCACGTCGTCGTGGGCGCGGACCTCGAGCTTCGCGACGCCGTCACGCACTCGGACGGCGATGTCGTCGACCGCCTGATCGCGCGAGCGCTCGAGCTGCTCGGCGATCCGCAGGGTGGCCGAGCAGCGCTCGAGCAGCTCGAGGTCGCCCTTGCGGGCGAGCCCGTCGACCTCACCGAGCGAGGGCGTGCCCTTGCGGTGGTAGCGGCACATCTGGCCGATCAGGGCCGTCTCGCGCGGTGAGAAGCCCGGCAGGCCGGCGCTCAGCACCAGGTAGCGCGAGTGCTTGTGGTGGTCGTCGTAGTCGATCGACACCCCGATGTCGTGCAGCGCGGCGGCGGCCTCGAGCAGCTCGCGCTCGGCGCCGTCGGCGTCGTGGACGCCGGCGTCGCCCAGCTCGTCCCAGATCTCGAGCGAGATCCGCGCGACCTGCTCGGAGTGCGCGTCGTCGGCGCCGTAGCGCGCGGCGAGGTTGCGCACGGACGCGCGCCGCACGTCCTCGAACAGGGGCGGCTCGTGGTCGGCGAGCAGCGTGGAGAAGAACACCCCCTCGCGCAGGCCGGCTTCCGTGGCTTCGAGCGTCTCGAAGCCGCCGAGCTCCATCACCGTCTGCACGACGACCGCGCCGGCGAGGATCAGGTCGCCGCGCCCGGACTTGATCCCCGGCACGTTGCCGCGCTCCTCGGCCGGCATCTCCGCGAGGCGCTCGACGAGCTTGTCGAGCGAGTCGCGTCGCAGGTTGAAGCCCTGGACGCCGAACGAGGGAAGCTCGGCCTGCAGCTCGGCGGCGGCGGCGAGGTTGCGCGTCGTCCCGCCGATGCCGACGAGATCGCCCTCGAGCCACGGCAGCCCGCCGAGCGCGTCGGTGACGTGCGCGCGCAGCGCCTTGAGGTGCTTGGGCTTGGCGGGGTCCGCGGAGAGGAAGCGCTCGGTCATGCGGACCGCGCCGAGCGGCCAGGAGCGCATGTCCTCGGCCTGTCGGTCGCGCACCTCGGTGAGCTGCATCGACCCGCCGCCGAGGTCGAGCACGACCCCGTCGCGCAGCGCGGTCGAGTTGATCGCCGCCAGGTAGCCGTAGTACGCCTCCTGCTCGGGCGCGAGCACCTCGACCTCGAGGCCGGTGAGCTCGCGCGCCGCCTTCAGGAACTCGTCGCGGTTGGCAGCGTCGCGGATCGCCGAGGTCGCGACCGGCCGGACCTCGTCCACATCGGTCGCGCGGCAGAAGTGCGCGTACATCTCGAGCGTCTCGAGCGCGCGCTCCACCGGCTCCGGCTGCAGCTCGCCGGTCGCGTCGAGCCCCTCGCCGATGCGCACGGTCTCGTGGATCTCGTCCGTGCGCCGCCACCACCCGTTGTAGGTGAAGACCACGAGCCGGAAGGAGTTCGAGCCGAGGTCGATGACCGCGAGCGTGCGCATCGCCGGCGAGTCTGGCAGCGCGTCCCGACGGCGCGGCGCACTCGTCAGGCGCTCGAGCGCCACCAGCGCTCGAGCTCCTCGGGCGCGGGCGGCTCGTGGCCACGGGTCACCCGCAGCCAGTCGTGCTCGTCGACGAGCCGGGGCGGCGAGGATCCCGGCCGGCCGATCAGGGCCGGGAGATCGGCCACCGCGACACCGGCACTCTCCGCCGCCTCCGCCAGCTCGGACCGGGCGCGCTCGAGCGCAGCCCGGTAGGAGGCCGCCGATCCGTCCCAGCCGTGGTGCGCGCGGATCGGCTCGTCCCAGGGCGGGCACGCCTCCGGGCGCAGGGCGTAGAGCGCCTTGGCCGCCGCGGTCGCGCCGAACCGGACGGGGACGGGCGCCCGGCGGGCGGCCCGGAACCCGGCGGGGAGCTCCGCGAGGGCGCCATAGGCCCCCGCGAGCGCATCGATCTCCCCGTCGCCGAGCCGGTCGAGCGGCACGCCGTGTGCCGGCAGGCGTGCCTCCCACGCGGCGCCCCACTCGCGCAGCGCCTCCGACGCGAGCGCGTTGTCGTCGCGGCGCAGGTGCCGGCACCCCCAGCGCCGCAGCCAGCGCAGCAGCGCGTCCCGGTGGTCCGGGTCGCGCACGTCGGGGGTG
>DATBDM010000242.1:0-1859 GCA_036269915.1 Solirubrobacteraceae bacterium | reverse complement strand
TGGCGCGGCGACTCACAACTGAGTCTGGCCGCCGTTGATCTCGTAGACCGACCCGGTCACGAACGATGCCTCGCTCATAGCTGTGCAGCCACACGCCCTCGCTGCCCGCGGCGATCGTCACCGCCGGAGACTTGAGCTTGATTTTCGCCACCAGTCGGCCGGTCGCCGGATCGATGCGCGAGACGCTGCCGTCGGGGTTGATCGCCCAGACGCCGCCGGCGCTACCGCGAGGCGCGGGAGGCCCGCGGAAGGCAGGGCGCCCAGAGTTCTGCCGGGCAGCTTCACGCTGTGAGTGACGGCAACTGACACGGGGTCGATGCGAGCGACGGCGTCGACGACGTTTGACTCGGTGCGGCTACCGAGGGTGCCGACCCAGACAGCGCCGTCACCGGCTGCGACCTCCCCGGTGAGGCGGCCTAGCCGGACGGTCTTGACGACCTCGTGGGTCTTGGGATCGATGCGCGAGACGGTCTGCGCACCACCCGTGTTGACGACCCAGACGCCGCCTTCGCCGACCGCGACGTTCCCTGGCACGGCCGGGGTTTTGGTGAAGGAGCCGACCCCGCGGCCGAGCTCCCCGATCGCGGCGACGCCGTTCGCCAGCACCTTCGACTCGGACGTCGTGCCCGACTTGCCGGCGAGGATCGGCGCGATCGCGATGGCCGCGGCCGCCGTCGCGGCGCCCAGCGCGATCAGCATCTTGCCGGCGCGCCGCCGCGTCAGCACCGACGCCACCGGCCGACGGAGGGCACCGACTTCCGCGTCCTCGCGCAGGATCGCCGCCTCGAGCTCGCGCAGAGGACGCGGAGGCTCGAGGCCGCGCTCGTCGAGCAGTGCGCGGCCGTCCTGGTAGACCTCGACGGCTTCGGCTGGCGACCGCCCCGGTAGAGGGCGAGCATGATCTGGCCGCGCAGCCGCTCGCGGAGCGGATACTGCGCCACCGCGGCGGTCAGCTCTGGGACGAGCTCGCCGTGACGACCGAGCGCGAGGTCGGCGTCGCGGCCGCGTTGCCAGCGGCCACCCGCTGGCGGCCGTCCGCGGCGAGCTGCTCGAAACGCTCGGCGTCGAGCGCCCGCGGCTCGAGCTCGAGCGCATATGCGCGCCCACTGGTCGTGAGCATGCCGTCGCCGAGGGCCTTCCGCAGCCCCGAGACGTAGACCTGCACGCTCTTGGTGGCGGTCGCTGGCGCGCCCTGGCTCCAGAGCTCGTCCACTAGCCGGTCGATCGACACGCGGTCGCCGCGGCTGAGAATCAGCAGCGCGAGCACCGCGCGCTGCTTGGGCGCCAGCCCGTACATCGATATGCAGTCGCCCGACGC
Source organism: Solirubrobacteraceae bacterium (assembly GCA_036269915.1). Classification (GTDB taxonomy): domain Bacteria; phylum Actinomycetota; class Thermoleophilia; order Solirubrobacterales; family Solirubrobacteraceae; genus DATBDM01. The sequence continues at coordinate 541 of DATBDM010000242.1, read as the reverse complement.
GCAGGACTCCGCGCGCACGGTCGAGCGCATCCACGCCGGGCTTCCGCCCATCGCGCCCGCCGACAGCGGAGGCCGCGGCATCGACTGGGCCGAGGCCGGACTGGGCGCCGCCGCAGCCCTCGGCCTGGCCGGTGTCGCCGGTGGAGCCGCGCTGCTCCGCTACCGGCGGCCGGGCGCGCTCGCTCGCTCACTTACTTGTCACTGTCCGGTTGCGCGCGTCGCGCTCCTAACACCACCGCCGAATCGCCCACCGGACCCGGCCGGCGTGACGCCCTTGGCCGTGGCAGTCACGCGCGTGGCGGTGATCGTGCCGGTCTTGTTCTTCGGTCCCTGGACGACGACCGTGTCGCCTGGGTGGATCGCAGCCGTCGATGTCTTGGTGTTGCGGGTGATCGTCGACTGGCTCGAGGTCTTCACCCGCAAGACGTTGCCGTCCGCATCCTTGACGTAGACGTAGCTGCCCTTCTTGTTGACGACCGTGCCCGTCGTCAGGTCAGCCGGAGCGCTTGCTCCCGGGAAGCCGCCCCGTGCGAACCCACCG
>DATBDM010000241.1:0-8546 GCA_036269915.1 Solirubrobacteraceae bacterium | reverse complement strand
CCCTGCGAGGCGTCGACGACGAGCAGCGCGCCCTCGCAGGCCTCGAGCGAGCGCGAGACCTCGTAGGTGAAGTCGACGTGGCCGGGCGTGTCGATCAGGTGGAACTGGTAGGTCTCGCCGTCGCGCGCCTCGTAGAACACGCGCACGGCCTGCGCCTTGATCGTGATCCCGCGCTCGCGCTCGAGGTCCATCGAGTCGAGCAGCTGGGCGCGCATCGACCGCGGGTCGACGGTGTGCGTCACCTCGAGGATGCGATCGGCGAGCGTCGACTTGCCGTGGTCGATGTGCGCGATGATCGAGAAGTTGCGGATGTGGGACTGGTCCGCCATGGCCGCCACGAAGCTTAGGAGGCGGCCCTACGAGCGCCCGCGCCGCAGCCGCCGGGCGAACAGGTCGACGATCTGGCGCGCCTCCGGGATGCCGGCCTTGAGCACGATGACCCCGTACACGGCGGCCCCCGCGGTCAGCGCGACGCCGACGCTGACGATCTGGGCGATCAGCGAGCGGCCCAGCAGCGAGTCGAGGCCGCGGTGGACCAGGTAGGCGATCGCGCCGAGCACGGCGGCGGCGACGAGGATCTTCATCACGGCGCTCGTCGTGCGCGCGAGGTCGATGCCGCCCAGCTCGCGCCGCAGCAGCGTCCCCTGCAGCAGCGTCATCGCCGCGCTGGCGACGGCGGTGCCGAGCACGATGCCCGCGATCCCCAGCGGCTTGTACAGCGCCAGCGAGACCGCCGCGTTGACCACGAGCGAGCCGAGCGCGGTCGCGGTCGGCAGCCAGGGCTTCTGCAGCGAGAAGAACGATCGCGTCTGGAGCAGGTTGATCCCGGCGAACGGGAGGCTGAAGGAGAACCAGAACAGCGCCTGGGCGGTCAGCCGCGTGGACTCGGCGTCGAACTCCCCGCGCTGGTAGACGAGCCGGACGATCGGGGTGGCCAGCACGGCCGTCGCCACCGCGCTCGGGATCAACAGCATCGCGATCTGGCGCGTGCCCGAGCCGACCATCGCCCCCAGTGCGGCGTAGTCGCGGCGCGCGGCGAGCCGGCTCAGCGCCGGGAAGACGACCGTCGCCACCGCGACCGAGAACATGCCCTGCGGGAGCATGTAGATGCGGAACGCGGCGTCGATCGCGCGCGGCGCCTGGTCCGAGACCAGCGAGCCGAGCACCGAGTTGATCAGCAGGTCGATGTTGATCAGCCCGAGCGACAGGCTCACCGGCAGCATGAGCAGCAGCACGCGGCGGATCCGCGGATCGCGCCAGTGCATGCTGAAGCGCAGCGGGAAGCCGACGCGCCGGAGCACGGGCAGGCACATCAGCAGCTGCACGAGCGTCCCGGCGACGACGCCGAGCGCGTAGCCGTAGAGCCGGTCGTCGCCGTGGAAGAGCGGTGTCAGCAGGACGAGTCCCGCGATGATCACCAGGTTCCAGACCAGCGGCGCGATCGCGGGGATCGCGAAGTGGTCGTTGGCGTTGAGCACCCCGACCACGAGCCCGTTGAGGCCGAGCAGCACGACGATCGGGAACAGCACCCGCGAGAGCCCGATGGTCAGCGTGTCCAGTGCGTGGGTGAACTCGCTGCCGGTGAACGGCGGGATGATCACCGGCGCGAAGGCGATGAACAGCAGCGTCACGATCCCGAGCACCACGAGCAGCAGCCCGGCGAGCGCGCTGGCCAGCGCGTACGCCTCACGGTGCTTGCGCTGCTCGAGCAGCTCGGAGAAGACGGGGACGAACGCGCTCGAGAGCGCGGCGTCGGCCACCAGCGCGCGGACGAGGTTGGGGATCTGGAAGGCGAGCGTGAACGCCGATGCGGCGCCGGTGGTGCCGAAGTAGGACGCCGCGACGATCTCGCGCACGAGCCCGGCGACCCGCGACAACCCGGTGGCGACCGAGAAGATCAGCGTGTTGACGGCCATGCGCCGGCGCGGCGCGGGCGTCGAGGGCTCGCTCGGGTCGGGCGGAGCGGTCGCTGCCAAGGGGTCGAGCGGCTCGGTCGCGGCGGTCTCCTCAGAGCCGTCGGGACGCCGGTTCGATGGCGGGTCCAAGGACAAGCGGCGCGCTATAGTACGCCTCCGCCGCGGCCCGAGTCCGCGGCCCTTTCACGTATGGCCAACATCCCTTCCCAGATCAAGCGCAACCAGCGCACGCTGCGCGAGCGCTTCGAGAACCGCCACTACACGTCGGCTATCAAGACGTACTTCCGCCGGCTCGAGGCCGCCGTCACCGAGGGTGACGACGAGCGCGCCGAGGTCGAGCACCGCCAGCTGATCAAGCTGATCGACAAGGCGGTCAAGCGTGGCGCCCTGCATCGCAACACCGGCGCCCGCAAGAAGTCCCGCGCGGCTCGCCTGCGTCGCGGCGCGCAGGCCTAGCTCCCTCGAAGCCCCGCCCGCCGCGCGCAGCGGCATCCTCCGAAGCCCGCTCACGCCGCGGGCTTCGCGTCGTTCTGGGCGGCTCGTCGGCGCCCGCGCCGTTGGAGCCGTGACGGTCAGGCCGTGACCGCGATGACCGCGCGGACCGCGGCGGTCTCCTCGCTGAGCACGCCCCGGCCGCCGCCGCGGCTCTCGAGCTCGAGGTCGGCGAGCAGCTCCAGCGCGCGCCGGTAGCTGTCGACGTCGCGCTTGGAGACGTCGGAGATCAGCCGGTCGGCGGCGAAGCCTGGCATCCGCAGGCCGCGCTTGATCTGCGCGGCGGGCTGCCCGGCGGCGAGTGCCTCGGCGATCGCCAGCGCGTCGCGCACCCGGCGCACCATCCCGTAGAGCAGACCGGGCAGGCGCTCGCCCTGGGTGCGTAGCTCGAGTAGCGCGCGCGTCGCCGTCCGCGTGTCGCCGGCGACGAGCGCGTCGGCCAGCGTCCAGAGCTTGCGCTCGGCCGAGGTCGCGCTCGAGTCCTGGACCTCCTCGACGCCGATGCGGGCCCCCTCGCCGTGCTCGAGCGCGAGCTTCTCGAGCTCGCGCACGAGCCGCTGCTGGCGCTCGCCGACCTGGCCCACCAGCGCGCGCGCCGCCTGCGTGTCGAGCTCGATCCCGAGCTCGTGCGCTCGCGCCTGCAGCCAGCGCGGCAGCTCGCGGGGCTTGACGGCCATCTCGGTGGCGATCTGGCCGCCGGCCACCGTGACCGCCTTCACGAGCGCGTCCGGGACCTTGGCGCGGCCCTCGTCGCGTCCGAAGAACGCGACGGTGATGTCCGCCGCCTCGAGTCCCGCCATCGCAGCGGCGACCGGCGCGACGTCGGCTTCCTTCCAGCGCTCGACGCCGTCGGCGATCACGAAGCGCCGCCCGACGGCGAAGGTCAGGCTCGACAGCGCGTTCGCGATGGCGTCGGGCGTGCAGGCGTCGCCCTCGAACAGCTCGACGCCGCCGACGCCGCTGGCCGCCTCGGCCATGGCGCGCAGGCGCGAGCGCCGCTCGGCGATGCGGCCGTGGTCGTCGCCGTGGATCAGGTACGCAGGGCGGAAGCTCGGCACGACCGCCGATTCTAGGCGGGCGCCCGGCGGGGCGGGCAGGGATCGCGGCCGCGGGCCGCCGGCGCCGATCAGCCTGTTGTCGACGGGTGCCGGCCGTCCTGCGGCGTCGCGAACTCGCTGCCCTCGACGAGCTCGATCCGGTAGCCGTCCGGGTCCGCGACGAAGGCGATCCGCGGCAGATCGTCGCGCCCGCCGGGCCGGTACGGTGGCTGCTCGGGCTCGACCCCCAGCTCCGCCAGGCGCCCGAGCACCCCGTCGAGGTCCTGGACGGTGATCGCGAAGTGGTTGTAGCCCTCCCCCAGGGCATAGGGCTCCTCGCGTCCGACGTTGACCGTCAGCTCGAGCCGGTCGCCGTCGCCGGGCAGACCGAAGTAGACGTTGTAGGCCGAGTCGAAGTTCAGGCGGCCGCGCTCCTCGAAGCCGAGAGCCTCGTAGAAGCGCGCCGACGCATCGATGTCCCGGACCCGGACGCAGGTGTGAACGAACGCGTTGGCCATGGGCCGCAGTGTGCCACCGCAGGACCGTCACCGGCCGACCCCCAGCCGCTCGAGGGTCATCGTCGGCCCCCGCGCGTGCAGACGGACCGTGCCGTCGCGGTCGGTGCGCACCACCGGGATGCCCCGCAACTCGGCGATCGTCGACGGCGCCGGATGGCCGTAGTCGTTGTGGCGCCCGACCTCGATCGCCGCCACCGACGGCGTCAGCCTGCGCAGAAGCATCGGCAGGCCCTCGTCCGCGCTCCCGTGATGGGCGACCTTGAGGACGTCGACGTGACCGAGCGCCAGCGGCAGCGTGATGTCGGACTCCGCGTCGGCGGTCAGCAGCACGTCGATCGGCCCGGCCGACGCGATCGCGACCACCGCGCGCTCGTTGGGATCGCCCTCGGGGCGCTCCGCGGGCGCGAGCGGCGGCGGCCACAAAAGGCGCAGGCGCAGGCCGGCGAGGTCGAGCGACTGGCCTGCACGGGCGGTCACCACGCGGCCGCCCGCCCGCGCCTCGGCGGGGCCGAGCCCGCGCTGCACCGCGGTCGGCCAGCCGGCGCCGCCGTCGAGAACGAGCCGCGGGGAGAAGCGCCGGACCACGGCGAGCGCGGCGCCCTCGTGGTCGGACTGGGCGTGGCTCAGGACGAGCACGTCGAGGCGGTCGACGCCCGCGGCGGCGAGGCGCGCGAGGATCGGCCCGTCCGGCGGCCCGGTGTCGACGAGGATCGAGGCGCCGCCGTACTGCAACAGGGTCGCGTCGCCCTGCCCGATGTCCAGGAACGACACCACGAGCTCCCCCGGAGGCGGCGGCGCGGGACGACCGCGCGCGTGCGCGACGCCCACGCCCAGCCCGGCGAGCGCCAGCGCGAGCACGGCGACGATCCGCCGGCGGCGCCGCGCGGCCGGACGGCGCGCGGCGGGCGGCCCGGCGCGGCCGAGCGCGCGCAGGAGCGCCGCGCAGCCGGCGCCCAGCGCCGCGTAGGCCGCGGCGAGCGCCGCGGGCGAGGCGAGGTGGACGTCCACGGCGGCGAGCGGCGCCCGCGCCGAGACGTGGGCCACCGCGCCGACGAAGGCGAGCAGCGGCGCGGCCAGGGCGTCGAACGGCACCGCGAGCGCGGGACTGAGCTGCGCGGCGGCTGCCGCGAGCATGCCGAGCCACATGATCGGCGCCACGGCCGGTGCAGCGACGAGGTTGGCCGGCAGCGAGACGATCGAGACCTGCTCGAAGTGCAGCGCCATCAGCGGGGCCGTGCCGAGCGTGGCGGCGACGGTGATCGCCGCTGCGTCGGCGATCGCCGCAGGGAGCCGCCTGGCGAGCACGGTGCGCAGCCCGGGGCCGAGCGCGAGCAGCGCCACGACGGCCGCGAATGACAGCTGCCAGCCCGGCTCGCCCGCCGTCAGCGGGTTCAGCGCCAGCGTGACGGCGGCGGCCAGCCCGAGCGCGTACCAGCGGCTCGCGCCGCGTCCCGCGAGAGCGGCCGCGAGCCCCGCGGCGCCCATCACGCCGGCGCGCTGGATCGACGGTCCGCCGCCGGTCAGCGGGACATAGAGCGCGACGAGGCCGAGCGCGACCAGCAACCGCCCCCGCAGCGACAGGCCGGTGAGCGCCCCCAGGAAGAGGACGAGCGTGGCGAGGAGCATCACGTTCTGGCCGCTGACCGCGAGGATGTGGGCGAGGCCCGAGCGCTGGAAGTCCGTCCGTACGTCGTCGCTCAGGCGCTCGTCCTCCCCCAGGACCATCCCCCGCATGAGCGCGGCCTCCGGCGGGGCGAGGCCGCGATCCAGCCCGGCCTCCGCCCGGCGGCGGGCACCGTCGAGCGCTCCGGAGACGCCGCCGCGGCGAGCTCCGGTGGCCTGCACGTCGTCGGCGGCGATCGCGGCGAGGGCGCCGCGCCGATGCTGAAAGGCCTCCCAGCGCGTGAGCGGCTCGATCCAGCCGCGAACGCCGAGCACGTCGCCGACCTCGGGCGCGGCGCCGTGGAGCATCGTCCGACGCAGCCGCAGGACCGCCTGCTCTCCGCGGGCGGGACCGTCCTGCAGGCGCACCCGGCCCGCCGCGGTCCCGAAGCCGCGATCGCGCAGGGGCTCGAGCAGGACGACGCGCCCCGCCACGGAGCGGCCGTCCATCCGTGCGAGGACGCCCTGCTCGAAGGCCAGGACGCGCTGCTGCGCGACGCCGCCTCCGAGGAGCACCGCGAAGGCGGCCACGATCGCCGCTCCCGGGCGGCGGGTCGCCGCCGCGGTCAGCACCGCGCCGGCCAGCGCGGCAGCGACCAGCGCGCCGATCGCGAGGGGAGCGAACAGGAGCCCGCCTACGAGCGCGAAGAGGACGCGGTGGCGCGGATGGGCGGCGATCACGGCGAGCACGCGAGCGATCGTCGCGGCGACCCGGCGTGAGGCTCGCGCGGCCACCCTCACACCCGGACGTGGTCGCGGAGCGCGGCGAGCCGCTTCGGGCCGATCCCGGACACCTGCCCCAACTCCTCCACCGAGCCGAAGCCTCCGTGCTCCTGCCGGTACTCGAGGATCTTCTGGGCGGTCGCCGGCCCGACCCCGTCGAGCGTGTCGAGCTGCTCGGGCGTGGCGGTGTTGAGATCCACGGGAGGCGCGGGGGCGGTCCCCGGCAGCCCCGGCACGCTCGCGGCGGTCACCGCCGCGGCGCCGCCGGACGCCCGCTTCATGACGAGCACCTGGCGGCCGTCCTCGAGCTTCTGCGCGAGGTTGATCGCGCTCAGATCCGCGCCGCGGCGCGCGCCTCCCGCCCGCCGGACCGCGTCCACCACGCGCGCGCCGGCGCGCAGGCGGTAGACGCCGGGGCGATGCACGTCGCCCGCGACGTGCACGAGGACGCGGCCGCCCGCGCCGCCGGCACCGCCGTCGTCCTGGACGCGCAGCGCCGCGGCCGGCACGGGATCCGCGGCGGGACGGTGGCGCAGCAGCACGAGCCCGAGCGCGCCGAGGGCGAGCAGGCCGGCGATCCAACCGGCGATCTGGCGCGGGGTGATCTCGGGCATGCGGCCATCGTGGCCGCGATCCCGGAACGGATCAGCAGCGCTTCGTGACGAAACTGCACCAACATCGTCAAGACACTGCGCAAACGCCCGAAAGCCGCCTTCGCCGGGGCATCATCCCCGGCGTGACCCCCGCCCCCTCAGCGCACGACGAAGTTCACCAGCTTGTCCGGCACGACGATCGCCTTGACGATCTCCTTGCCGTCGACGTGCGCCTGCACGTTCGGCCGCTCGCGGGCCATCGACTCGAGCTCCTCGCGCGCGGCGCCGGCGGGCGCCTGCACGCGGTCGCGCAGCTTGCCGTTGACCTGCACGACCACCTCGACGGTGTCGCGCTCGAGCACGGACAGGTCGGCCGCGGGCCAGGGCTGCTCCCACACGCGGTCGCCGGTCAGCATCTCGTAGACGTCGGAGCCCGTGTGCGGCGCGAACGGGAAGATCAGGGAGGCCGCGGTCGCCGTCGCGAAGCGCAGCGCGGCGTCCGTCGCGCTCTCGCGATGCCGGTAGCCCTCGTTGACCAGCTCCATGACGGCGGCGATCGCGGTGTTGAACGCGAAGCGGCCGGCCATGTCGTTCGTGACCTTGTCGATCGCCCAGTGCGCCTTGCGCACCAGCTCGAGGTCGGCGCCCTCGAACCGCGTCGACCCGTTGTCGAGCGGCTGGGCGCCCGCGCGCTCGGAGACCTCGGCCCCCAGCCGCCACAGCCGGGCGAGGAACCGATGCACGCCCTCGACGCCCTCGTCGGTCCAGTCGGCGTCCTGGTCCGGCGGCCCGATGAACAGCGTGTAGCAGCGAGCGGTGTCGGCGCCGTAGCGCGAGACATAGCCCTCGGGGCTGATCATGTTGCCCTTCGACTTGGACATCTTCGCCCCGTCGCGGGTGATCATGCCCTGGGTGAAGAGGCGCTGGAACGGCTCGTCGGGGCCGAGCAGGCCCATGTCCGAGAACGCCTTGACGAAGAAGCGCGCGTAGAGCAGGTGCAGGATCGCGTGCTCGATGCCGCCGATGTACTGAGCGACCGGCATCCAGCGATCGACGATCGCGCGATCCCACGCCGCCTGGTCGTTGTGCGGGTCGCAGTAGCGCAGGAAGTACCACGACGAGTCCACGAACGTGTCCATCGTGTCGGTCTCGCGGCGCGCCGGGCCCCCGCACTCGGGGCATGTCATGTTGACCCAGTCCTCCACAGCGGCCAGCGGCGAGCGGCCACGCGGTGCGTAGTCGACGATGTCGGGCAGCTCGACGGGCAGCTGATCGTCCGGCACCGCGACCATGCCGTCGCGCTCGCAGTAGAGGATGGGGATCGGGCAGCCCCAGTAACGCTGGCGCGAGAGCAGCCAATCGCGCAGGCGGTAGTTGACCGAGCGGTGGCCGCGGCCCTCACGGTCGAGCCAGTCGACGATCTGATCCAGCGCCTCCCGGTTCGGCAGCCCGTCGAACTCCGGCGCGGAGTTGACCAGCGGCCCGTCACCGGGGTAGGGCAGCTCCTCCCCGCCGCCCACCACGCGCCGGACGGGCAACTTGAAGACCTGCGCGAAGTCGTAGTCGCGCTCGTCGTGGCCGGGGACGGCCATGATCGCGCCCGTC
>DATBDM010000240.1:0-14606 GCA_036269915.1 Solirubrobacteraceae bacterium | reverse complement strand
GAGTTCACCGACGAGTTCGTGCCCCACGAGGTCGCGGTCGAGCGCATCGAGCAGCTCGTCGAGGTCGTCCAGCGGCGGGCGCGCGAGCGCGCCCAGCGCTTCGTCGGGCGCACGCTCGACGTGCTCGTCGAGGGCAGCTCGCGGACCGACGCGAGCCGCCTGCGCGGCCGCACGCGCCACAACAAGGTCGTCAACTTCGACGGCCTGGCGCAGCCGGGCGAGATCGTGCCGGTGCGCGTAGCGGCGGCGACGTCGCAGACGCTGAGCGGCGAGATGTCGCTGCTCGCGCGCGCCGCGGGCTGACACCGGCTCGCATCCGTCCGCCGAGCATGCGAACATACGTTCGTGCGCTGGCAATCGCAATCCGTCGCAGCCGACCGGCAGGCCCGCCTGCCCGGCTACGCCGACGCCGTGACGCGGACGTTCGACGCCCCAGAGGCGCTCGACATCCGCTTCCACGAGATCCACACCAAGTCCGCACTGAACCACGTCCCGGGCAACTCCCGTGTCCCGTTCAGCTGGACGGTCAATCCCTATCGGGGGTGCACGCACGCCTGTGTATTGCTTTGCCCGTCCGACGCACGAGTACCTCGAGTACGACGCCGGGCGGGACTTCGAGCGGGAGATCATCGTCAAGGTCAACGTCCCGGAGGTCCTGCGGGTCGAGCTCGGCCGCCCGTCGTGGCGAGGCGAGCACGTCGCGCTGGGAACCAACACGGACCCCTACCAGTGGGTCGAGGGGCGCTACAAGCTCATGCGTGGCATCTGGGAGGTGATGCGCGACGCGGCCAACCCGTGCTCGATCCTCACGAAGTCGCCGCTCGTGCTGCGCGACCTCGACCTGCTGCAGCAGATCTCCGAGCGGACGGAGGTGAGCGCCTGCCTGTCGGTCCCGACGCTCGACGAGAAGGCCTGGCGGGCCACCGAGCCGCACACGCCGCATCCGCGGGCCCGGCTCGAGGCGGTCGCCGAGCTCAACCGCGCCGGCATCCCGACCGGGGTCCTGATCGCCCCGCTGATGCCGGGCATCAACGACAGCCCGGAGCAGGTCGAGCGGATCGTCGCCCTCGCCACCGAGGCGGGCGCGGTGCACATCGGCGGCCAGACGCTGTTCCTGCGCGGGTCGGTGCGCGACGTGTTCTTCGGCTGGCTGCGCGAGCAGCGCCCGGAGCTGGTGGAGCGCTACGAGGCGCTGTACCGCAGCGGCGCGTACCTGCCCGCGGACGAACGGCGGACGATCGAGCGCGACGCGGGCGCGCCATGGGCGCGTGGCACGGCGGCGCGCGACCGCTTCAAGCACCGCGCGGCGCGCCGGGAGTCGCGCTTCGAGCCGGCCCCACCGGCCGCGCCGCCCGCGCAGCAGTCGCTCTTCTGAGCCCGCCGTCCAGGTGTGAGGAGGGTCACAACACGAGAAACCGGGCAACTGGTCCCGTGTTGGCTTCGATGATGCGACGATCGCGACAGAACGCGCTCCACCATGCGCCCGCGCGCGCCCGCACGCTGACGCTCCAGACCGCCCAGCGCGCCCGCCAGGCGCGCCGCGAGCTGCTGGTGCTGGTGCCGCTGGTCATCCTGACGATCGTCGCCTACGTCGAGCGCGAACGGCTGTTCGGGCTCGATACGCCGGTCCGCGTCGCCGCGGCGCTGCTGCTGCTCGCCCTCGGCTACGCGCTGGCCCGCGACGTCGGCCGCTTCGTCGCGCCCGCGCTCTTCCGGCGCATGGATCCCGCGACGGCCGGCACCGTCGGGTTCCTGATCCGGCTGGCGTTCCTGGTCGTCGCGACGCTCGCGGCGCTGCGGATCGCCGGGCTGACGCCGCAGACGCTGGCCGTCGGCGGCGCCATCACCGCGGTCGTCGTCGGCCTCGCGGCCCAGCAGACGCTCGGCAACCTGATCGCCGGCATGGTCCTGATCGCCGCGCGGCCGTTCAAGGTCGGCGAGCGCGTACGGCTGCAGGCCGGCGGCCTCGCCGGCCAGCTCGAGGGCACCGTGGCCTCGCTCGGTCTGCTCTACACGACCTTCACGCAGGGCCAGGACTCGATCATGGTCCCGAACAACATCGTGCTCACCGCCGCGGTGGTGCCGCTGCGCGAGCCCGCCTCGGTCGACCTGCGCGCGCGCCTGCGCCCGGACGTGAAGCCCAGCGAGATCCAGCGGCTGCTCGAGGAGGTCCTCACGACGCCGCTGCGCAGCGAGCCGCAGATCGCGCTGGAGGAGGTCGACCGCGACGAGGTCGTCGTGCGCGTCGCCGCGACGCCGGCGCTCGACAGCGACGGTCCGCAGCTCGCCGACGAGGTGCTGGCGGCGCTCGAGCCGATCACGCGCGAGGTGTCCGAGCCGGCCAGAGCCGACCGCGGCGACAGGCCGGTGGTCGGCGAGGACGACGCGGTGACGCACGGCGAGGCGCCCGACGACGATCTCGCCGACGACGGCGGCCGTCCCGCCGACCGCGGGCTGCGACCACGGCCCGGCCGGGTCACGCAGGGCTACGGCGCCTAGCCCCGGGCTACGTCGCCTGGCTAGGCGCCGTTCTTGTCGCGCTGGCCCTCGGCGACGCGGGCGGCGATCTCCGTCGCGCCGAGGCGGCGCTGGATGCGCGCGGCCGCCTCGGGGACCAGTCCGGAGAACGCGGCGCCCAGGCGCAGCCCGAGCGGAGCGACGTCGATCTCGGCGCGGTCGTGCTCGATCGCGCGCACGACGGCGCGCGCGACGTCGTCGGGGCGCCGCAGCCCGACGTAGCCCGGCAGCTCGGCGCCGGACTCGTGGAACATGCCCGCGTCGCGGATGAAGCCCGGGAAGACCGTGGAGACGCCGATGCCCAGCGGCCGCAGGTCCTCGCGGATGCCGAGCGCGAAGCCGCGCAGGCCGAACTTCGACGCCGAGTAGACCGAGGAGCCGGCCGCCCCGGCCTTGCCCGAGAGCGAGTTGACGAAGACGAGGTGGCCCTCGCCGCGCTCGGCCATGCGCTCCGACAGCAGCCGGGCGAGCACCATCGGCGCGCGCAGGTTGACGTCGAGCGCCCGGTCGAGCTGAGCGACGGAGAAGCCGCCGATCGCGCCGCTGGCCGGCACCGCGGCGTTGGCCACGAGCACGTCGACCGCCGCGGCGGCGTCGGCCAGCCGGGCGACGTCGTCGCGGTCGGCGAGGTCGCACGGCAGCGCGCGGCCGCCGAGCTCGTCGGCGAGCGCCTCGAGTGGGCCCGCCTGGCGCCCGGAGAGCAGGACCCGCGCCCCGCGGCGGGCGAGCGCGCGGGCGATCGCGTGCCCGAGGCCGCCGGTCGCGCCGGTGACGAGCACCTCCCGCCCGCCGAGATTCACGCGAAGACCGCCAGCGTCGCGGTGAAGGAGTGCAGGAAGGTGTGGCCGCCGACCGGGCCGATCTCACCGGCCGCGAAGAACCCCGCGGCGGGCGCGCCGGCGAGTCCGTCGTCGACGACCTCGGCGTCGTGGTCGGCGGTGCCGAACATCCCCCGCCCGCGCCCATTGCAGGAGAACACCAGCGCACCCGCGGGTGTGCGGCCGCCCAGCGCGCGCATGCGCACGCCGAGCGCGTCGCGCAGGTCGCGGTCGGCCGAGGCGGCGTCGCGCGCGTGCAGGCGCACCACCTGGCCGGGATGCACGTCGGCGGCGACCGAGACGTGCCCGGTGTCCGGGTCGGCGCCGACGAGGCCGCGGACCAGGAAGTCCCCCTGCACGTACTCGGGCTTGTTGGCGTCGACCACGATGCCCATCAGCAGGCCTCCGCGGATCAGCTCGAGATCCTGGGCCGGCAGATCCTCGATCGTCTCGCGCAGCTTCTCGAGCGCCGGCTTGCCGGCCAGCTCGGCGATCAGGTTGCCCTCGGCGGAGGTGATGGTCAGCTCGGGCCCGATTGGCGTCGCGCCCTGGGAGACGCACGGCAGCACCTCGACGCCGTCGAGCCGGACCCCGACCGCGCCGTCGTCGTGCACCTCGCGGCCCCGCAGCAGCGCCGTGCCGCCGTCGATCGTGCGGGCGGAGGCGAGACCGCCGAGCAGCGGGACCGTCGGGGCGGTCTCGGCGAGGAAGCGCAGCACGGCCTCCGTGGGGAAGCTCGCGGGGTCGGCGAGCAGGATCGCGCCGTCGGCGCCGGACAGGTCGGGCATGCCGCCGAGCGCGCCGGTGCCGTCGCCCAGCTCCTCGACGCTGGCGTGGAAGGTGCTCGCCTGGCCGCCGTCGAGATGGGCGGCCCAGACGGCCACGCTCGTGCCGTCCTCGACCTCGCGGCGCGCGCCGATCACGCCGCCCGCGGCGCACCCGATCAGCTCGCGCGGGGCGAGGGCCTCGTCGATGCCCTCGAGCGTCGCCTCGGGCGCGGCCACGTGCGCACCGGCCGCGAAGACGACGGCGAGGTCGCAGGACGCGCCGTCGAGCCCGCGGCGGGCCGCGACCGCCGCCTCGACCGCGCCCGCACGCGCGTCGGGAGTGGTGGAGAGGCCGGTGCCGATGCGGACGGGCATGCCGTCTGACGATACCCCGGCATACTCGCGCCCGTGCCCGTCCTGCCCCTCGTCGCGGTGTTCGGCCCGACCGGCGTCGGCAAGACTGCCGTCGCCATCGCCCTCGCCGAGCGCCTGCGGGCCGACGGCGAGGATCCCGTGGCCGTCTCCGCGGACGCGCTGCAGGTCTACCGCGGGCTGGAGATCCTCACCGGCGCGCCCTCCGAGCAGGAGTGCGCACGGCTCGAGCACCGCCTCGTCGGCATCCTCGGCGTGGGCGAGACGTTCAGCGCGGGCGCCTACGCGCGGCTCGCCCATGCGGAGATCGACGCGCTGCTGGCGGCCGGCCGGCGGCCGATCGTCGTCGGCGGCACCGGCCTCTACCTGCGCGCGGCGCTGGCCGAGCTCGACCTACGCCCGCCGGTCGCGCCGGAGGTCCGCGCGCGCTGGAGCCGGCGGCTCGCCGCCGAAGGGGCTCGGACCCTGCACGCGGAGCTCGCGCGGCGCGCTCCCGAGGCGGCCGCCGGGCTGCGAGCGACCGACGCCCAGCGCATCACCCGCGCGCTCGAGCTGCTCGACGCCGGCCACGCGCCGCCGCCCGGCGCCGGCGAGCCGGACTCGCAGCTGTGGACCAGCGACACCCGCCACCCGACGCTGCTCGCCGGCCTCGTGCGCGAGCGTGAGGAGCTCTACGCGCGCATCGACGCCCGCGTGGAGGCCATGGTCGCCGCCGGCGCCGCCGAGGAGGTGCGCGCCGCCAACGTCGCGGGCGCATCGGTCACGGCGCGCCGGGCGCTCGGATTCGAGGAGCTGCTGCGCGGCGACGTCGCGGGGATGCGGCAGCGGACGCGGCGCTACGCCAAGCGCCAGCTGACCTGGATGCGACGGCTGCCCGGCGTGCGGCTCGCCGACCTGACCGGGCACTCGCCGGAGGACGTCGCGGAGGAGCTGCACACCGCGCTGCGCGAGCGCACGCCATGATGGCGCCCGTGCGCTTCGAGAAGTGGCAGGCCCTGGGCAACGACTACCTGATCGTGGAGCGCGACGCGCTCCCGTTCGCGCTCACCGCCGCGCGCGTCCGGCGGCTCTGCGACCCGCACTTCGGCCCGGGCGGCGACGGCGTCCTCGAACTCGCCCCGCCGTCGCAGCCCGGCTACGTCGCGGACCTGCGGATCTTCAATCCCGACGGCTCGGAGGCCGAGCTGTCGGGCAACGGCGCCCGCGAGGCGATCCTCTATCTGCGCCGGTCGGGGCGGACGAGCAGCGACACCTTCTCGATCCACACCGCCGCCGGGGAGATCCGCCCGACGATCACCGGCCCGACGACCTGCCGGGTCGACATGGGCCGTGCGCGGCTGCGCTCGGACGCCTACCCCTCCGGCGGCCCCGACGGTGAGGGCGCGATCGCGATCGACGGCCGCGAGTGGCGCTTCCAGCACGTCTCGATCGGCAACCCGCAGTGCGCGATCCGCGTCGCCGGCCGTGACGAGCTCGAGGCGCTCGACCTCGCTGCCATCGGCCCGCTCGTCGAGCACTCGGAGCTGTTCCCGCAGCGCACGAACACGTCGTTCTGGTGCGCGCTCGAGCCCGGCGTGATCCGTGCGCGCATCTTCGAGCGCGGCGTCGGCGAGACGCTCTCCTCGGGCACGGGCGCGTCGGGCGCCGCGGTCGCGTACGTGCTGCGTGGCGGCGACTCGCCGGTCACAGTCCGGCTGGACGGCGGCGAGCTCGAGGTCGACGTCGACGAGAGCCTCCACGTGGACCTCACGGGCTGGGCGGAGCCGGTCTACGCGGCGACGCTGGGCGAGGAGGCGCTTGCCGCGCTCGCCGCGCTCGATGGGTAGCGTGCCCGGGCGATGAGCTCCCCCGAGACGACGAGCGCGTGGGGCGTCGGCCTGGCGACCGTGACGGAGCCCGGCGACCGCGTGCTGGACACCTTCTTCCCCGATCCGCGGCTCGGCGGCGACGTCGAGCCGCACGGCGCCGGCCACCCGCTCGCGAGCGCCCAGCGGCGCGACGAGCGCCGCGGGGTGCGCACCGAGCTGCGCACGGTCGTGATCGAGGACCTGAGCGCGCCGCCGGCCGACACGCCCGACGCCTACCTGCGCCTGCATCTGCTCTCGCACCGGCTCGTCAAGCCGCGCGACGTCGCGCTCGACGGCATCTTCGGGGTGCTCCCGAACGTCGCGTTCACGACGGCGGGCCCGGTCGATCCCGCCGACCTGACCGCGGTGCTGATGCGCTTCCGCGCCGCCGGCATCCCCATCCAGGTCCTCGGCCTGGACAAGTTCCCCCGCATGATCGACTACGTCGTGCCCACCGGGGTCCGGATCGCCGACGCCGACCGCGTCCGCCTGGGCGCGCACCTGGCGAGCGGCACGACGGTCATGCACGAGGGGTTCGTCAACTACAACGCGGGCACGCTGGGCGTCTCGATGATCGAGGGTCGGATCTCGGCGGGCGTGACCGTCGGCGACGGCTCGGACGTCGGCGGCGGCGCCTCGATCATGGGCACGCTCTCCGGCGGCGGCACGCAGGTGATCTCGATCGGCGAGGGCTGCCTGCTCGGGGCCAACTCGGGCGTCGGGATCTCGCTCGGCGACGACTGCGTGGTCGAGGCCGGGCTCTACGTCACCGCGGGGACGCGCGTGCGCCTGCCCGACGGCGAGGTGGTTCGCGCCCGCGAGCTGTCGGGTGCGAACGGCCTGCTGTTCCTGCGCAACTCGGAGACCGGCGCCGTCGAGGCGCGGCCCCGCTCGGGCCGCTGGAGCGGCCTCAACGCGGCGCTGCACGCCAACGACTGATGAAGGCGGAGTCCCTCTTCGCCGGGATCCCGGTCGCCGAGCGCGACGCCGCGGTCGCCTGGTACGAGGCGGCACTCGGCCGCGAGCCGGACCTGATCCCGAACGCGAACGAGGCCGCCTGGCAGCTCACCGACACGGGCTGGATCTACCTGATCGGCGACCCTGAGCGGGCCGGGACGGCGCTGAACACCATCCTGGTCGCCGACCTGACCGGGCTCGTGGCGGGCTTCGAGCGCCTCGGCCTCGCCCCGAGCCCGATCGACACCTCGATCCCCGGCATGCTCATCTCGATGCTGACCGACCCGGACGGCAACCGGATCCAGCTCGGCCAGCAGGCCTAGAGGATCGTCGCGGCCCGCTCGCACTCCTCGAGCGGCGGGACGAGGGCGAGGCGCAGGAAGCCCTCGCCGGCGGGGCCGAAGAACGAGCCCGGCGCGACGATGATCCCGCGTTCGAGCCACTCCGCTGCCGTCGCCTCGGCGCCGGCGCCGCCGTCGAGCCAGAGGAAGAAGGTCGCGTCGCCGCCGGCGTGGTGCAGCCCGCGCGCCTCGAGCGCGGGCAGCAGCGCTTCGCGGCGCTCGCGGTAGAGCGCCCGCACAGCGTCGACGTGGGCCTCGTCGCCCCAGGCGGCGACCGCGGCGCGCTGGACGAACTCGGGCGGCGCCACGCCGACGTTGGGGCGGTAGCGCTTGAGCGCGGCGATCACGTCGGGGTCGCCGGCCACGAACCCCGAGCGGTAGCCGGGCATCGAGGAGCGCTTGGAGAGGGTGTTGAGCGCGACGACGTTGGTGCGATCGGAGACCTGCAGCGCCGACGGGGGCGGCTGGCCGAAGTAGATCTCCGAGTAGGCCTCGTCGGAGGCGAGCACGAAGCCGTGCTCGCGGGCCAGCTCGGCCGCGCGCTCGTAGAGCGCGAGCGGCGCCGAGGCGGCCGTCGGGTTGTTGGGGTAGTTCAGCCAGAGCAGGGAGACGCGCGCCCAGGTGTCGGCCGGGACCGCGTCGAGGTCGGGCAGGAAGGCGCTCTCGGCCCGCAGCGGCAATTCCAGAACCCGCTTGCCCGCGAACGCGGCGCCGCGCTCGTAGACGGGATAGGCGGGCGTGGGCACCGCGACGAGGTCGCCGTCGAGCACCTGCGCGAAGGTGAAGATCGCCTCCTTGGAGCCCAGCGTGGGGATGACCTCGCGGTCGGGATCCAGGCGGGTGCCGAACCGCCGCCCGATCCAGCTCGCGATCGCCTCGCGCAGCTCGGGCAGGCCGGTGGCGAGCGGGTAGGTCGACAGCGGCTCGATCGCCTCCTCGAGCGCCGCCCGGATGAAGGCCGGCGTCTCCTCGCGCGGCTCGCCCATCCCGAAGTCGAGCACCTCGACGCCCGCGGCGCGCAGCCGCGCCTTGGCGTCGGTGAGCCGCACGAACGGGTACGTGCGCAGGTCGCGCAGGACGGGGGAGAGGCGGATCATCCGGCGAAGGCCTCCAGGACGCGATGGGAGCGCACGAGCGCGGCGACCGTGATCGACTCGTCGCGCGTGTGCGCCTGAGCGGGCTCGCCGGGACCGAAGTTGATCGCGTCGATGCCCGCCTGCCCGAACTCGGCGACGGGGGTCCAGGCCTGCTTGGGCGCGACCTCGAGACCGCCGGCCGCCGCCAGCCTGCGCGCGTGCGGGTTCGCGGTCGCGACCGGCCCGGACGGCGCGTTGGAGTCGATCCGCAGCTCGCCGCCCACACAGAGCTCGGCCAGCCGCGCCTCGGCCTCCGCGGGGCTGCGCCCGGGCGCGTAGCGGTAGTTGACGTGTGCCTCGGCGAGGTCGGGGATGACGTTGCCGGCGATCCCGCCGGCGATCCGCGTGACCGAGGCGACCTCGCGGAAGACGAGGCCGTCGAACTCGTGCGGCTCGGGTTCGTGGCGGGCAAGCTCCGCGATCGCCGTCGCCGCACGGTGGATCGCGTTGTCGGCCAGCCACGGCCGCGCCGAGTGCCCCGAGCGGCCGTGGAAGCGCCAGGTGGCGTTGACGTTGCCCAGGCAGCCGGCGTGGATCGCGTTATCCGTCGGCTCCATCACCACCACGAGCTCGGCCGCGACCTCGTCGCGCGCGCGGGCCAGCAGCGGCCCGAGCGCGCTCTCGGCGACCGGCAGCTCCTCGCGCCCGAACCACAGGCCGGCGAACGGCGCGCCCGCCAGAGCGAGCTCGATCATCACCGCCAGCGCGCCCTTCATGTCGCTGGCCCCGACGCCGTGGACGCGCTCGGCGTCGCGGCGCCCGGGCCGGTTGCCCTGGGCAGGCACGGTGTCCAGGTGCCCGGCGAGCAGCACCGCGGGCCTCGTGCCCGCCGTGCGCGCGAGGATGCACGTGTCGCCGAGGTCGAGCACCTCGAGGCCGCCGGCCCGCAGGACGTCCGCCACGCGCCCCGCGAGCGCCGCCTCGTCGCGCGACTCGGAGGGGACGTCGATCAGCTCGAGCGTCCGGGCGGCGAGGCGCTCGCCCAGCTCGCCGTCGTCGAGGGCCGCGGACACGGCCCGAGACCCTACAATGGGTAGGGAATTGCAGAAGACAAGAAATGGCCGCACGGCGCAGACCCGCGCCGCCTCGGCCCCCCAGACCGGGCGCGCCAAACAGCGCGCCTTCTCCATCGCCGCGCTCCCGGAGGGCGATGACCTCTCCGAGCTGCGCGAGCTCCTGCGCACCGCCGGCGTCGCCACGGTCGGCGAGACGGTTCAGCACCGCGACAAGCCGCACCCGAACCTCTACCTCGGTCCGGGCAAGGTCGACGAGCTCAAGGCAGAGCTCAAGCGCGCGGACGCCAATGTCGTCGTCGCCGATGACGAGCTGACGCCGCGCCAGCAGCGCAACCTCGAGGCCGAGCTCGGCCTGCCCGTGATCGACCGCACCACGGTGATCCTGGACATCTTCGCCGGGCACGCCAGCTCGGCCGAGGGCAAGCTCCAGGTCGAGCTGGCCCAGCTCGAGTACAACATGGCCCGCATGCGCGGCCTGTGGACGCACCTCGAGCGCCTCGGAGCGGGGCGCGGCGAGGGCGGCATCGGCACCCGCGGACCGGGCGAGTCGCAGATCGAGACGGACCGCCGGCTCGCGCGCGATCGCATCACCGCGCTGCGCCGCCGGCTCGAGGCGGTCAAGGACACCCGCGCCACCCAGCGCGCCGAGCGCGAGCGCGCGCACCTGCCCGCGGTCGCCCTCGCGGGCTACACCAACGCGGGCAAGTCGACGCTCCTCAACGCCCTCACCGGCGCCGAGGTCGGCGTTCGCGACCGGCTGTTCCACACGCTCGACCCGAGCACGAGGACCACACGCATCGACGGACGCGTCTACCTCTTCACCGACACCGTCGGCTTCATCCGCAAGCTGCCCCACCAGCTCGTCGACGCCTTCGCGGCGACGCTCGAGGAGACCAAGCGCGCCGACCTGCTGCTGCACGTCGCCGACGCGAGCGCTCCCGAGGAGGAGCTCGAGCTGATGACCCGCGCGGTCGACGACGTGCTCGAGGAGATCGGCGACGACCACGAGCAGCGCATCCTCGTGCTCAACAAGGCCGACGTGCTCGACGACGAGCGCCGTCGCGAGCTGTCCTTCCGCCATCCCGACGCGGTGCTCGTCTCCGCGATCACCGGCGAGGGGCTCGACGAGCTGCGCCGGCGCATCGGCGCCGAGTTCGAGCGCACGCTGCGCGACGTGGAGCTGCTGGTGCCGTTCTCCGAGGGCGGGACGCTGTCGGAGCTGCACGACGTCGCCGGCGAGCTCGACCGCACCGACACACCCGAGGGCGTGCGGGTGCAGGCACGCATCCCCGCCGTCATCGCCGATCGCTACGACCGCTACGCGGCCGACGGCAACGGCAACGGCGACGGCGCGTCAGCGGCCTGAGGACCCGAACCCGAGCTCGCCGCGGTCGTCCCCGGACGGCGGCAGCGTCTCGACGGCGACGATCTCCGGCGCGAGGTAGGGGACGAGCAGCAGCTGGGCGATGCGGTCGCCCGGCTCGCCCGCGAACGGCTCGTGGCCGAGGTTGACCAGCACCACGTGGATCTCGCCGCGGTAGTTCGGGTCGATCAGGCCCGGACCGTTGACCACGGAGATCCCGTGCCGGGCGGCGAGGCCCGAGCGCGGCACCACGAGCCCGGCCACGCCGGGCGGGAGCGCGATGGCCACGCCGGTACCGACGGCGGCGCGGGCCCCCGGCGCGAGCGCGAACGGCTCGACCGCACGCAGGTCGTAGCCGGCGTCGCCGGCGCGCGTGCGCGCGGGCGGCTGCGCGCCCTCGCGCAGGAGGCGGACCTCGAGGCGGTCGACGTCGACGGAGAGGGCCATGCGACGACGACGATAGCCTGCCGCCCGGATGCCGAGCGACCTGCTGAGCGAGGCCGAGCTGCGCGAGCACGTCGAGTGGCTCGCCGCCCTCCCCCGCGAGACCGGCGGCCCGGGCGAGCGCGCCGCGGGCGAGCGGATCGCGGCGACCCTCGAGGGCCTCGGACACCGGGTGCACCGCGATCGCGAGCGCGTCCACGGCACCTACTGGTGGCCGATCGGCCTCGCCGCCGCCGCGGCCGCGCTGGCCGGGCTGAGCGGGCGCCGCGCCCTCGGCGCGGTCGCCGGCGCGCTCGGCGCGCTGTCCAGCGCCGACGACATCTCCGCCGGCCCGCGGCTCCTGCGCCGCGTGCTCCCCCAGCGTGAGACCGTCAACGTCTGGGCGGCGATCGGGCCGCCGGACGCCGCCCACACGGTCGTCGTCGTCGCCCACCACGACGCGGCGCACTCGGGCCTGGTGTTCGAGCCGGAGGTCCCGCGCGCGGTGCTCAGGCGGCTTCCGCCGGCGCTGCTGGCCCGCGCCAACACCACGCCCCCGACGATGTGGGGCTCGGTCGCCGGCCCGGCGCTGGTCGCGCTCGGGTCGCTGCTCGGCTCGCGCCGCCTGCGCGCCTGCGGCACCGTGCTCTCGGCGGGCTACGCGGCGGCGATGACCGACATCGGGCTGCGCGCGGTCGTCCCCGGCGCCAACGACAACGCCACGGGCGTCGCGACCGGTCTGAGCCTCGCCACGTGGCTGAGCGGCGGCGTGCCCGACGGCGTCCGGGTCCTGCTCGTCTTTCCCGGCGCGGAGGAGTCGTTCATGGAGGGCATGATCGCCTGGTGCGACCGCCACCTCGGCTCGCTCGACCCCGCCCGCACCACGTTCATCTGTGTCGACACGGTCGGCTCGCCCCATCTCGTCGCGCTGGAGGGGGAGGGCATGCTCTACATGAACGAGTACCCGCGCGAGGAGCTCGAGCTGATCCACGAGGCCGCGGGCGAGCTCGGCGTCTTCGTGCATCGCGACCTGCGCTTCCGCAACGCCACCGACGGGCTGATCCCGCTCAAGCGCGGCTACCGCGCCTCGATGCTCGGCTCGGTCGACGAGTTCAAGATCCCGCCGAACTACCACTGGCCGACCGACACGGCCGACCGCGTCGACTACGGCACCGTCGCCGATACCGCGCGGATCTGCCGGCGCGTGATCGAGAAGCTGGCGGCGGGCTAACCGCCGCCGACGAGCCCTGTCTGGCGCAGGAACTCGTGCGCGACGGAGCGCGCGCTGCGCTGGTCGAGGTCGACGCGCGCGTTGAGCTCCTGCATGTTCGCCGCGGTCAGCTGGGAGTTGACCAGCCGGATCGTGCGCTCGAGGTCCGGGCCGGCGCGCTGGACGACCGGCCGGCGCAGCACGAGCGTCGAGTTGTAGGGCGGGAACATGCCCCGGTCGTCCCGGAGCAGGACCTCGTGGCCGCGCCGGATCTGCGGATCGGTGGTGAAGACGATCGAGACGTCGGCGCGCCCGTCCTGGAGCACCTGGTGGCGCTTGCCGACGTCGACCGGGACGAAGCGCTTGAAGTGCAGCCCGTAGACCTGCTCGAGCCCGAGCAGGCAGTCGGCGCGGCGGCGGCACTCCGGTGAGCCGTAGAGGGTCAGCTTCCCTGCGACGCGGACGAGATCGGAGATCGCCTCGAGGCGATAGCGCTTCGCGGTCGCCTCCGTGACCGCGACCTCGTTGGAGTCGGTGAACGGCGTCGGGGCGAGCGCGACCAGCCCCTTGGCGGCGAAGTCGCGCCGCGCCTGCTGATAGGCGGCCTGGTCGTCGTGCGGGATCGCCTCGGCGCGCACGCCGAAGAACGCGACCAGGGCCGTGCCCGTGTACTCCGGGTAGCCGTCGACGCGTCCCGCCTCGAGCGCGCGCAGGGCGGCGTTCTGGTTGCCGAGGTCGAGCATGGTGCGCACCTTGTAGCCCGCCGCGCGCAGCCCTTCGGCGTAGACCTCGCCGAGCACGCGCTGCTCGGTGAAGTTCTTCGAGCCGATCGTCAACGTGGTCTTCGCGTTGGCGGCGTCGCGCTGGATCGTCGTCGATCCGAGCGAGCCGACCGGAGGCGGCTCGCCGGCCGACCCGCAGGCGGCCACGAGCGTGGCGCACAGCAGCGCGGCGATCGGCCATCCGTGACACATGGTCCGGAGAACCTACTGATCGCTCAGGCCGGCAGCGCGGCGTGCCGCGGCGTGCGCGGCGTCCTCGAAGGCGTCGTCGAGGGGCCCGAGCGCGTCGGGCGCGAGGCCGAGCGCGGTCGCCGCCAGCCAGTCGGCGAACCAGGCGTTCTTGGGGAGCAACGGACCGTGCAGGTAGGTTCCGATCACCGTCCCGTGCGCGCCGCCGCGGACCCCCTCGGCGCCCGAGCGGCCGTCGTTGCCGTGGCCCTTGAGCACCCGGCCCAGCGCGGCCGCGTCCGGCCCGAGCCGGGTGCGCCCGCCGTGGTTCTCGAAGCCGGCGAGCACCTCGGGTCCGCGGCCGAGGTCGACCTCGATGGCGACGTTGCCGATCAGCCGCGGCCCGTCCTCGCGGACGGTGTCGAGGTCGACGAGGCCGAGGCCCGGGAGCCGCTCGGCCCCGAGCTCGTAGCCGTGGCCGAGCAGCTGGTGGCCGCCGCAGACGCCGAAGACGACGGCGCCGCGCGCGGCCGCGGCGTGGATCGCGTCGCGCTTGACGGTGGCGAGGTCGGAGGCGCACAGGGCCTGATCGCGGTCCTGGCCGCCGCCGAGGTAGAAGAGGTCGTGCGCGTCCGGATCGACCGCGTCCCCGAGGCCGGCACCGGCGAGCTCGAACCCGATTCCACGCCACTCCATCCGTCGTCGCAGCAGCAGCAGGTTGCCGCGGTCGGCGTAGATGTTCATCAGGTCGGGATAGAGCGCGAGGACGCGCAGGCTGCCCTCAGCCACGGAGGATCACCACCTCCGAGCCGACGTGGTCGTCGGTCTCCGCGACGTGC
This sequence comes from Solirubrobacteraceae bacterium, assembly GCA_036269915.1. Lineage (GTDB taxonomy): Bacteria > Actinomycetota > Thermoleophilia > Solirubrobacterales > Solirubrobacteraceae > DATBDM01. The sequence continues at coordinate 50 of DATBDM010000240.1, read as the reverse complement.
TCGGCGGGCTCGGCGCGCAGGCCGGCGGCGACGCCCTCGGCCGTCAGCTC
>DATBDM010000239.1:0-4309 GCA_036269915.1 Solirubrobacteraceae bacterium | reverse complement strand
GTGGAGCGGTAGTTCTGCTCGAGCTTGACCGTGTGGGCGTCCGGGAAGGCGTCCTGAAAATCCAAGATGTTGCGGATGTCCGCGCCACGAAAGCCGTAGATCGACTGGAAATCGTCGCCGACCACGGCCAGATTCCGGTGCTCGGAGGCCAGCAGCTGCAGCCAGCGGTACTGGGCGTGGTTGGTGTCCTGGTACTCGTCGACGAGGACGAAGCGGAAGTTGGTCGCGTAGCGGTCGCGGACCTCCTGGAAGAGCTCGAGCACGTTGACCGCGCGCACGAGCAGGTCGTCGAAGTCCATCGCGTTCATGCGATGCAGCTCGCGCTCGTACTGGTCGTAGACGTCGGCGACCGTCTGCTCGAAGAACGAGCCGACCAGCTGGCGGTACTCCTCGGCCGAGCGCAGCTTGTTCTTGGCGTCGGAGATCTGCGACTGCATCGCGCGCGGGGTGAAGCGCTTGGCGTCGATGTCGAGGTCGTCGAGGCAGCGCTTGATCAGCCGCCGCGAGTCGGCCGCGTCGTAGATCGTGAACTGGCGCGTGTAGCCGAGCCGGTGCGCCTCGGCGCGCAGCATCCGCGCGCAGGCCGAGTGGAACGTCATCACCCACATCGCGCGAGTGGCGCGGCCGACGAGCTGCTCGACGCGCTCGCGCATCTCCTGCGCCGCCTTGTTGGTGAAGGTGATGGCGAGGATCTCGTCCGCACGCGCCTGCCCGGTGCGCAGCAGGTACGCGATGCGGTGGGTCAGCACGCGCGTCTTGCCCGACCCGGCGCCCGCGAGGATCAGCAGCGGCCCCTCGCCGTGCGTGACCGCGTCGCGCTGGGGCGGGTTGAGCCCCTCGAGCAGGGCGTCGGCGGCGGCGGACGAGGGCATGGGAGATTGACGATAGAGCGGGCGGCGGACCGCTCCGCGCGGCCGGTCAGACGGGGCGCAGCAGCACGACGACGGTCGCGCTGGCGGCCTCGCCGCGGCCCTCCGGACCGAGCCCGTCGTTGGACCGGGCCTTGACCGAGACGACGTGCGCGGGGACGCCGAGACCGTCTGCGACGGTCGCGCGCATCGCCTTCAGATGCGGGCCAAGGCGGACGGTGCCGAGCGTCACGAGCGAGTCGACGTGCTCGATCTCGAGCTCTGCCCGCGCGACGTGGCGGGCCATCGACGGCAGCCAGTCGACGCTGCGGGCGCCCTGGGCCGCCGGGTCGGAGTCCGACGGGAAGTAGCGGCCCATGTCTCCTTCCCCCAGCGCGCCGGCGAGCGCGTCGATCAACGCATGGGCGAGCACGTCACCGTCCGAGGGGGTGTCGAAGCCGGTCTCGGCGTCGATCTCCACGCCGCCCAGCGTGAGGCGGCAGCCGCCGACGAGCCGGTGGATGTCGTGGCCGATGCCGACGCGCCCGCGAGTCACCGCGAATACGGTACGCGCCCCATGGGCTTCGCCGGTGAGATCCGCGCACGCTGCGCCGAGGTGGCGCGGCGTGCGCGGTCCGTCCGGATCGTCGACGCCGCGATCGAGCCCTACGCCGCGACGCTGCCCGCGCAGTCGCCGCCGCCGCCCGATCTCGTAGGTGCCGGCGAGGAGGCGCGCGCCGCCTTCCTGCTCCAGCTCAACGCGATCAACTTCGGCTCGGGCTGGTTCCCGACGCTGCGCAAGGCGCCGGGCATGTCGGGCTTCCGCACGGTCGAGGCCGGGCTGCGCGAGCACGGGCCGTTCGGCGCAGACGCGCTCGCCGCGATCGACACGGCCGCGATCGCCGCCGTCGTCGGGCAGGACCCCGGGCACGAGCTGATGGCGCTGTTCGCCGTGCACATGCGCGAGCTCGGGGAGCGCGTGCGCGACGAGGAGGGCGGCTCTTTCCTCGCGCTGGCTCGCAGCGGCGACGGTTCGGCGCAACGGCTCGCCGCCCGGCTCGCGAGCTGGCCCGGCTGGCGCGACGTCTCGTCCTACGACGGTCTCGAGGTGCCGTTCTTCAAGCGCGCGCAGATCGCCGCCGCGGACCTCGCGCTCGCCGGCCTCGCGCCCGCCGACGACCTCGCCTCGTTGACGTTGTTCGCCGACAACCTCGTCCCGCACGTCCTGCGCCTCGACGGCGTGCTGGAGGCCGATCCGGAGCTGGTCGCGCGCATCGACGCGGGCACGCTGCTCGGGCACGACTCGCCCGAGGAGGTCGAGCTGCGCGCCTGCGCGCTGCATGCGGTCGAGCTGCTGGTCGCCGCCCATCCGGACGGCACGACGGCCACGGCGGTCGACAACGTCCTCTGGCACCGCGGCGCCGGCGCGCGCTACAAGGCCCGCCCGCGCCACCGGGCGCGCACCACCGCTTACTAGGCCTGGATCCGCCGATTCTCGCGGCGCCTCGCTGTCGTGGCCGTTCGCCTCTGCCTCGCTTCGCTCGTCACCGCTTCGCTCGCGATCGGCCGCGAACCCGGGTGGACCCACCACATCACTACGCGGCCGATCCTCTCTGACTCGGCCCACGGCACCGAGTCGGACACGATGATCGATGGATCCAGGCCTACTGACCGTCGATGCGGCGAACGAGCTCGACGACCGTCTCGCCGACCGCGTCGAGGCTGCGCTGGGACATGCGCGCGAGCCCGTCGCGCAGCGAGTGGCCGGGGTAGGACCAGTCGATCAGGTCGACCGCCGGGACGCCCGCGCGCAGGTACGGCGTGTGGTCGTCGGTGATCGTCAGGCCGGTCCGGTCGGGGAACACCGCGCCGGCGCCGACGGCCTGGGCCGCGCCGCGCAGCTGCGCCCACAGCCTCGGCGTCGAGGAGCCTTCGCGCGGCAGCCGCAGCCCGCGGCCGCCGACGTAGTCGAGCAGGATCATCGCCCGCGTCGTGCGCGCGTTCGCCTGAGCGTCGGCGCGCGAGCCGCGCAGGCCGTGATGGTAGAAGTCGGGATCGTCCTCGGGCATGCCCGGCGGCTCCTCGCCGTCGTAGAGGACGAAGCGGATCGGGGGCGCGCCTGCGGGACGGTCGGTCCGCGCGAGCGCCCGCGCGAGCTCGAGCACGATCGCCGTCCCCGCCGCGCCGTTGTTGGCGCCGACGAAGCCATCCGGCGTCGCGAGCGTGTCGTAGTGCGCGCCGATGATCACGGCCTTGCCGCGCCCCGGCAGCCGGCCGACGACGTTGCGCATCCCGGGCGTGGGGAGCGGCTCGAAACGCCCGCGCGGCAGCTTCGTGCGCAGCACGTCGGCAAGCCGGCGCAGCTGCGGCGAGCCGGCGGGCCGCTGCCCGTAGGCGATCTGGCGCTTGACCCAGCTCCAGGCGCGCGCGCCGTCGAAGCGGTCGACCTTCGCCGCGGGCACGGCGCCGCTGGCCACCGACTCGTGGCTCGCGTCGCGGATCATCAGCACGGTCGCGACGACGACCGCGACGAGGATGCCCGCGTTGACTGCCACCAGGGCCGGCCGCATTCCCGGAAGGCTAGTGCGCTAGTGCTCGAACGGCAGCGTCATCGACCACGCGCGGTCGACGGCGATCCGGAAGACGACGCCCGAGCGCATGGGGAACGGCCGGCCCGTGTACTTCTCCGAGAGTCCGTCGATGACCGCCAGCGCGTCCTCGCCCTCCACGCGCTCGGTCACGTGTCCGCGCACCTGGCCCATCCGGTAGGGGTTCGCGCCGTCGACGACCGAGATCGCCACGCGCGGGTCCGCGGCGAGGTTGCGCGCCTTGCGCGAGCCCTCCTGGGTGAAGAACACGAGCGCCTCGCCGTCGCGCGCGATCCACACCGGCACCGAGTGCGGGCCGCCGTCCGGCAGCACGGTCGCGACGTGGGCGAAGTTGCGCCCGTCGAGGAGTGCGCGGAGGTCGTCAGGCAGCTCGGCCATGCGCCGATCGTCTCAGGAGACGACGAGCACGTCGAGCTTCCGCGGGCCGTGGACGCCCTCCACGCGGTCGAGCTCGATGTCCGAGGTGGCCGACGGGCCGGAGACGAGCGTGATCGGGCGGCCGGCGCGCGCCGCCTCGCCGTGTCGCTGCACCCCGTCGGGCACTCCGGCGGCGACGTCGGCCGCCTCGACGAGGCAGTTGTGGTGGTCGGGCACGGGGGTCAGCGCGCGCCGCCCGGAGCGCGGGCCGCCGTCGAGCGCGATCGTCCCCGTCTCGGCGATCGCCAGCGCGCAGCCGGTCAGCACGCCGTCGATCGCGTCGAGCGCGCGCGGGGCGAGCGGCGGGTCGTCCTCGACGAGCTCCACGCCCTCGATGTCGGCGCCGAGCCCGCCCGCGGGCACCGCGAGCCGCGCCGTCCCGCGCTCACGGCACGCGGCCGCGATCGCGCCTCCGAGCTCGTCGCGGCTGACGCG
>DATBDM010000238.1:0-14060 GCA_036269915.1 Solirubrobacteraceae bacterium | reverse complement strand
AGCTGGATCAGGACGGTTTCCTGCTGCGGTACCGGCCCGATGCCGACGGTGGCGTCGACGGGTTGCCGGGCAACGAGAGCGCCTTCCTCGCCTGCACCTTCTGGCTGGCCGACGCGCTCACCGGAATCGGACGGACGGCCGAGGCCGAAGAGGTGTTCGAGCGGCTGCTGGACCTGCGCAACGACCTCGGCCTGCTCAGCGAGGAGTACGACGTAGCCGGCGGCCGGCAGGTCGGCAACACCCCGCAGGCCTTCAGCCACGTCGGGCTGGTCAACACGGCCCGCCATCTCCGCGGCACCTCTCCCACCCACCACCTCGACCACTGACCGTTCCCCAGATCGGAGCCTCCGACATGTCCCAGACCGTCTCTGACCACCTGCTCGACCGGCTCCGGCAGTGGGGCGTCAGGCAGGTCTTCGGCTTTCCTGGTGACGGCATCAACGGCCTGCTCGCCGCCTGGGGCCGCGCCGGGAACGACCCGCAGTTCGTGCAGTCCCGGCACGAGGAGATGTCGGCCTTCGAGGCCGTCGGGTTCGCGAAGTTCAGCGGCACCTTCGGGGTCTGCGCCGCGACCAGCGGGCCGGGCGCGATCCACCTGCTCAACGGCCTCTACGACGCCAAGCTCGACCACGTGCCGGTGCTCGCGATCGTTGGCCAGCAGCCGAGCACCGCCCTCGGCGCGAGCTACCAGCAGGAGGTCGACCTGCGCACGCTCTTCAAGGACGTCGCGTCGGAGTACCTGCAGGAGATCATCGCGCCGACCCAGGCTCAGCACGTGGTCGACCGCGCCGTCCAGGTCGCGCGCACGACCCGCTCGGTCACCACGATGATCATCCCCAACGACGTCCAGGAGGCCGACTACGCCGAGCCGCCCCGGACCCACGGGTCGACGTACTCCGGCGGCGCGATCCGCCGGCCGCGGGTGATCCCCACCGATGCCGAGCTGCGGCGCGCCGCGGACGTCCTCAACGCGGGAGCGAAGCCCGCGATCCTCGTCGGCGCCGGCGCGCGCGGCGCCTACGAGGAGATCGAGCAGCTCGCCGACGTGCTGGGCTGCGGCGTAGCGCGGGCGCTCAACGGACGCGACGTGGTCCCCGACGACGCGCCGTGGGTGACCGGCTCCATCGGCCTGCTCGGCACGAAGCCCTCCGACGAGATGATGGAGAGCTGCGACACGCTGCTGATGATCGGCACGAGCTTCCCCTACTCGGAATGGCTGCCGAAGCCCGGCCAGGCGCGCGGCGTGCAGATCGACCTCGACGCCACGCGGCTCGGCATCCGCTATCCGATGGAGGTCAACCTCTGCGGGGACGCGCGCGAGACGCTCGTGGCGCTGCTGGAGCTGCTCGAGCGCAAGGCCGACCGCTCCTGGCGCGAACACCTCGAGGAGGAGATCGCGCGCTGGTGGGAGATCGTCGAGGCCGACGCGATGCACGACGCGAACCCGCTCAACCCGCAGCGGGTCCTCTGGGAGCTGTCCTCGCGGCTGCCCGACGGAGCCATGGTGCTCGCGGACTCCGGCTCGAGCACGAACTGGTTCGCGCGTCAGCTGCGCCTGCGACGCGGGATGCGCGCGGCGCTCTCGGGCACGCTGGCGACGATGGGGCCGGCGATGCCCTACGCGGTGGCGGCGAAGTTCGCCTACCCCGATCGCGTGGCCGTCGCGATCGAGGGCGACGGGTCGATGCAGATGAACGGGATCAACTCGCTGATCGACGCCGCGCGCTACCACGACCGCTGGAGCGACCCGCGGCTCGTCTGCTGCGTCCTCCACAACAACGACCTCAACCAGGTGACCTGGGAGCAGCGCGTGATGGAGGGCGATCCGAAGCTCGAGGTCTCCCAGGACCTGCCGGACTTCCCGTATGCGCGCTATGCGGAACTGCTCGGGCTCGGCGCCGTCCGCGTCGACGACCCGGACGCCGTCGGCCCGGCGTGGGACGCGGCCATGGCTGCCGACCGGCCCTTCCTGATCGAGGCGATCACCGACCCGGAGGTGCCGCCGCTGCCGCCGCACATCCGCTTCGAGCAGGCCAAGGGCTTCGCGACCTCGCTGGCCAAGGGCGGCTCGGACCGCGGCGAGATGATCAAGCAGTCGATCAAGGGCAAGCTCGAGGAGTTCACGAACCGGTGAGCGGCGCCGCGGTCGAGGACGTCGGCGTCGTCGTGCGGACGGTGCCGACGGACCGGCCGGAATCCGACGGCACGCTCGCGTGGAACTCGACGACCGTGGTGATCGCCACGGTGCGCGCCGCGGGTGAGACCGGGATCGGCTACACGTACGGCGACGCCGCGATCGCCACCGTGATCGATGGCACGCTGGCGGGCGTCGTGCGCGGGATGGACGCGCTCAGCCCCGGCGCGGCGTGGGCGGCGATGACGCGCGCCGTGCGCAACTCGCTCGCCTCCGGACTGTGCGCGTACGCGATCTCGGCGGTCGACGTCGCGCTGCACGACCTCAAGGCGCGCCTGCTCGGCGTGCCGCTCGCCGATCTGCTCGGGCGCTGGCACGACGGGGTCGAGATCTACGGGTCGGGCGGCTTCACCTCCTATCCGCTGGACGTCCTGCGCGCTCAAGCGGAGGGTTGGATGGAGCTCGGCGTGCGCCGCGTCAAGGTCAAGGTCGGGCGCGACCCTGGCGCGGATCCCGAGCGCCTGGACTCCGTTCGCGCGGTCATCGGCGACGACGTCGAGCTGATGGTCGACGCCAACGGCGCGTTCACCCCCGCGCCGGCGCTCGCCGCCGCGCACAGGACGTACGCCGCGCGCGGGGTGCGCTGGTTCGAGGAGCCCGTCTCCTCCGACGATCCCGCGGGGCTGCGTCGGGTGCGCGACGGCGCACCGCCGGGCATGGCGATCGCTGCCGGCGAGTACGCGAGCGACGTCTTCGCCCTGCGCCGGCTGCTCGACGCCGGCGCCGTCGACGTGCTCCAGGCCGACGTCACGCGCTGCGGCGGCGTCACGGGACTGCTACGCGCGGACGCGCTCGCCAAGGCGCACAACCTGCCGCTGTCGGCGCACTGCGCGCCGGCGGTCGGCGCGCACGTGCTCGCGGCGTGCGAGACCGCGATCCACATCGAGTACTTCCACGACCACGTCCGCGCGGAGGCCGAGCTGTTCGAGGGCGTCCCCGAGCCGGTCGGCGGTCGGCTCGTCGCCGATCACCAGCGCCCGGGCCTGGGACTGACCGTCAGGCGCTGACGCGCTTGGCGGCCAGCCGCTCCGCCAGCCGCGAGGCGAGCGCCATGATCGTCAGCGCCGGGTTCGCCGCGCCCTGCGTGGGCATCACGCTCCCGTCGGCGATGAGCAGGTTGGGGACGCTCCAGGCGCGGTGGTCGGCGTCGACCACGCTGTCCTCGGGCGAGGTCCCCATGCGGCAGCCGCCGACGAGGTGGGCGTAGCGATCGATCGCCAGCGTGTCCTGCGCGCCGGCCGCCTCCCACACCTGCTCGAGCACCTTGCGACCGTAGGCGAGGTTGGCCCGGTCGTTGTCGCACTGCGTGTAGTCCATGCGGGCGACCGGCATCCCGTGGGCGTCGCGCTCCTCCGCGAGGGTGACCCGGTTCTCGGCGCGCGGGAGCAGCTCGCAGAGCAGGCCGAGCGTCGTCCAGTGGTTGTAGTCGCGCATGTAGGCACGCAGGGCGTGCCCCCAGTGACCGTCGGCGATCACGTGCTCGGCCCAGGCGATCGGCAGCGGCCCGACGGTCTGGATCGAGAACCCGCGCGCGAACTCGCGGGCCGGGTCGGTCTCGTAGAACTGCTCGGAGGAGATCTCCGGCGGCGGTGCCTTGTACTGGCGCAGCGGCTCGGGGAAGCGACCGGCGACCTGCGTCGCGCCCTGCACCATCACGTACCGGCCGACCTGGTCGTGCTCGTTGGCGAGTCCGTTCGGGAAGCGCGCGCTCGTCGAGTTCAGCAGCAGCCGCGGGGTCTCGATCGAGTAGCCGCACACGGCGACGAGCGACGCGCGCTGCACGCGCAGCTCGCCTTCACGGTCGTAGGTGACGCCCGTGCATCGGCCGGCCGCGTCGACCTCGACCCGGACGGCGTGGGTGTCGGCGCGGACCTCGACGCCGTGCTCGATGGCGTCGGGCAGGTGGGTGACCAGCGGCGATGCCTTCGCGTTGACCTTGCAGCCCTGCAGGCAGAAGCCGCGGTAGATGCAGTGCGGGCGGTTGCCGAAGGTGCCGTTGGGGATGCCGACCGGTCCGATGCGGGTCTCGATCCCCGCGGCGAGGAGCCCACGGCGCGCCTGCTCGGCCGCGCCGGACATCGGGTGCGGCGCGTGCGGATAGCGGTGAGGATCGCCCCACGGCCAGTCCTGCCCGGCGACGGGCAGCTCGGACTCGACGCGCTCGTAGTGCGCCTTGAGGTCGCGGTAGCGGATCGGCCAGTCCGCGCCGACGCCGTCGCGGCTGCGGACCTCGAAGTCCGACGGATGGAAGCGCGGGGTGTAGCCGGCGTAGTGGATCATCGAGCCGCCGACGCCGTGGCCCGAGTTGTTCTTGCCCAGCTCGACCGGGTCCTCGCCGCCGATCACCCGGTCGGCGTTCCAGAACAGCTGATGCTGGCCCGCCTCGTCGGAGACCCAGTCGCGGTCCGGGTCCCAGAACGGCCCCGACTCGAGGATCACGATCCGCCACCCCTTGCGGGCGAGCCGCTGCGCGAGCGTCGAGCCCCCGGCGCCGGCGCCCACGATCAGCAGGTCGACCTCGTCGGAGTCGGCGTAGCGGCGCATGCGCGCGGCGCCGGGGATCTCCCGCGTGTGGACGTCGAGCAGGACCGCCGAGTCGTTCTCGCGCGGGAAGCGCGCGCCCTTCCACAGCCGCCGCCGGTCCTCACCCATCGACGGGATCCCGGTCGAACGCCTCGCGCGCCTCAAACGGCTCGCGCCCGCTCGGCCCCGCGCTCAGGCGCATGTAGCCGCGCGGGTACGCCGGGCCGCCGAAGCCGATCTCGTTCCACGCCCACGGATGCGAGTAGAACGCCGCGAGTGCGCCGCGCGTGACCACCGACCAGGCCCGCTTGGCGTCGATGTCGAGCGCGATCTCGCCATCGGCGAAGCGGCCGACGATCGCCTGCTGCTCGCCAGCGTCCGCCGCGGCGAAGTCGCCGCCCATGGCCGCGTCGAGGCCCGCCGCCACGACCCGCCAGGTCTCTGGGTCGGGCGGCATGCCGGCGTAGCGGTAGCCGTCCAGCTTGCCGGCGTCCAGCGTGGCGTCGACGAGCTCGAGCACGGGGATGCGCGGCTCGGCGTCCTGAGCGAGCAGCACGTCGAGGAAGGCGCGCAGGCAGCGCGCCTCGCCGGGTGCGAAGAAGCGCACCGGCGGGACGTGCTCGACGCGGTCGAGGATCGCCTTGCGCGTCGTCTCGTCCCAATGGGGCGCGTTGGCGAGCACGTCGTAATCGGGGTAGCGGCCGTGCATCTGCGGCGTGGTGCCGCGACGCTGGCGCGGCAGCTCGGCGGGGTCGGCGGGGCGTCCGTCCGGGCGGTTGTGGGGCAGGTGCCCGGCGTCGCGCAGGCTGCGCGCCACGTTCAGCGCTCCCGGCGCGAGAGCGACGCGGCGAGCCCGATCGCGCCGACCATGGCGAGTGCCCCGGGCGCGAGCGCAGGCGGGCCCATCACGAGGTTGTAGGTCGGCTCGCGCAGGCCGCCCGGCTTGCGCCACGCACCGCGCACGTGGAAGAACACGCCCGCGGCGCCGTCGAGCAGGAACAGCGACGAGAGCGCGGGAAGCACGGTGGTCGCGGCGCGCTCGGACACCACGCCCGCCGCGCCCGCGGCGCTCAGCGCGGGCGACAGGAACACCGGCGTCCACATCCACTTGTTGCCGAACGAGCCGCCGTAGTGGTTGACATAGATCTCGGCCCCGAGCGGCAGCGCGCTCGCCGCCGTCGCGGCCGACAGCAGCTTCTGGGCCCGCCCGCGACGGAAGTCGTGCAGGACCTTGGCCGCGCCGCGACGCCTCACCGCCGCGCCTCCCGCACCGCCGCCGCGCTCGCCGCCGCCAGCCCGATCGCGGCGCCGGCGACCACCCCGCGGTGCGTGTCCAGCCACAGCTGCGGACTACGCGCGTGCGCCTTGCCGTCGAACATGCCGTGGGCGCCGGGGTCCCCGGGCGGAGGTGCGAAGAGGTTGTCGACGCGCGTGGCCGGGTCGATCGGCTCGCCCGCCTGCTGGGCCTTCTCGTTCGTGCGCCCGAGGTAGCGGTCCATGAAGCCGGAGACGAACTTCTCGCCGAGGATCGTGTAGACGGTCGGCAGCCCGACCCACAGCTCCCGGCGCGGATGCTCGGCGGCGTAGGCGACGGCGCGCGCGGCGACCTCGGGCTGGTAGATCGGCGGCACCGGCTGCGGGTGGCGGTGCAGGCGCGTGCGGACCCAGTCGAACTGCGGCGTGTTGTGGCCGGGCAGCTGCACGAGGCTCACGCGCACGCTCGAGCCGCGCTGGTAGAGCTCGGCGCGCAGCGAGTCGAGGAAGCCCTTGACCGCGTGCTTGGCGGCGCAGTAGCTCGACTGCAGCGGGATGCCGCGCCGCGAGAGCGCCGAGCCGACCTGCACGATCGTGCCGCGGTCGCGCGGGACGAAGCGCCGCAGCGCGGCCTGGATGCCGTGCACGGAGCCGAGGTAGGTCACCTGCGTCACGCGCAGGTACTCCTCCGGCGTGACATCTACGACCTCGGCGAGGACCGCGGCCATCGCGACGTTGACCCACACGTCGATCGGGCCGAGCTCGGCCTCGATGCGCGCGGCGGCGCGCTCGACCTGCTCGGCGTCGGTGACGTCGGCCGTCGCCACGCACGCGCGCGGGCCGGCGCGGCGGACCTCGGCGGCCGCGGCCTCGAGGCGCTCCTCGCCGCGCGCTATCAGCCCCACGTGGGCGCCGCGCAAAGCCATCTCGCGCACCACCGCGCGGCCGATCCCCGCCGAGGCGCCGGTGACGGCGACGATCTTCCCCTCGAGTGACATGGCGCGGTCATTCCCCGTGGCCGGGACCGCGAACCAGCGGCACTCATCTAAACGACGCGGAGGGCGAGCAGCGCGAGATCGTCGTCGAGCCGGCCGTCCTGCGCGACCCGGATGCGCCGCGCGACCCGCGCGACGACCTGCTCGGCGGAGCAGCCCGCGCACGCGGCGAGCTCGTCGCGCAGGGCACCGTCGCCCAGCAGGCCGCCGTCGACGCGCACGTCGGTCGCGCCGTCGGTGTAGAAGAGCACGAGGTCGCCCGAGGACAGCTCGGCCTCGGTCGCCCGCAGCTTCGGCTCCTCGACGGCGCCGAGCAGGGTGCCCGGCGGCGTCAGCTCCTCGACGCCGCCGTCGGCCCGCAGGACGAGCGGCGGCGGGTGTCCCGCGGCGGTCGCGACGAGGCGCATCCGGCCCGGCTCGGGCGCGAGCCGCGCGTAGAGCACCGTGCAGGTGCCGGCGTCGCGGTCGAGCAGCACCTCGTTGAGCAGCTGCAGGTTGTGCACGGGCGAGGAGTCGAGCATCGACGCGGTGCGCAGCGTGTAGCGGGCGAGCGACGTGAGCGACGCCGCCGCCGCGCCCTTGCCGGCGACGTCGCCGACCAGCACGGTCCAGAGGCCCGGCTCTGACTCGAAGAGGTCGTAGAAGTCGCCGCCGACGTCGTTCGCGTCCCCCGCCGGGAAGTACCCCGCTGCGCTGTCGATACCCGGCACCACGGGCAGCGCGGGCGGCAGTAGCGACTGCTGGAGCGTCTGCGCGATGTGCGAGCGCTCGGTGTGCAGGCGCGCGTTCTCGAGCGCGAGCCCGATGCGGTCGGCGACGGCCTGGGCCAGCAGCACGTCGTCGTCGTCGAAGCGCCGCCCGGAGGTCGTCTGCCCGAGCAGCAACGCGCCGAGGCGGCGGGCGCCGGCCGCGACGGGCACGACCATCACCGAGCGCGGCCCGAGCGCGCGCAGCCCGTCGCGGTGCTCGCCGTCGACCGCGACGCCGTCGAGTGTGTCCGCGTCGAGCTCGAAGGTGGCGACGGAGCGGCCCGTCCGGATCGCCTCGCCGACGCCCTGGGCCAGGCTCAGCCGCGGGCCGAAGCCGGTCAGCAGGTCGCGCATCAGGGTTTCGTGCGCGGGGTCGCGGTGGGCGAGCGCCGCGACGGCGACGCGCTGGCCGCCGTCGAGCAGGTGCAGCACGGCGAAGTCCGCGACGCCCGGCACCGCGACCCGTGCCGCCGTCGCCACCGTCTCGTCCCAGTCGATCGAGGCGGCGAGCGCGTCGCCCGCCGCGGCGACGGTCTCCGCGCGCAGCCGCGCGGCCTCGGCGTCCAGCCGCGCCTGGTGCTCGCGGTCGAGCAGGCGCTGGCGCAGCTCGTCGATCCGCCGGCGGGCGGTGACGTCCTGGGCCACCGAGGCGACGCCGACGACCGAGCCGTCGCGCGCGCGCAGCGGGAAGTAGGACACCTCGCGGTGGTGCTGCTCGCCCGGGTGGCCGGGCCGCTCGCCCGACAGCTCCATGCCGAGCACCGGCTCGCCGGTGCGGATCACCTCGCCCAGGATCGCGCTGATCCGCTCGCCGAACGCGCCGGTCATGACGTCGGCGACGCGACGCCCGAGATGCGACTCGCGCGGAAGGTCGTTGACCTCGGCGGCCGCCTGGTTGACGCGGACATAGCGCAGCTCGCGGTCCCACACGCCCATGCCGACGGGCGCGCCGTCGAACACGGCGTCGAGCAGTGCCTGAGCGGCCTGGGCGTCGTCCTCCGCCTGCCGCTCGGCCGTGGTTTCCACGACGACCGCCCCGACGCCGCGCACACGCCCGTCGGCGTCGGCGACCGGGTAGAGGTTCAGCCGGAAGCAGCGGCGCTCGCCGGGCGCGGCGTCGGTCTCCCCCTCCACGTCGATCGCGCCGGACGGCGTGCGCGTCGCGAGCACCTGGCGCATCGCCACCTCGAGGTCGGCTCCGGTCTGGCCGAGCATCTGGCCGACGGTGCGCCCGATGTGCTCCTGGACCGGATGGCCGTTGATCGCCGCGAGCGCCGGGTTGATGCGCTGGTAGCGCAGCTGCTCGTCGACGAAGGCGAGCCCGACCGGCGCCTGCTCGTAGAGCGCGTCCAGCAGCGCGAGGCGGTCCTCCGGCGATCCCTGCGTGAAGACGGTGTGCATCGTGGGCGCGCAAGTGTAGGAGTCGCGGGTAGGAGTTCCGGCATGGAGATCCTCGTTGCCGGCGGACACGGTCAGATCGCGCTCCGCCTCCTGCGCCAGGCGGCCGAGCGCGGTCACCGCGCCCGCGGGCTGATCCGCAACCCCGACCACGCGGCCGACCTCGAGGCCGTGGGCGCCCAGGCCGTCCTCTGCGACCTCGAGCGCGACGATCCGCGCCCGCACCTCGGCGGTGCCGAGGCGATCGTCTTCGCCGCCGGCGCCGGCCCCGGCAGCGGGCCCGAGCGCAAGCGGACCGTCGACCTCGGTGCGGCGGTGAAGCTGATCGACGCGGCAGCCGAGCTCGGCGTCACCCGCTTCGTGATCGTGTCCTCGATGGGCTACGACGACCTCGAGCACGCCGACCCGGCGATGCGGCCCTACTTCGAGGCCAAGCGCGACGCGGACGCGGCGCTGCGCGCGAGCGGCCTCGACTGGACCATCGTCAAGCCGGGGCGGCTCACCAACGAGCCCGGGACCGGGCGGATCGACGCCGCGCGCAAGCTGGGCCGCAGCGGCGAGATCCCGCGCGACGACGTCGCGCTGACGCTCCTCGAATGCCTCCAGGCGCCGAACACGATCCGCAAAGAGTTCGAGGAGCTCACGGGCGCGACGCCGGTCGCCGAGGCGCTGGGCGCGCTCTAGCCGTCGGCGAACGCGGCGAGCTGCTCGCGCGCTCCCGGCGCGACCGGGTCGCCGTGCGCGAGCAGCATCGCCTCGAAGTCGAGCCCTGAGGCGAGCCGCGCGAAAGCGGCGCGCAGACCGGCGCGCACCGCCTCCGGGTCCTCGCCCAGCAGCGAGTCGCCGAAGAAGCCCAGCGCGCCGCCGCGCCGGCGCGTCACCGCGTCGGCGAAGGCGAGCGCGCCGCCGCCCCCGTCGAGGTGGATCGCCGTCTCCTCCGGGCACAGCACGCCGACCTCGTGCGCAATGACCCCGGCCGCCAGCTCGTCGCCCCAGGCGAAGCCCTGGACGTCCTGCTCGGGTCCGAACTCGTGCAGCCCCGCCTCGTGGCAGTGGACCGTGGCGCCGAAGCGGTCGCGGTAGGCGTCGGCGTCGCGGTAGTGATGGCGGTTGGTGAGCACGACGCGGCGGATCGCGCGGTCGCCGAAGGCGTCGAGCCCCTCCGGCGGGACCATCGGATCGAGCACGGTGCCCGAGGGCGCGTGCAGGTAGGAGTGGACGTCGGCGCCGATCGTGTCGCGGAAGGCGGTCCAGTGGAGCAGCCCGGGGATGATCTCGTCCATCTCGCCCACATACCCGGTCGCGTAGCATCGCGCCCGTGGCCGAGGCGAGCTGGGTGCCGGAGGGGACGCCCGGCTTCGGGCCGGCCAACCTGCCCTACGGCGCGGTCGCCCCGCCCGGCGGAGCCGCGCGCGTCGCGGTCCGGATCGGCGATCACGCGCTGCTGCTCGAGCCGCTCGCCACGGCGGGACTGCTCGACGACGTCCCCGTCCCCCGGGCTGCGTTGGCGTCGCCGGTCCTCAACGGCCTGATGGCCTGCGTGCCGGAGGCGTGGGCGGCCCTGCGGGCGCGCCTGCAGGAGCTGCTCGCCGACCCCGACGACCGCGCGGGCGCCGCGGGGGCGCTCGTCGCCCTGGCGGATCTCGACGTGCGGATGCCGGTCGCGATCGGCGACTACGTCGACTTCTACTCCTCGCTCGAGCACGCGACGAACGTCGGCCGGCTCTTCCGGCCCGACGGCGATCCGCTGCCGCCGAACTGGCGCCACCTGCCGATCGGCTACCACGGCCGCGCGGGCACCGTCGTCGTCTCGGGCACCGCGGTACGGCGCCCCTGCGGGCAGCTCGGCCCGGGCGAGTTCGGCGCGACGCGGGCGCTCGACCTCGAGCTCGAGCTCGGCGTGCTGTCGGGTGGGCCGGGATCCTCGCTCGGAGTGCCGATCCCGATCGAGGAGGCCGCGCGGCACGCGTTCGGCTTCGTGCTGGTCAACGACTGGAGCGCGCGCGACATCCAGCGCTGGGAGTACCAGCCGCTCGGCCCGTTCCTGGCCAAGTCGTTCGCCACCTCGATCTCGCCGTGGGTGGTGCCGCTCGCGGCGCTCGAGCCCTTCCGCGTGCCCGGGCCGACGCAGGACCCCGAGCCGCTGCCCTACCTGCGCACGAGCGAGGACTGGGCGCTGGACGTCGCGCTCGAGGTCGAGGTCGCCGGCGAGGTCGTCTCGCGCGCCAACGCGCGTGGGCTGTACTGGAACGTCGCGCAGCAACTCGCACACGCGACGGTCAACGGCGCGGTGGTCCGCCCGGGCGACCTGTTCGCGTCGGGGACCATCTCCGGCCCGGAGCCCGGCACCGAGGGCAGCCTGCTCGAGCTCGGGCGCGGGTTCCTCGCCGATGGCGACGAGGTCGTGCTGCGCGGCTGGTGCGGCGAGCGCGAGGTCTCCTTCGGCGAGGTGGCCGGGAGGATCCTGCCGGCCGGGTCACAATGACGCCGATGCCGCGCGCGCCGCTGCACGAGGTCGGAGAGGATCCCGATCCTCGCCTCACGTTCGCCAACGAGCGCACGTTCCTGGCCTGGAACCGGACGGCGCTGGCGCTGATCGGCGGCGGCGTGGCGGCCGCGCAGCTGCTGCGCTTCGACACGGCCGCGGTGCGGATCGTCGTCGGCCTCGTCCCGATCGCCCTCGGCGCGGCCCTGGCGGCGATCTCCTACCGGCGCTGGGAGGCCAACGAGCGCGCGATGCGGCTGCGCGAGCCGCTGCCCGGCAACGCGCCGCCACGCTGGCTGTCGATCGCGCTCGTCGGGATGGCGCTCGCCCTCGCCGTGCTCGTGGTGCTGGATGCCTCCTGAGCGGCGCGGGCCGCCACCGCCGCTCGCCAACGAGCGGACGGCGCTCGGATGGCAGCGCTCCGCCCTCAGCCTCGCCGTCATCGCGGCGATCCTGCTCGGGCACGCGGTGCACGAGCACCAGCCGGGGGGCGTGGTCGTGGCGGCGGTGATCGGCGCGGGCGGGCTGTGGGTCGGGCGGATCGGCCGCCGGCTCTACCGGCAGCGCGCCGAGTCGGTCCAGGACCCGGCGGCCGGTCCGCTGTTGGCCATCACCGTCGTGACGCTCGTCGCCGCCGCGCTGGCGGCCGTGCTCGTGCTCGCCGGGAAGCCGGCGTGAGCGCCCGCGTGGTGGTGGTCGGCTCGGTCAACGTCGACCTCGTGGTCACGATCGGCACCCTGCCCCGCCCGGGCGAGACGGTGACGGGCGGGACGTTCGCGCGCCACGGCGGGGGCAAGGGGGCCAACCAGGCGGTGGCGGCGGCGCGACTGGGCGCCGAGGTCGCGCTGGTGGCGGCGGTCGGGCGCGACGACCTGGGCTCGGGAGCGCTGGAGGAGCTGGCCGCCGAGGGCGTCGACGTCTCGGGCGTGCTGCGCCGCGACGAGCCGACCGGGGTGGCGCTGATCACGGTGGACCGCTCGGGCGAGAACTCGATCGCGGTGGCGTCGGGGGCGAACGCGGCGCTGTCGGGCGAGGCGGTCGCCGCTGCGCTGGACGCGTGGCTCGCGGATGAGCCGGGCGTGGTGCTGCTGGGCTTCGAGGTCCCCGACGCGGCGGTGCTCGCCGGCGCCCGTGCCGCCCGGGAGGCGGGCTGGACGGTCATGCTGAACCCCGCGCCGGCGCGGGCGCTGCCGGACGATCTGATGGTGCTGGGTCCGCTGCTGACGCCGAACGCCGACGAGGCGCGGACGCTCAGCGGCTCTCCCTCCGCCGCCGATGCCGCGCGTGCGCTCGCGGACCGGACCGGCGCACCGGTACTCGTCACGGTCGGCGCCGACGGGGCGCTGCTGTGCGACGACGGCTCGCTCGCCGCGCTGCCGGCGCCCGCGGTCGGCGTGGTCGACACGACCGGGGCGGGCGACACGTTCAACGGCGCGCTCGCGGCGGAGCTCGCGGGCGGCGGCGCGCTGCACGACGCCGCCGAGCTCGCGATCCTGGCCGCCGCTCTCTCGACGACGCGCGCGGGCGCACGGGGCGGCATGCCGCGGCGCGACGAGCTCGGCGCGGAGCGCGGCTGAGTGGACCGCCGCCGGCGGTCGCTCGTCGCTGCGCAGGCGGGTGCCGCCGCGCTCGCCGCGTGGGCCGGCTGGGTCGAGCCGCGGCGGCTCGTCGTCCGCCGCGACGAACTGTGGCTGCGGCACTGGCCGGCGTCGCTCGACGGGCTCAGGGTCGGCGTGATGGCCGACCTGCACTCGGGCGTCCCGCACATGGGCCGACCCGCGATCGGCCGCGCGGTCGACCGGCTCGCCGCCGAGTCGCCCGACCTCGTGCTGCTGCTCGGCGACTACCTCGACGGCAGCCCGGTCTTCGGCGGCCGCCTGGCGCCCGAGGTGGTCGCGGCGGAGCTCGGCCGCTTCCGCGCGCCGCTCGGCACGATCGCCGTGCTCGGCAACCACGACTGGATGCGCGGCGGGCATCGCATGTGGTCGGCGCTCGAGCGCGAGGGGATCACGGTGCTCGAGAACCGCGCGGTCTCGGTGCGGGCGCGCGGCGCGCGGCTGTGGATCGCGGGCCTCGCCGACGTCCGCCACCGGCGAGCGAATCCGGAGGGGGCGCTGGAGGCGGTGCCGCCGGGCGAGCCGGTGCTCGTCCTGTCGCATGACCCTGACGCCTTCCCCCACGTCCCGGCGCGCGCCGCGCTGACGCTGTCGGGCCACCTCCACGGCGGCCAGGTCGCGATCCCCCTGCTCCGCCGCCCCGCGATCCCCTCCTGGTACGGCGAACGCTACGCCCGCCGCCACGTCGTCGAGGGCGGCCGCCGCCTCTACGTCTCCTCGGGCCTGGGGACGAGCGGTTTGCCGGTACGGCTGCTCGCGCCGCCGGAGGTGGTGGTCCTGACGCTGAGACCGGCTGGGTAAGGGGCGAGGCTTCGACGGGGTCGCCGACTCCCGGCGATGCCCGGC
>DATBDM010000237.1:0-29794 GCA_036269915.1 Solirubrobacteraceae bacterium | reverse complement strand
ACGACACGGCGACTGCGGCGGATGGCGGCGCACCGCAGGCTTGCGGTCAGGATCGCGGTCACCAGTCGCCTGGCCGGCCATCCAAACACCGTCACCCGCCGCATCGTGACGCTCTGACTTGACGGCGTACCGGCCGCGGAGCTGCATCCGGGGCATGGGCGTCGTCACGCACCCGGAGCCGCCGCATGCCGCGGGCCTCCGGGAGGGCCTGCTGGCGACCTCATCACCCCGGTGATGCACGAGGTCGGCCGGCGCTGGGAGCGCGGCGAGATCGGCGTCGCCGACGAGCACCTCGCGACCTCGGTGTGCGAGTGGCTGCTGTTCTCGATCGCCGGGCGCTCCCCGCGCGTGCGCAGCGGCACCGCCCGCCGCGCGGTCGTCGGATGCTCGCCCGGCGAGCTGCACACGCTCGGCGCTCTGATCGTCGCCAAGGTCCTGTCCGAGCGCGGCTGGCGCGTGCTCTACCTCGGCGGGTCGACGCCGACGGACGCCTGGGCGCCGATCATCCGGGCGCGCAGCGCCGACGTGGCCGTGCTCGCCACCACCACGCCGTCGGCGATGGCGCACGTGCCCGGAGCGCTGCGAACGATCCACGACGCGCGCCCGGACTGCCTCACCGTGGTGGGCGGCCAGGCCTACTCGACGCGGTCGATCGGCCGCGCGGTCGGCGCCGCCATGTTCGCCTGCGACGTGCGCGGCCTGCCCGAGCGGCTCGACGCGGCGCTCAGCTGACGGCGAGCACCGCCCGCGCGGCCTCGTCGCCCAGCCGCACCGCGTAGTTGGTCCCGCGGTCCTCGGGATAGATCTGCGTCGTGTTGGCGAGCAGCAGCCCCGGCGCGCCCGTCTCGAGCGGCGGGATCCGCCCGCGATAGCCCACCGTGACGATCGGCTGCGCGGCCGGCTCGGTGAAGCGCCACAGCCCGCGCACCCAGCCGCGCTCCCACGCCGGGTTGGCCAGCCGCAGACCCGGCTCGTAGCGGGCGAGCAGCGCCTCGGCGTCGAGCTCGAGCAGCGGGTCGCCGTGCGGCAGGTAGTTCGCCACGTAGAGGAAGCGGCGGCCGTCGTAGCGCTCGGGCTCGACGAAGTTCGTGTGCTCGATCAGCCCGACGAAGGGCACGCCCGGCTCGGCGACGTTGGTCCAGTAGTAGGGCGTGACCCGGCGGTCGACCTCGAGCAGCAGGCACAGCGCAGCGCAGTACTCGGTCGCGTCGAGCCGCGCGCGGTAGGCGCCGGGCAGGACGCCGGGCGCGACGAGCTGCGCGAAGACGTCGCTCGGCACGGTCGCCAGCACGCGGTCGTAGCGCTCGAGCTCGCCGTCGGGCGCGAACGCGCGGGGGTCATGGCCGGTGCGGAACGAGCCCGGCGCCCCGGCACGCACCTCCCAGCGGCCGTCCGCCGGCGCGATCCGCGCCGCGGGCCGGTCGATCAGCACCCGCCCGCCGCGGTCCTCGATCGAGGCGCGCAGGGCCTCCAGCAGCGGCTCCCAGGAGCTGCGCGGGTAGCCGAGGCGCTCGTCGGAGGCGTCCTCGCCGCGGCGCAGGCGCAGCTTGCTCCACAGCCAGACCATCGCGATGTCGCCCGCGCGCGGGCCGAACTTGCCGCGTAGCAGCGGCCCCCACACCTCCCGCCACGCCGCGCGGCCCATCCAGCGCTCGATCCAGGCCTGGGCGGTGATCTCCTCGTAGGGCTCCGGCTTGCCGGCGAAGCGCTGCAGCGCCACCGCGGCCGCGCCCATGCGCACGCGCGCCGGCGGCGGCATCGGCCCGAAACGCAGCAGGTCGCCCGGCGTGGTGAACGGCCACAGGCGACCGCGCGCGAGCATCGCCGTGGTCGATTCGCGCCACTCGAGCTCGTCCTCGAGCCCGAGCTCGTCGAACAGCGCCGCGATGTGGCGGTCGGTCGTGAACAGGTGGTGGTAGTAGCGCTCGAGCCGGTGGCCGCCGCCGACGTCGAGCGTCGCCGCCTGGCCCCCGAGCCCCGGCCAGCGCTCGTAGACGTCGACCGTCTCCCCGGCCTGGCAGAGCCGGTGCGCGGCGACGAGGCCCGCGACCCCGGCGCCGATGACCGCGATCCTCACGGGTGCTCGGGCGGCTCGGCGTTGATGCGATCGCGGACGACGTACAGCGGCCGGTTCTTGACCTCGTCGTAGATGCGGCCCACGTACTCGCCGATGATCCCGACCGTGATCAGCTGGATCCCACCGAGGAGCAGCACGACGACGATCGTCGTCGGGACGCCGCGCTCGTAGATGTTCGCGTAGCGGGCGACGACGGTCAGCGGGATCGCCAGGAAGGCGAGCAGCGAGCAGACGAAGCCCAGGAAGGTCGCGAGCTGCAGCGGACGATTGGAGAAGCTCGTGATGGCATCGAAGGAGAAGCGCAGCATGCGCGAGAGCGTGTACTTCGTGCGGCCGGCGGCGCGCGCCTCGCGGGCGAACGGCACCGCGGTCTGGGTGAAGCCCACCCACACGCTCATCCCCCGCAGGAAGCGGTTGCGCTCGGGCATGGCGAGCAGTGCGTCCAGCGCCCGCCGCGACATCAGCCGGAAGTCGCCCGAGTCGGGCGCGAGCTCGACGTCGGTGACGCGGCGGAAGAGGCGGTAGAACCAGCGCGCGGTGATCAGCTTGAACGGGCTCTCACCCGCCCGGTCCGAGCGCACCGCGTAGACCACGTCGGAGCCGTCGCGCCAGCGCGCGAGCATCTCCGTGATCAGCTCGGGCGGGTCCTGGAGGTCGCCGTCGAGCATCACCACCACGTCGCCGCGCGCGTGCTCGAGCCCCGCCGTCAGAGCGGCCTGGTGACCGAAGGAGCGCGAGAGCATCACGACCCGCACGCGGGCGTCGGCGTCGCTCAGCTCGGCCAGCCGCGCGCCGGTGGCGTCGCGCGATCCGTCGTCGACGACGACGAGCTCCCACGTCTCCCCCTCCAGGGCGGCCGCGACACGCTCGTGGAAGCGCGTCACGGTCTCCGCCTCGTCGTGCATCGGCGCGACCACGCTCACGAGCGGCATCCCGCGAGTCTACGTAGAGTGCTGGCCATGATGGACGAGGCCGCCCTGGAGGCGGAGCTGTTCGCCGTGGGCAGCCGGCTCGCGCGCGACATGCCCGTGCAGCGCAATCCGCTGAAGGCGTTCGACGACAAGGCGATGGACCTCGCGTCGCAGGACGCGGAGCTCAAGGCGGCGCTGTTCCGCTTCGTCGACGTCGTGCCCGCGTGCCGCTCGCTCGAGGACCTCTCGCGCCACCTGGTCGGCTTCCTGCGAGAGGTCGAGACGCCGCCGCCGCCGATCTCGGTCGCGATGCGGATGGGCAACACGAAGGCCGGCCGCACGGCGCTCGGCGCCGCCGCCGCGACCGGCGTCCGGCACATGGCGCATCGCTTCATCGTGGGCGAGAGCCCGAAGGCCGCGCTCGGCGTCCTGCGCGAGCTGTGGAAGGACGGCGTCGCCTCCTCCGTCGACCTGCTCGGCGAGGCCACCGTGACCCAGGACGAGGCACAGCGGTACGCCGACCGCTGCGCGGAGGCGCTCGACACGCTCGCCGACGCCGCGCAGCGCTGGCCGGCGCGCCCGCAGCTCGAGCGCGATTCCGCCGGCGCCCTGCCGCGCGCGAACCTGTCGGTGAAGGTCTCCGCCCTCACGCCGCTGCTGCGCCCCGACGCGCCCGAGCGCGGCCAGCGCGACGCCGCCGACCGCCTGCGCCCGCTGCTGCGCCAGGCGCGCGAGCGCGGCGCGCACCTGCACATCGACATGGAGTCGATGGACTCCCGCGACGCGGTGCTCGAGCTCGTGCTCGACCTGCTCGCCGAGGACGAGTTCCGCGCCGGGCCGTCGGCCGGGATGGTGCTGCAGGCCTACCTGCGCGACTCGCCGCAGAGCCTCGACACGATCGTCGACTGGCTGCGTCGCCACGAGCGCGCCCATCCGCTCACGGTGCGCTTGGTCAAGGGCGCCTACTGGGATCACGAGCTCGTCGAGGCGCGCCAGCACGGCTGGCCCAGCCCGGTGTTCGAGCACAAGGCCGACACCGACCGCAACTTCGAGCAGCTCACCCGCCGGCTGATCGACGCCCGCTCGAGCGGTGCGGCGCTGCGGGTCGCGATCGCCTCGCACAACCTGCGCTCGGTCGCGCACGCCGTGGCCTACAACCGGCTCTCGGGCGGCCGCGACGAGGACCTCGAGCTGCAGGTGCTGCGCGGCCTCGGCGATCCGCTGCAGGCCGCGATCGCCCGCCAGGACCTGCGCGTGCGCGCCTACTGCCCGGTCGGCGATCTCGTCGCGGGCATGGCCTACCTCGTGCGGCGGTTGCTGGAGAACACGAGCAACGACTCGTTCCTCGCGGCGCAGGCCAACGGCGTCGCCGTAGCGGAGCTGCTGGCGCCGCCGCAGGTGCCTGCGTGATCTCTCCGTTCCAGAACGAGCCGATCCTCGAGCTGCGCCGTCCCGCGGTGCGCGCCGGGCTCGGCGACGCGCTCGCCGCGCTCGACTCCCGCGGCCCGGTGCGCGTGCCGGTGTGGATCGGCGACGAGCGCCGCGAGGGCGACGAGCTGCCGTCGACCGATCCGGGCCGGCCGGACCGCGTCGTCGCGCTCGCCGCGTCCGCCGGGCCCGAAGAGACCGAGGCGGCGCTCGAGACGGCGTCGCGCGCCGCGCGCGGCTGGGCGAAGACGCCGGCCGCCGAGCGCGCCGCGGTGCTGTTGCGCGCCGCGGCCTGGATGCGGGAGCGGCGGGTGGAGCTCGCCGCGCTCGAGGTACGCGAGGCGGCCAAGCCCTGGGCGGAGGCCGACGCCGACGTCTGCGAGGCGATCGACTTCCTCGAGTACTACGCCCGCGGAGCGATCGAGCTCGAGGAGCGGCCCGCCATGCTGCCGGGCTCTGCGCTCGACCAGCTGATCCAGCCGCCCGGGGAGCGCAACACGCTGCGCTGGGCGGCGCGCGGGGTCGTCGCGGTGATCTCACCCTGGAACTTCCCGATCGCCATCCCCTGCGGGATGACGGCGGCGGGCCTCGCGACCGGCAACGCCGTCGTGCTCAAGCCCGCCGAGCAGGCGCCGGGGTGCGGCTACGCGATCGCGCAGGCGCTGCACGCGGGCGGCCTGCCGTCGGGCGTGCTCAGCCTGCTGCCCGGCGAGGGCGACGTCGGCGCCGCGCTGGTCGAGGACCGGCGCGTGCACGTGATCGCCTTCACCGGCTCGGGGCCGGTCGGCCTCGGGATCATCCGCGCCGCCGCCGAGCTGGCGCCCGGCCAGAAGCACCTCAAGCGCGTCGTCGCCGAGATGGGCGGCAAGAACTGCGTGATCGTCGACTCCGACGCCGACCTCGACGAGGTCGTACCCGGGCTCGTGCGCTCCGCGTTCACCTACGCCGGGCAGAAGTGCTCGGCCGCCTCGCGCGTGCTCGCCCACGAGGCGATCCACGACGCGCTCGTGCAGCGGCTCTCCGGCGCGATCGAGGTCCTCGAGGTCGGCCAGGCCTCCGACCTGGCGATCGACGTGCCGCCGGTGATCGAGCGCGAGGCCGCCGAGCGCGTCGCGCGCTACGCCGCGCTCGCCGAGCGCGAGGGCCGCGTCGCCGCCCGCGCGCGGTCGGTCCCGGACGGCGGCTGGTTCGCGACACCGTCGCTGGCGACCGACCTGCCCGAGAGCTCCGCCGTGCTCGGCGAGGAGATCTTCGGGCCGTTGCTCGCCCTCGAGCGCGTGCGCGACGTCGACGACGCCTGCGACCGCGTCGACGCCTCGCCGTTCGCCCTCACCGGTGGGCTCTTCTGCCGCAACCCGGACACGGTCGACCGCGTGGTCGAGCGCTCCCCCGTCGGCAACCTCTACGTCAACCGCTACATCACCGGCGCGATGGTCGCCCGCCAGCCCTTCGGCGGCAACCGGCTGTCGGGTACCGGCACCAAGGCGGGCGGCCCGGGGTACCTGCTGCACTTCGTCGAGCCGCGGGTGGTGACGGAGAACACCATGCGACACGGCCTCGTCGTATGACCCGCCGGGTCGGGTTGGGCGCGGCGCTGGCGGCGGTGCTCGTCGCGGCCAACATCGTCACGGACGGCTACCCCGTCGTGGCGGCGTCGCTGGTGCTCGCGCCGATGAGCGTCGCGCTGTTCGGCGACGTCCGCGAGACGTCGATCGTCGCCGTCCTCGCGCTCCTGGGCGCGCTGATCGGCGCGGCCGCGACCGACACCTGGACGAGCCGCTGGGCCGTCGCGGTGCTCGTCGCGGCGATCGGCTCGGCGCTCGCCGTCGTACTGGCCGCGCTGCGGGTTCGCGCGGAGTCCGAGGCGGCGAACGCGCAGCGGCTGACCCGTGTCGAGCGGCGCCTGACCAGCTCGCTGGACGCGCTCGGCGAGGCCGTCACCGTGATGTCCGCCGACGGCATGATGGTCTACGTCAACGACGCCGCGGTCTCGCTGCTGCGCGCCGGCTCGCCCGAGGACCTGCTGGGCGCCGCGCCCGGAAGCGTCATGTCGCGCTTCGCGGTCTTCGACGAGCAGGGCCACTCGCTCGCCCGCACCCAGCTGCCCGGCTACCGGCTGCTGCATGGCGAGGCCGAGGCGCCGCCGCTGCTCGTGCGCAACGTCGTGATCGCCACGGGCGAGGAGCGCTGGCTGCTCAACAAGGCCACGCTGATCCGCGGCGACGGGCCGCAGGGCGACAGCGTCGTCAACGTGATCGAGGACCTGACCGCGATCAAGCGCGCCGAGCTTCGCGAGCGGCTGCTCTCCGAGGCGACGGCGGAGCTGTCGCGCAGCCTCGACTACGAGTCCACCCTGCAGCGGGTCGCCGAGGTCGCCGTGCCCGGCCTGGCCGACTGGTGCTCGGTCTCGCTGCCCGGCCCGAGGGACTCGGTCGAGGAGGTCGCGATCGCCCACGCGGATCCCGAGAAGGTCGCGCTCGGGCGCCGGCTGCAGGAGTACAAGCCGGCGCTCATGACCGACGACTCGCCGCGCGCCGCGGTGCTGCGCGGCGAGGCCGGCACCTCGCTCGTGCAGGTTCCCGAGGGGGCGCTCGAAGGCTACGCCGACGACCCCGAGCACCTCGAGATGCTGCGCGGCGTGGGCCTGAGCTCGATCCTCACCGTCCCGCTCGACGCCGGCGGGCGCCGCCTCGGGGCGATGCTGCTCGCGCGTGGCGACCCGCAGCGCCCGTTCGCGCCCGAGGACGTCTCGCTCGCCGAGGAGCTCGCCGCACGGGCGGCCACCGCGGTGCTCAACGCCCAGCTCTACACGGAGCACGCCGAGATCGCGGCGACGCTGCAGCGCGGCATGCTGCCGCCGCCGATGCCGTGGATGCCCGGCTGGTCGGCGGCCGCGCTGTATCACCCGGCCGGCGAGATCGCCGAGGTCGGCGGCGACTTCTTCGACGCGTTCCGGGCCGGCGAGGACTGGATGGTCGTGATCGGCGACGTCGCCGGGCACGGGCCGCCCGCGGCGACGCTGACCGCGCTGGCGCGCCACACGCTGCGCACGGCGGCCGCGCTGACCGGCGACCCGGCCCGCGCGATCGCACAGCTCAACGACACGCTGCTGCAGCTCCCGGAGATGGCACTGTGCACCGCCGCCTGCCTGCACCTGCGCACGGACGGCGAGCGCGCCGGGATCGTGCGCATCGCGTGCGCCGGCCATCCGCTGCCGGTGCTCGTGCGCGACGGCGACGCGACCCCGCTCGGCAGCGCCGGACCGCTCGCGGGCGCGTTCGGCGAGGTGGAGTGGCCCGTGCGCGAGGCGACGGTGCGGCCGGGCGACGTGCTCGTGCTCTTCACCGACGGGGTGCTCGACGCGATGAGCCACCGCGGCCGGCTCGACGAGAAGCGGATCCTCGACCGCCTCCGCGAGGGGCCCGCGACCGCGACGGGCATCATCGCCCACCTCGACGCGGCCCTCGCGATCGAGCCCGAGCAGCGCCGCCGCGACGACACGGCGGCCATCGCGCTCGAGTTCCTCGGCGTCGCGGCACGGACGCCGGCCTAGGCACCTAGCGGTCGATCTCGAACCAGACGCGCATCGAGCCGTCGGCGACGCCCCAGCGGTCGCTCGCCTGCTCGACGAGCAGCAGTCCCCAGCCGCCGTCCGCGCTCGGCCTGGCGCGGCGCCGGGGGCGCCCGCCGCCGGAGTCGGCGACCTCGACCCGCAGGAAATCCCGGTGCAGCTCGGTGGTCAGCGTGATCGGCGGCATGCCGTGCCGGAAGGCGTTCGTGACCAGCTCGGAGACGAGCAGCCGCGCATCGGGCCGGCGGCCGCGGGGCAGCGAGGAGAGGTGCCGCTCCACGTGGCGCCGTGCCAGCCGGGCGGCGACCGCCGCCGACGGCAGCTCCAGGGTCTCGGCGCGGGACGCCACGTCAGTCGTCCTTCGACGCGTACGGCAGCCGGTCGTCGATCCGCGCGGCCGCGAAGATGCGCTGCACGGCGGTCGATCCCCGGGTCACCTCGAAGCGCCAGCCATCGCGCTCGCGGTGTCGCACGGCCTCGAGCACGAGCCGGATCCCGGTCGAGTCCATGAACGTCAGCTGGTCGAGGTCGAGCACCACCGGGCGACCCTCGGCGCGCAGCGCATCCAGCCGCGCGCGCACCTCGTCGACCGTGGCGAGGTCGAGCTCGCCGTGCAAGGCGATCCACGCGCGGTCTCCGTCCGCGCGCTCGACCACGTCGAAGCTGTCGGTCTGCTCGTCGCCCATGTCCACCAGCGCCGCGGACCCTATCGGGCTTCCCCGGGCGGCACGAGGGGTACGCATGGTCGAATGCGGCTCGAGTGGGTCATCTTCGACCTCAACGGCACGCTGGTCGACCCGTCCGTCCTCTCGCAGCCGCTCGGCGACTCCGCGGAGGCGGACGAGCTCGTCGCCGGCGCGTTCGACGACGCCGCCACCGCTGCGATGGTCGCCACGCTCGGTGGCGAGCACCCGCCCTTCCCGACGCTGGTCGCGGCCGCTCTGCGCCGCCGCGTCGCCCTCGCCGGCGGCGACCCGGGGCGGGTCGAGGACGCGATGGCCCTGCTCGGCTCGATGCCGGCCTACCTCGAGGCGCCTGCCGCGCTCGAGCGCCTGCGCGGCGAGGGGCTGCGGCTGGGCGTGCTCACCCAGAGCACGACCGAGGCGGCCGAGCAGGTGCTCCGCTTCGCGGGGTTGCGCGACCGGCTCGAGCTCGTGATCGGCTCCGAGCAGTTCGGCGCCTACAAGCCGGACCCGCGCGCGTACCGCTTCCTGCTCGACAGCACCGGGGCGACGGCCGGCCAGGTCTGCCTCGTCGCGGCCCACTGGTGGGACGTGGCCGGCGCGCACCGCGCGGGCCTGCGCACGGGCTGGGTCGGCCGGCGAGAGCGGCTGCTGCTCGACACGGTGCCCACGCCCGACGCGATCGGCGGCGACCTCGCCGAGGTCGCCGAGCAGCTCGTCAGACGCGGCGTCTGAGGGCTAGCCGTAGTCCCGTCGGCCGTCGTCGCACGCGGCGCACGAAATGCGTCCGTTCCGTCACCCACGCCGGCGCACCCCGCCACAGGAACTGCAGCTAGCCGGGCGTCCCTCGCGTCAAACGCGGGCGCGGTCGCGCACGTCGCGCAGGAACAGCTTGTGCACGCGGTCCTCGCCGGCGATCTCCGGGTGGAAGGAGATCACCAGCGTCTCGCCCTGTCGGGCGGCGACCGGGTGGCCGTCGACCTCCGCGAGGATCTCGACGCCGTCGCCGTGCTCGGCGATCCACGGCGCGCGGATGAAGACGGCGCGCACGGGCGGCCCGTCGATCCCCGGGATCTCCAGGTCGGCCTCGAAGGAGTGGATCTGCCGTCCGAAGGCGTTGCGCTTGCAGAGCGTGTCCATCACGTCGAGGTGCGCGCGGTCGAGGAGGATCATCCCGGCGCAGGTGCCGAGCACCGGAGTGCCGTTCGCGACGAGCTGCCGCAGCGGGTCGGCGAGGCCCTCGCGCTCG
Organism: Solirubrobacteraceae bacterium; assembly: GCA_036269915.1. Classification (GTDB taxonomy): domain Bacteria; phylum Actinomycetota; class Thermoleophilia; order Solirubrobacterales; family Solirubrobacteraceae; genus DATBDM01. The sequence continues at coordinate 19,875 of DATBDM010000237.1, read as the reverse complement.
ATCCCGAGCGTCATCGTGGTCGATTCCCCGCCGGGGATCACGAGCCCGTCGAGCCCCTCGAGGTCGGCGGGCGTGCGGACCTCGCGCACGTCGGCGCCGAGCCCGCGCAGCATGCGCACGTGGGCCTGGAAGTCCCCCTGGAGGGCGAGGACGCCGACGAGCTCGGCCAAGCCGCTACCAGCCCCGGTTGGCCAGCAGCTGCTGCTCTTCGAGCTTGCGCGTCTCGAGCGACTGCATCGCCATGCCGAGGCCCTCGGAGGCCTTGGCGACACGGACCGGGTCCTGGAAGTGGGTCGTCGCCTCGACGATCGCGCGGGCGCGGATGGCCGGATCCTCGGACTTGAAGATGCCCGAGCCGACGAACAGCCCCTCGGCGCCCAGCTGCATCATCAGGGCTGCGTCGGCGGGCGTGGCGATGCCGCCGGCGCAGAACAGCACGACCGGCAGCTTGCCGTCGCGGGCGATGAGCCGGACGAGGTCGAGCGGAGCCTGGTGCTCCTTGGCGGCCGTGGCGAGCTCCATGTCGTCCATGATCGTCAGTCGCTTGATCTCCGAGCCGATGCGGCGCATGTGACGGACGGCCTCGACGATGTCGCCGGTGCCGGCCTCGCCCTTGGAGCGGATCATCGCGGCGCCCTCGCCGATGCGCCGCAGCGCCTCACCGAGGTTCGTCGCGCCGCAGACGAAGGGGATCTTGAACGCCCACTTGTCCGTGTGGTTGGCCTCGTCGGCGGGTGTGAGGACCTCGGACTCGTCGATGTAGTCGACCTCGAGCGCCTCGAGCACCTGCGCCTCGGCGAAGTGGCCGATGCGGGACTTCGCCATCACGGGGATCGACACGGCCTCCTGGATGCCGCGGATCAGCAGCGGGTCGGACATGCGGGCCACGCCGCCGTCGCGCCGGATGTCGGCCGGGACGCGCTCGAGCGCCATCACCGCGGCGGCGCCGGCGTCCTCGGCGATCTTCGCCTGATCCGCCGTGACCACGTCCATGATCACGCCGCCCTTGAGCATCTCGGCCAGGCCGGCCTTGACACGGAAAGTCGCCTCGTCGCGCATAGGCGACCGAGGATAGCCCGGCCTTTGCCTGGACCGGAGTCCAATTCGGTCCATCGCGGCGCTCCACCTCTTGTATCATCGGGCACATGGACGACGTCCTCGACATGAGCGATCCCGGCCGGATCGCCTACACGCTCGATCTCACCCCGGCGCAGCTGAAGGTGACGCACACGGCGCTGAAGTCGATGCTCGACGACTTCGGTCACGAGGAGCGCGACGTCCTGCGTGTCATCCGCGAGGTGCTGGCGAAGCTGCCCGACGAGGCCAGCATCCGCGCGATCGACCTCGGCGTCGAGCTGCGGCGCCGCAGCTAGCCGCGCCGGACCGCGCTACTTCAGCTTGAAGGCGCGGATCCGGTCGTCGTACTGCGCGGCGTCGCGGGCGTAGAGGCCGTAGGCGAGCGCCTGCAGGATCGACAGCAGACCGGCGTGCGAGCGCACGAAGGCGGGCGAGTTCGACGAGTAGTAGAGCGTGCGCTCGGAGAGCTTGGCGACCTCGGAGAGCGTCGCGTCGACGATCGCCACAGTGTGCGCGCGGCGGTGCCGGGCGATCTTCATCGCGCGGACGACGAGCGGATGCGGCCGGCCCGCGGAGAGGCCGATGACGAGCGTGCCCTCGTCGATGCGCCCGAGCCGCGAGAGCGCCTCCTGCGACGGCGACGCGGCGATCTCGGCGCGCACGTCGAGCAGCATCAGCAGGTGCCGCAGGTAGGAGGCGAAGAAGGCCATCTGGTCGGTGCCCGCGATCAGGATCCGCTCGGCGGCGGCGAGCGCCTCGATCGCGCCCTCGATCTCGGAGCGCGAGACGCGCCGGGCGGTCTCCTCGAGGTTCACGTGGTCGGCCGCGACGACCTGCTCGAACGGCGTCTGGTCGAGCGAGAAGAGCGGGGCGACCGGTTCCACCCCCGCCGTCTGGTCGACACGGCGGTGGACGTGGCGGTACTCCTCGCGCGCGGCCTCCTGCAGCTCCGGGAAGCCCTCGAAGCCGAGCGCCTGCGAGAAGCGCACGACGGTCGAGGAGGAGGTGTTGGCACGGCGCGCGAGCTCCTCCGCCGTGTGGAAGGCGACCTCGTCGAGATGGTCGACGACGTACTGCGCGACGTCCTTCTGCGAGCGGGAGAACTCGTCGAAGCGAGACGAGATGTACGCGGAGAGGGTCTGGTGGCCGCGGGCGGCCGGCGGCATCGTGGCGGTCCTCGGCATGGCCCGTCGCTTTTCGACGGGGGCAAGGGTGAGTCCTTCTAATCTGCGGCTCGATGCAGCGGCTCGAGACCCGGATCGACGGCCTGACGTTGCTCGCGCCGCGCGTGTTCGGCGACGAGCGGGGGTTCTTCGTGGAGACCTGGCGCGGCGAGACGTGGGCCGAGCACGGGGTCCCCACGACGTTCGCGCAGGACAACCACTCGCGCTCGCGCCGCGGCACCGTGCGCGGCATGCACTTCCAGACCGACCCGGGCCAGGGCAAGCTCGTCCGCTGCGCCCGCGGGAGCGTCTGGGACGTCGTCGTCGACGTGCGCCGCGGCTCACCGACCTTCGGGCAGTGGGAGAGCGCGGTCCTCGACGACGAGTCCCATCACCAGCTGTGGATCCCGATCGGCTTCGCACACGGCTTCTGCGTCCTCTCGGAGACCGCGGACTTCGTCTACAAGTGCACGAGCGTCTACGACCCGGCGACCGAGAGCGGCTTCCGCTTCGACGATCCCGGCGTCGGCATCGAGTGGCCCGACGTGGAGCTGCTCTTCTCCGAGCGCGACCGCAACGCCCCGCGGCTGGCGGAGATCGCCGACGGCCTCCCCTTCTCGGCGTGAGCGCCGACGGGCGCTTCGCTCCGAGCCCGACCGGCGCCCTGCACGTCGGCAACCTCCGCACCGCCCTGCTGGCGTGGCTGTTCGCCCGCTCGGCCGGCGCTCGCCACCTGGTGCGCATGGAGGACCTCGACACCGGCCGCGTCCGCGCGGGCGCCGCGGAGCAGCAGCTCGCCGATCTCGCGGCGATCGGCCTCGACTGGGACGGCGAGGTCGTCGCCCAGTCGGACCGGCTCGACCGCTACGCGGAGGCGATCGCCGCGCTCGACGCCACCGGGCACCTCTACGAGTGCTTCTGCACCCGCGCGGAGATCCGCGCCGCGGCTTCGGCGCCACACGGGCCGCTGCCCGAGGGCGCCTATCCCGGCACGTGCTTGCACCTGACCGACGCCGAGCGGGCCGAGCGACGCGGCGCGGGCCGCGCGCCCGCGCTGCGGGTGCGCGCGAACGCCGTCCGCGTCGGCTTCGAGGACCGCCTGCTCGGCCGCGTGGAGGGCGGCGTCGACGACTTCGTGGTGCGCCGCAACGACGGCGCCCCCGCGTACAACCTCGCCGTCGTGGTCGACGACGCCGCGCAGGGCATCGGGGAGGTGGTGCGCGGCGACGACCTCGCCGACACGACCCCGCGCCAGCTCCTCGTCGGCCGCCTGCTCGGCCTGCCCGAGCCCCGCTACGCGCACGTCCCGCTCGTGCTCGGACCGGACGGGGCGCGGCTGGCCAAGCGCCACGGCGGCGTGACCCTGCGCGAGCTCGCTCCGGAGGTCGCGCTCGAGTGGATGATCCGATCACTCGACATGCCACCAGCGAGTGATCCGATCACACTCCTGGCCGCCTTCGACCCAGACCGGATCCCGCGCGAGCCCACGGTCTGGGAGGGCCGGTAGGCTCTCATCCGGATGCTGGTCGGACGGACCCGGGAGCGCCGACGGATCGAGCGACTGCTGGCCGACGCGCGTCAGGGGACGAGCGGCGCGCTGCTGCTTCATGGCGACCCGGGCATCGGCAAGACCGCGCTGCTGCGCTGGACGGTCGCCGAGGCCGAGGGCTTCCGCGTGCTGCGCGCCCGCGGCATCGAGACGGAGTCCGACATCCCCTTCGCCGGGCTCGGCGAGCTCGTCGCACCGCTGCTCGACCGCCTCGACGACATCCCCGCCGTGCAGGCCGCCGCGCTGCGCGGCGCACTCGCCCTCGGGCCCGCCGGCGCGCCCGACCGCTTCACCGTGCCGGCCGGCCTGCTCTCGCTGCTGGCGGTCGCCGCCGAGTCAGGGCCGGTGCTCGCGCTGATCGACGACGTCCAGTGGCTCGACGAGCCGTCGCTCGAGGCCCTGCTGTTCGCGGGGCGCCGGCTGGGCGCCGAGGGGATCGCGATGGTCGGCGCGCTGCGCGACTCGACGCCCGTCGCGCGGATGCAGGCGCCGTGGCTCGAGCGGCTGCCGATCGGGCCGCTCGACGACGTCCAGGCGCGGGCGGTGCTCGTCTCCGACGAGAGCGCCGAGCGGATCGCCCCGGCGGTCGCCGACCGGCTCGTCGACACGGCGGCCGGCAACCCGCTCGCGCTGGTCGAGCTGCCCGGCGCGCTCTCGGACGCCCAGCTCTCGGGCCGCGAGCCGCTCGAGGAGCCGCTGCGCCCCGGCGCGACCGTCGAGCGCGCGTTCCGGATGCGCGTCGACGCGCTCGAGGAGGGCGCGCGCCGCGCGCTGCTGATCGCCGCCACCGCGCACTCGCTGCGCGTCGACGTCATCCAGGCCGCGGTGCGGACGGCCGGGCTGGCGATGAGCGACCTCGCCGCCGCCGAGGAGGCGCGGCTCGTGAGCGTGCGCCGCGGCGAGCTCGAGTTCCGCCATCCGCTGCTGCGCTCGACCGCCTACCACGCGGCTACGCCGGCCGAGCGCCGCGCCGCGCACGCCGCGCTGGCCGACGCCGCGCCGGAGGGCAGCGCGCCGCGCGCCTGGCACCTCGCCGCGCAGGCCGTCGCGCCCGACGAGGCGATCGCCGCGGCGCTCGAGGCCGCGGCGCTCGACGCCCGCGGCCGTAGCGCCCACGCGACCGCCGCCCGCGACTTCACCCGTGCCGCCCACCTCACCCCGGAGGACGAGCCTCGCGCGCGGCGGCTGCTCGAGGCCGCCACCGACGCCGCCCGCTGCGGCGAGGGCGAGCAGGCCCGCGCCCGCCTGGCCGAGGCGGCGGCGCTGACCAGCGACCCGTTGCTGACCGCCGACGTCCAGCGCATGACCGGGCACGTCGAGATGCGGCTGGGCTCGCCGCTGCACGCCTTCGAGCTGCTGGTCGGCGAGGCCGACCGTGTGCGTTCCCGCGACCCGCGGCGCGCCGCCGCGATGTTCCTCGAGGCGTCGGTCACGCACATGATGACCGGCGACATGCACGCCCTGATCGCGACCGCGGAGCGGGCGCGATCGCTCGCCACCTCGGCCGATCCGGCGGTCGAGCTGCTTGCCACGGTCGTGGTCGCGGAGGGCATGCTCGCGCTCGGCGACGTCGCGCAGGGCGACGCGATGCTGAGCGCGTGCGAGCCGTATCTGCTCGAGGGCGACCCGCTCGCGGTCGCCGAGGTGATCGGCATGGCCGGGCACGCGTCGGTCTGGATCGAGCGCTGGGACCGCGCGCGCCGGGTCCTCGACCATCTCGTCGAGTCGGCCCGCCGGGCGAGCGCGGTGAGCGCGCTGATCTACCCGCTGGCGGCGCGCGCTCACCTCGACTACCGGATGGGCCGCTGGGCGACCGCGCGGGCCGAGGCAGCCGAGTCGGTCGAGCTGGCGCAGGACACCGGCCAGCTGCCACTGCTCTCGCACTCGCTCGCCGCCCTTGCCCGGGTCGAGGCCGGCATGGGCCAGGAGCCCCAGGCCCGTCGCCACATCCGCGAGGGCCTCGAGCTGGCCACGCGGTTCCAGGGCGAGGCCATCAGCGCGTACCACCATGCGGCGCTCGGCGCCCTCGAGCTGGCGCTGGGACGCGTCCCCGAGGCGATCGAGGCGCTCGAGGCGTGCGACCGCGCGACGCGGCGGATCGAGGTGCAGCCGGCGATCGTCCAGGCGGCGCCGGACCTCGTCGAGGCCTACGTCCGCGCAGGCCGGCGCGACGATGCCGCCGAGGCGCTCGCGCGGCTGGAGGAGGGCGCCGAGCGGACCGGGTCCGCGTGGGCGCGGGCCGCCGCCGCGCGCTGCCGTGGGCTGCTCGCCCCCGACGCGGAGCTCCGCGCGCGCTTCGAGGAGGCGCTGAAGCTCGTCGAGGCCGTCCCGATGCCCTTCGAGCGCGCCCGCACCCAGCTCGCGCTCGGGGAGCGGCTGCGGCGCGCCAAGCAGCGCGCCGAGGCACGGCCGCCCTTGCAGGAGGCGCTGGACGCCTTCGAGCGCCTCGGCGCCCGCCCGTGGGCCGAGCGCGCGCGGACCGAACTGCGCGCGACGGGCCAGAGCTCCGGCCGGCGCTCGGAGACCGCGGCGGAGCAGCTCACCCCGCATGAGCTGCAGATCGCCCTGCTCGTCGCCCAGGGCATGACCAACCGCGAGGCGGCCGCATCTCTGTTCCTGAGCCCGAAGACGATCGAGTACCACCTCGGCCAGATCTACCGCAAGCTCGACGTCCGCGGCCGCGCGCAGCTCGCCCGGCTGATGGCGATGGAGCTGCCCGAGGGCGAGTCCGACCCGGCCGTGCTGGCCGAGGCGCTCGGCTAGCCGAACCTCACAGCACCGACGCGCCGAAGTCCTCCGGGATCGCGTCCATCAGCACGAGGTCGGTCGGCCGGCCCCGGCTGAACGCCGCGCCGCGGCGGACGCCGATCCTCCGGAAGCCCGCGCGCTCGTAGGCCTTCAACCCCGCGACGTTCCACTCCAGCGTCTCCAGCAGCACGTTGCGCAGGTGGAGGACGTTGAAGGCGAAGTCGAGCACGAGCTGCGTGGCCTCGGTGCCCAGGCCCTGCCTGCGGCGCGCTCCGAGCGCGATGCCGAACGACGCCGCCCCGTGGGCATGACCGATCTGGAACAGGCCGGCGGTGCCGACCGGCATGGAGTCGCTGCGATCGTAGATCGTGAACTCGGCGGCCCGGGGCTCGCGCTCCGCGCTCTCCTCGAGCTTCTCCTCGACCCACTTCTCCTGGCTCTGCGGGCTGGCGATGCCGAGGTGGTCGAGGCCGCGCCGGACCTCGAGCTGGTTCGTCCAGCGGGCGTAGATGGGGGCGAGATCGCGCCGCAGAGGTCCTAGTGCGACCCGGTCGCCGACGACGAGGAAGTCCGGCTCGTGGGTGCCCATGGCTCAGGCGTCGGCGAAGTCCGGCGTCCACTCCTGCGTCGCGTCGGGCTGCGCCGGCGCGGGCGGGCGGGCGTCGGTGATCTGCTCGAAGCGGTGCTCGAGCACGCTGAGGTCGAGCAGGCAGGCGTGCTCGTGGCGGCGCTCGGCCCACACCAGCAGAGCCGTGTAGCCGGCGGCGGCGAGCGGGCAGAGCACGACGCCGAGCGCACCGAGGTCGACGACCTTCACGAGCGTGAGGGCGAGCAGGAAGCCCCCGGCGGGCGCGGTCGCCCACACGCCGGCGCGCTCTCCGCGCCACGCGAAGGGGATCCCCGCCTGGGCGTCTTCGGCCAGGTAGGGGCGGCCGTAGGAGACGAACACCCACGGCGCCGCGGCGAGCACCAGCGCACCCGTTCCCCACACCGCCCAGGCGCCGACGCCCACGACGAGCGCCAGGAAGAGCACGTACGCGAGGACCACGGCGGGAACGGCGAGCCGCACACGGGGGTCCGCGGACAGGCGTTCGGAGGCGAGCGAGCGGAGCGCGTGCATGGTGCCGAACGTCCGTTTCGCCACGCGACCCGCGGGTCCTGCACGGTGCGGGTCAGTCCAGCTGCTCCTCCAGGCGGGCGACCTCGTCACGGGCGTCGCCGCACGCGGTGCGGGCGGCGTCGGCGTCGGCCTGCGCCTCCTCGGCGTGCGTGCGGGCCTCCTCGGCGTCCGCGAGCGCCCGTTCGAGGCGCCGCGCCGCGCGGTCGGACTCGCGCGCGGCGCGGGCGAGCTCGCGCTCGCGGGCGGTGGCATCGGCGCGCGCGCTGCGCAGCCGCGACTCGAGCTCGCGCCGCCGCTCGGCGGCCTCGCGCTCGCCGCGCCGCTCGGCCTCGGCGGCCTGCTTCGCCCGCTTGGAATCGGCGTTCGGCTGCTTCGGCTCGGCCTTGGGCTGCTTCGGCTCGGCCTTGGGCTTCTTCGGCTCGGCCTTCGGCCGCTTCGCCGCCTTCCGCTGCTTCGCCGCCGGCGGGGCGTCGTCGCCCGCCACCGGCAGCGGCCACGCCCCGCCGGCCTCGGCGTCGCCGACGAGCCGGCCGCTTTCCAGGCACGCGCGGACCTCCTCGTCGGCGGCCGCGGCCTGCAGCGTGGTGCGCAGCCGGTTCGCCGCCGCCGCGCTCAGCGCGCGGTCGCCCGGACGCTGCTCGCGCGCCGCCTCGAGGAACGCGTCGACCGCCGCGCGCATCCGCGCCGTCGCGGACCGCAGCGCCGCGCGGCCTCCCTTGCCGCCGAGCGCGGCCTCCTGCGCGTCGCGCACCGCCTCCCCGGCGGCCAGCAGCTCGTCGCGCAGCTCCGGCTGCTCGCGCGCGACCCGGTTGGCGGCCCAGGCCTGCGGCGAGGGCTTGCGCAGCTTGGCGATCGCGTCCGCGGAGTCGCGGTCCTCCTTGCGCAGCGCCTTCGCTTCGCGGTCGCGCTCCGCGGTGAACTCGTCGAGCGCGAGCCCGTACAGGCGGTCGGCGGCGTCTACGACTCGATCGGCCACGGCTCCGCCGCCGCGTCGCTCAGCCTGCCACCTGCAGGACGATGATCGCGAGCGCGAGCAGCAGCAGGCCCGCGAGCACCAGCCCGACGACACGGGCGCCCCAGCGGGCGGGCGTCGACGGCCCGTGCTCGTACACGCGATGCGGGCTCCGGCCCGCGGCCGCCGCCTCGACTCGCTTGGCGGAGACGCGCGAGACCTCCTCGCGCAGCGCGGCGGAGCGGCGGTCGACGGGGACCGGCGCCTCGGCCGTGCTGGTGACGGCCGCGGCGGCGGCCAGCCGCCGGTGCTGCGCGGACTCGCCGCGCAGCGAGTCGATCTCGCGGCGCAGCGTGCGCGACGCCGCGCGCTCGCGCTCGAGGTCGCGCGTGACGCGGTCGAGCATGCGGCGTGCCGCCGTGTCCTCCACCTCGCCGTTGGGCGCGGGCTCGCGACCCGCGAGCTCCTCGCGCAGGCGCGCGGCCTCGGCGCGCTCGCCGGCGACGGTCTGCTCGGCCTCATCGCGCACCGTGCGTGCCTCCAGGCGCAGCTTCTCGGTCTCCAGCGCCTCGGCCTCGATCGCGGTGGCGGCCTCGCGCTTGGCACGCTCGGCGTCCTCACGCGCGGCGGCCAGCTTCTCGCGCAGTCCGGCGCTGCCCTCGCGCTCGGCGTCGAGCCGGCGCGTGCCCTCCGCACGGGCCTCGAAGAGCGCCTGCTGGTGCTCGTGGCGCGCGGCCTCGAGCGCGGCGACGGCGGCCTCGACGCCGCGGTCGCGCTCGGCGACGTCGGCCTGTGCCGCGGTGAGCTCGGCGCGCGTGCTCGCCAGCTCGCCGCGAGTCGTCTCGATCTCCCCGCGGGCGGCCTCGAGCCGCGCCGTCAGCGACGCGAGCTCCGCGCGCGCCCGCTCGAGCTCCGTACCGGTCGATCCGGTCTCCCCGCGCGCGGCATCGCGCTCGGCACGGGCGGCTTCGAGCTGCGCCTGCGTGCTCGCCAGCGCCTCGTGGACCTGGGTCAGCTCCGCCCGGGCCGCGTCTCGCTCCTCGCGCATGTCCTCGACCTCGCGCGCGGCGGCGGCGTGGTCGTCCTCGAGCGCGCCGTGCTGCTCGCGCAGCTCCGCGAGCGGAGCGGCGGCGGCGTCGCGCTCGCGGCGGAGGTCCTGCACCTGGGAGCGCAGCTCGGCCAGCTCGGCGCGCACATCCTCGCCGACGCGCGCCGGCGCGGGTTGCGCCGCGGCCGCGGCGCTGCCGGCGGTCGACGGGCCGAGCCCCGGGTCGATGGCGCGGCGGCGCCGGCGGCGAGGGCGCGGCAGCTCGACGACGAGCCGGCGGCCGAGCTCGAGCTCGGCGCTCTCGACGGAGGCGGGGTCGCCGTCCCAGGCGAAGGAGGCGCGCCACGGCGCCTCGGAGCCGGTGGCGGTCAGCTGGCCGCCGGGCAGCGCGGTGAGCCGGCGGCGGCGGCCGCCCTCGGTGAGCACCGTGAGCACGGGCCGTCCGAGGCGGCGCCCCTCGAGCCCCTGCCAGCGCCCGACGACCTCGAGGCGATCGGCATCGGTCGCCTCGAAGCGCTCGAGCGCGAAGACGAGCTCGCCCAGGGAGGACATCACCCCTCGTCCGTCCGCTGCGTGGGCTCGGCGGGCTGTGTCGCCTCCGTCGGCGCCGCGCTCGAGGAGGAGCGGCGCCCGCGCCGGCCCGACATCACGGCGGCGGTCTCCGTCGTGGCCTGGCGCTCGTCGACGGCGGCGACCCGCTGGCGCGGCTCGCGGCCCTCGAGCGCGACCGAGAACGAGACGCGCCCGAGCGACAGGACGGCGCCGACGAGCATCGCCAGCGCGGCTCCGAACGCGATCCAGGCGCCGATGTCGGCGCTGGCGCCGGCGACGGACGGCGGCGGGTTGATGATCGAGGCGGCGACGAGCACGGCGACCGCCGCGACGAGCGCGGGCAGCCAGCGCCGGTCGAGGTAGCCGCCGTCGGGCGCGAGCGCGCCGATCGCGGCCACGATGGCGGCGACCGCCAGCGCGGCGAGCAGCAGGTCGACGACCTCGAAGGCGTCCCACGCGCTGACCCCCGCCCCGTACCAGTCGAGGAAGAGGCTCACGAGCAGCAACAGGCCGCCGGCGGCGACGATGATCGGTCCAAGTTCGAATCTACGAGTCATGAGTGCACCGGGAAGGGTGGCATGTTCGGGATTCCTCAGGCGCGGTGGGGGTCCTCCTCCATCGGCGTCTGCAGCGGGTCAGAACGCTGTCGCAGCGCGTTATAGGCCGAGACGCGAACGCTCTCGGCCGCGGCCGGCGCCGGCACCCGCAGCGTTCCGGCGCGCCCGCGGATCCGCTCCACCGACGAGCCCAGCACGGCGCCGTCGGCGTCGTGGACGGTGACGTGCAGGTGTGTCGCGCCCCGCAGCGGCCCCCGCCCGGCGGTCCAGCCGACGTCGACGGAACCGTCGGCGCGCGCGGCGGCCACCGCGCGCAGCCGCGGCTGGGTGGCCGCGCTCCCGATCCCGAGCACGCGGCTGAGCGTGCGCACCGGTGAGAACGCCTGCGCGAGGCGATGGTAGGTGGCGGGCGCCGACCACCGCATGCCCTGCTGGGCGGGGCTCGCTGGGCTGCGGCCGCCGAGCCGCCCGCCCAGCGCGCCGGTCGAGTTGCCCCAGCGGCCGGGCCAGCCCACCCACGGCCCGAACGCCTCGACGGGCGCGGCGACCGGGGCGAGCGTGCCGTCCGGGTTGTCGATCCCGAAGACGTACGGGTGCGCGCCCGGCTCGAAGTAGTTCGCGTGCGAGAACGGTGCGACGTAGATCACGGGATGCGTGCCCAGCCGCTCGACCTTCTCCCACGCGCGCGCCTCGCCCGAGGAGTGCTGCGAGCAGGTGACCGACGCCGGTCGCCCGTCGCCGCCGAGCCCGACCTGGACGAGCTCCCAGTCGCCCTCGTGGCTGCCGATGCCGAGCAGGTTCTTCGGGTTGTAGTAGCCCCAGATCCAGTACTGCAGCCACTCCTCAGCGCCGTCGCGGACCACCCGGCCGTACACGCGCGGCCCGTACTCCTCGCGGTTCGCGAACCAGCGGGCGGCGGCGACCGGGTCCGGGCGCTCGTCGAGCCGGTCCCCCGCCGCCGCGGGATAGCTGCCGAGCAGCGCGAGCGACAGCCGCTCGCCGGCCCGGGCGATGACCGCGCCGGTCCCGTCGCGAAGGACGTTGCCGGGGAAGTCGGTGATCGTCGCGGCCGACGCGGCGCCGAACGCCTCCTGCGGGTCGTAGACGAGCGCCGGGCGGTGGGCGACGAGGCGCGGGTCGAGTTCGCTCACGGCGCAAGCGTCGCAGCCGAGGCACGCAGATGCTCGCGCAGCGGCGCGGTCCCCTCGCGCTCGAGCGCCGCGAGCAGCGCCGCGTGCTGCTCGGCCAGCCCGCGCGCGGTCGCGTGGGGGCGCAGCTGGAGCAGGAACAGCCGCATCTCCCCCGCGAGCGTCGCGTGCGCCGCGGCGATCCGCGGGCTGCCCGCCGCCACGACGAGCGCCGCGTGCAGCTCGAGATGGGCGTCGGCGACCGCGCTCCACGCGGGCGCCGGGCCGGCGCATGCGCGCTCGAGCGCACGCTGCGCGGCGTGGACGGAGCCTGGCAGGCGGCCGCCGTGGCGCTCGAGCGCCAGGTGCGCCGCCTCGAGCTCGAGCGCGGCGCGCAGCTCGTAGAGCCAGCGCACGTCCTGGGGGCTCAGCCGGGCGACGCTGGCGCCGCGGTTGGGCTCGATCCGCACGATCCCCTCCGCGGCGAGCGCGCGCAGTGCGGCGCGCAGCGTGTGCCGCGCCACCCCGTAGGCCTCGCAGAGCTCGCGCTCGCGCAGACGGCTCCCGCCGGGCCGCGCGCCGTCGAGCACCTCGCGCCGCAGCGCGACGACGAGCGCGTCGACGGTCGAGACCCGTTCGAGCGGCCGCGCGCTCACGGCAGCTCCGGGGCCACGCGCGCGACGGGTCGGGCCGGCCGGCGGCGCGGCGTCGTCCCGGCGAGGACGACCAGGCCGGCGAGCACGAGTCCCGCGCCCGCGAGTGCGCCCGCGCCGGGGCGCTCGGCGAGGACGATCACGCCGAGCAGCGCCGCGGTCAGCGGCTCCGCGAGGGTCAGCGTCGACGTCTCGGCGGCCGACAGGCTGCGCAGGCCGCGGGCGAAGAGCACGTAGGCGAGCGCGGTCGGCACGATGGCAAGGAACGCGGCGAGCACGAGACCGTCGGCGGTCCACAGCACGCTCGTGTCGCCGAGCGCCAGCACGGGCGCCAGCAGGACCGCGCCGGCGCCGAACGCCGCGGCCATCACCGGCTCCGGCGCGTGCCCCTGCTCGAGCATCCGCTTGGCGGCCAGGGTGTAGGTCGCATACGAGGCGCCGGCCAGGACGGCGAGCGCGACGCCGGGGGCCGAGACGCCGGCGGCAGCGGCGCTCTGGAGCACGAGCAGCGTCACCCCGGCGCAGGCGAGCGCCGTCGCGGGGAACCAGCGGGCGTCGGGCCGGCGGCGCTCGACGAGCCACTCGAGCGCGCCCGTGATCGCGGGCGCCGATCCGAGCGCGACGACGGTGCCGATGGCCACCCCGGTGTCGGCGACGGCGGCGAAGAAGGCCAGCTGGTAGGCGGCGACGCCCAGCGCGGCGAGCGCGACGGGACCTCGCGCCCAGCGCCCGCCGCGCGGGCGCCGCCGCCCGGCGAGCACCGCCACGAGCACGAGCAGCGCCCCGCCGCCGACGATCCGCGCGGCGCCGACGACCGCGGGCGGCATGCCGTCGGGACCGAGCGCCTGTGCGGTGCCGGTGGTGCCGAAGCACACGGCGGAGAGCAGGATCTGCAGACGGGCGGCGCGCATCGGCAACGATTGTTCCACAATTCCACCACGAACGCGAGAACCTTGGATTCGCGTCGTGGCGCGACCGGGCACACTTGGGCGCCATGGATCTCGGACTCGAGGGCTGCGGCGTGCTGGTGACCGGCGCCTCCGGCGGCATCGGCGCGGCGGTCAGCCGGCAGCTCGCCACCGAGGGCGCGCGCGTCGCGGTGCACTACCACCGCAACCGGGAAGTCGCGGAGGCGCTCGCCGCCGAGATCGGCGGCGTCGCGCTGCAGGCCGACCTGCGCGACGAGGCACAGGCGGACGCGCTCGTCCCCGCCGCGTTGTCGGCGCTCGGGCGCCTCGATGCCTGCGTGGCCAACGCCGGCGTCTGGCCGAGCGACGACGTGCCGGTCTCGCGGATGCCGCTCGAGCGCTGGCGCGAGACGCTCGACGCCAACCTGACCGCGACGTTCCTCACCGCGCGCGGCTACCTGCGCCACCTCGAGGGCGCCGGGGAGGGCTCGCTCGTCCTCGTCGCGTCGACCGCGGGCCTGTTCGGCGAGGCGGGCCACGCCGACTACGCCGCCGCCAAGGCCGCGATGGCGCACGGGCTCGCGCTCTCGCTCAAGAACGAGGTCGTCCGCACCGCTCCACGCGCCCGCGTCAACGTCGTCGCGCCCGGCTGGACCGTCTCCCCCATGACCGCCGGCGACCTCACGCCCGACCTCGTCGGCCGCGTCACCGCGACGATGGCCCTGCGTCGCATCGGCGAGACGACCGACGTCGCGAGCGCGATCGCCTGGCTCTGCTCCCCGATCAGCGCCGGCCACATCACCGGCCAGGTCATCACCGTCGCGGGCGGGATGGAGGGCCGGCTGATCCACGAGCCGCCCAACGACGACGCCGGCTAGATCTCGCGAGGATGTGGGCGTGGACCTCGCCGAGCTCGTCGCCACCTCCGAGACCGTCGCCGCCACCTCCGCGCGCGGGGGCAAGGTCGCCGCGCTGGTCACCGCGCTGCGTGATGCCGGCCCCGACGAGATCCCCGCCGCGGTCGCCTTCCTGTCCGGCGAGCTTCGCCAGCGCCAGATCGGCGTCGGGTGGGCCGCGCTGCGCGAGCTGCCAGAGCCGGCCGCGGCGCCGACGCTGACGGTCGCGGACGTCGACACCGCCTTCGAAGCGATCGGCGCGCTGTCGGGGCCGGGATCGCGCGACGCACGACGCGCCGCCGTGAACGCGCTGTTCACGCGCGCGACCGAGCGCGAGCAGCGCTTCCTGCGCGCGCTGCTGGCCGGCGAGCTGCGCCAGGGCGCGCTCGAGGGCGTGATGACCGAGGCCGCCGCGAAGGCCGCCGAGGTCCCGGCCATCGAGCTGCGCCGCGCGCTCATGCTGCACGGCGACCTCGGGGCGATCGCCGCCACCGCGCTGGCCGGCGGCCGTGAGGCGCTCGCCGAGGTCGGCCTCGAGGTCGGCCGCCCGGTGCGACCGATGCTCGCCTCCCCCGCGCGCGACGTCGAGGACGCGCTCGGGCGCATCCACCCCGCGGCGGTCGAGCACAAGCTCGACGGCGCGCGGCTGCAGGTCCACCGCGACGGCGGCGAGGTGGCCGTCTTCACGCGCACGCTCGACGACGTGACCTCACGGGTTCCCGAGGTCGTCGAGGCGGCGCTCGCGCTGCCGGCCCGCAGCTTCATCCTCGACGGCGAGGTGATCGCGCTGCGCCCCGACGGCCGGCCGCACCCGTTCCAGGTCACCGCGAGCCGCTTCGGCTCCAAGGCGGGCCGCGAGGACGTGCCGCTCACCGCGCTGTTCTTCGACGTGCTGCACGCCGACGGCGAGGACGTGCTCGACGAGCCGCTCTCGCGCCGCGCCGACGTGCTCGCCGCGGTCGTCCCCGAGCCGCTGCGGATCCCGCGGCGGATCGCGGAGGATCCCGCGGACGCCGCCGCGATGCTCGACGACGCGCTCGCGCACGGGCACGAGGGCGTCGTGGTCAAGGACCTCGGCGCGCCCTACGCGGCCGGCCGCCGCGGTGCCGCCTGGCTGAAGGTCAAGCCCGTGCATACGCTCGACCTCGTCGTCCTCGCCGCCGAGTGGGGGCACGGCCGCCGCCGCGGGACGCTCTCGAACCTGCACCTCGGGGCCCGTGACGAGGAGCGCCCGGGCGAGTTCGTGATGCTCGGCAAGACCTTCAAGGGCCTCACCGACCAGATGCTCGCCTGGCAGACCGAGCGGCTGCTCGAGCTCGCCGTGGATCGCGGTGACTGGGTCGTCCGGGTCCGGCCGGAGCTGGTGGTCGAGGTCGCCTTCGACGGTGTGCAGACCAGCCCGCGCTACCCGGGCGGGGTCGCGCTGCGCTTCGCGCGCGTGCTGCGCCACCGGCCCGACAAGCGTCCCGAGGACGCCGATCCGCTGTCAGCGGTGCTCGCCGTGCACGCGAGCAACGGCGGCTAGAGGACGGCGCTGAGCAGCAGCACCAGCGCCACGAGCGCGACCAGCAGCACCACGACCGCGGCGGCGCGGGTCGCGAGGAGCGCCGCGCCGGTGCGACCGAGCGGCTGGGCGCGGGTCAGCAGCGGCTTGGGCTCGGGTGCGCCGCTCGCGGCGTCCCAGCTGGCGGCGTCGTCGATCAGCTTCATGTGCGGCTGCGTGGCCTCAGGCTCCGCCGGGGCGATCGCCTCGGCGCGCACGGCGGGCGAGTCGATGGTGGCGTCGGGCTCGCGCTCGGGCTCCGTGGCCGGCGGCTGCCGGTTCGGCTCGGGCTCGGCCGGCTCGACGGGGCCGATCACGCGCACGGCCGGCTCGACCGCTCCGGCCTGCGGGCGCGGGGCGCCGGAGCGCACGCGCAGCACGCGGTCGCGGTCGGCGAGCGCGGCGGCGCGGGCCCCGACGGCGGCGTCGCGCTCCCGGCGCGTGGCGTCGCGCTCGGCGATCGCCGTGCGGCGCTCGCGCACGGCGCGCTCGCGCTCGGCGACAAGCGATTCGTGCTGGGCCAGGGCGGCGTCGCGGGCGCGCACGGCCTCGTCGCGCTCGGCGACGGCGGCGTCGCGGTCCCGTCGCGCGTGGTCGCGCTCCTCGGTGACGGCCTCGCGGCCCGCCAGCTCGCGCTCGCGGGCATCGACGGCGGCGCCGAGCTGCTGGACCTCGGCCAGGCGCGCGTCGACCTCGTGGTTGCGCTCCTCGAGCTCGCGGCGCAGCGCCGCGGCCGTCTCGCGGGCGGAGGCGACCTGCGCGTCGGCCTCCTTGCGGGCGGCGACGATCTGGGCCTCCGCGGCCTCGCGTGCGGCGGCGACATCGTGGGTCGCCAGCTCGCGGACCGCCTCGACCTCCTGGCGCAGCCGGTCGCGCTCGCGCACGGCGACGGCCTGGGCCGCCTCGGCGTCGCGGACCTGCGCGCGGGCCCGGTCGCGGACGGCGTTGAGCTGCTCGCGGGCGACGTCCGCTTCGCGGCGGGCGGCGCCGACGGCCGCGCGGGCGCGCCAGAGCTCCTCGTCGCGTTCGTCCTCGGCGGTGCGCGGCGGTGGCGACGGGGTCGCGGGCTGCGGCGGCGGGGCGTCGGCCAGCCTGGCCGCGGCCTCGCGGACGTGGCGAGGCTCGCGCGGGGAGGGCAGCTCGACCGACAGGCCGGCGCCGACCTCGAGCACGGCCGTGCCGACGTCTTCGCGGTCGCCGTCCCACGGGAAGGCGGCGACCCAGTGGTCGCCGTCGTCGGCCGCCCACGGCTTGTGATCGAGCAGCGCGATCAGGCGCCGGCGACCGCGCCCGCCGATCAGGTTGAGGCTGGGGCGCATGAACCGGCGTCCGCGGACGCCGGACCAGCGACCCGCCACCTCGAGGCGGTCGACTGCGGTCCATTCGAAACGCTCGACGTCGAACGCAACGTCGGACGCCGGAGGTGCTTCCGGGTATCCGCTCGTGCCCATTCCGAGCGGCACATGGTCGCAGGTCGGGCGGCGGGAAGCGACCCCGAGTTCCCGATATTGCCCCCGCTCGGAGCGGGAATTCGCTCATCCGGCGACGTGCACCGGGTGCCGGATCGTCGCCCAGAACTGGCATCCGCCCGTATTGAAGGGCACCGCGTCCGGCTGGACGTGGCCGCGCTGGTCGGCCGCCCGGGCGATGAGGGCGCGCTCACCCGGCCGCTTCGGGGTCCAGTCGAAGGCCCAGCGCTGCCAGGCGTGCTCGCGGTTGGCGCCGCCCGGGCGCGCGCGGTGCCAGGTGCGGCCGCCGTCGATGGAGATGTCGGCGCGCGCGATCGGCGCGTATCCCGACCAGGAGCGGCCGGTGACCGACGTGCGGCGGCCGGCCGGCGGCGTCGCGCCCGCGGCGAGCTCGAAGGCGCTCTTGACCGGCTGGACGCCCAAGGGCGGCGCGTCGGCCGGGTACTGCGGCCCGAGCATGCCCTACTGCGCGGTGTTCCAGAACGACTGCTGTGGCGTGCGCGAGACGTCGATCGAACCGACCCACTTGATGCTCGCCACCCCGATCCAGCCCGGGACCACGAGCCGCAGCGGCGCGCCGTGGTCGGGCGGCAGCTCGCGCCCGTTCATCTCGTAGGCGAGCAGCGCGTCGTCGAGCGCCTTGGCGATCGGCAGCGGCCGCCGCACGTGGCCCTGGTTGGCGCCGTTGGCCACGACCTCGGCGTCGAGCCCCTGCGGCATCACCGAGACGGCGTGCGGCGAGAGGCCGGCGCGGTCGAGGACCTCCGCGAGCGGGACGCCACGCCAGCGCGCGACGCCGATCGCGCCGAGCTTGAACTGGGTGCCGGAGACCGGCGTCCCCTGGACCGAGCCGAAGTAGGAGCGCCCGTTGCCCGCGCACTCGATCGCGGCGGTGATCGTGCGGGCGGGCATGCGCTCGAGCTCGGCCAGCGAGAACGAGGCCGGCCCGCGCGGCAGCCCTGAGCCCGAGAGCGCGAGCATGACGATATTGTCTACCAATTTGATTGACTTGATGCGGCGCGACCCCGCTGCCCGGACGGGGTACACCTCACGGCATGGAGTTCCGCAATCTCGGCAGCACCGGCGTCCAGGTCAGCCCCCTCTGCCTCGGGGCGATGATGTTCGGCGCCTGGGGCAACCCGGACCACGACGAGTCGGTCCGCATCATCCACCGCGCGCTCGACGCGGGCATCAACTTCATCGACACCGCCGACGTGTACTCGCGCGGCGAGTCGGAGGAGATCGTCGCCAAGGCACTGGCCGGCGGCCGGCGCGACCACGTCGTGCTCGCCACCAAGGTCCATGGCAGCATGGGCGACGACCCCAACCAGTTCGGCAACTCGCGGCGCTGGATCGTCCAGGAGGTCGAGAACAGCCTGCGCAGGCTGAAGACCGACTGGATCGACCTCTACCAGATCCACCGCCCCGAGCCCGACACCGACATCGACGAGACGCTCGGCGCGCTCAGCGACCTCATCCACCAGGGCAAGGTCCGCTCGATCGGCTCCTCGACCTTCCCGGCGAGCGCGATCGTCGAGGCGCAGTGGACGGCGCAGCGCCGCGGGCGCGAGCGCTTCACCTGCGAGCAGCCGCCGTACTCGATGCTGGTGCGCGGGGTCGAGGCCGACGTGCTCCCGACCTGCCGGCGCTACGGCATGGGCGTGATCCCCTGGAGCCCGCTCGCGGGCGGCTGGCTGTCGGGCGGCTGGCGCAAGGGCCGGGACGCGCCGCAGTCCACGCGCGCCGACCGGCTGCCGGCCCGCTACGACCTCTCCAACCCTGCGAACCAGCGCAAGCTCGACGCGGCCGACGCGCTCGCCCGGCTGGCCGACGAGGCCGGGATGTCGTTGATCGAGATGGCGCTCGCCTTCGTCATCCGCCACCCCGCGGTCACCTCGGCCATCATCGGCCCGCGCACGATGGAGCACCTGGAGTCCCAGTTGAAGGCGCTCGACGTGACGCTCTCCGACGACGTGCTCGACCGCATCGACGCGATCGTCCCGCCCGGCACGAACGTCAACCCGGCCGACGGCGGCTACTCAGACCCGGGGCTGGAGCCGGCGGCGCGGAGGCGATGAGCGCCGCGAACGTCAACCCCGGCTGGGTAGCAAGGCGGGTCCGCCGGCGCGGCGGTGACAACGTCGATCTCGTCGGGCGGGCGGCGACGAGGTCGACGTTGACGACGCTCAGCGCCGCCAACGTGCATCTGGCGCGCGTGGCGGGGACGCGCGAGATCGACGTCATCTCCGCCTCGGGCACGTACTGGCGCCGCGAACGTCAACCCCGGCTGGGTAGGAAGGCGGGTTCGGCCGGCGCGGCGGTGACAACGTCGATCTCGTCGGGCGGGCGGCGACGAGATCGACGTTGACGACGCTCAGCGTCGTCAACGTGCATCTGGCGCGCGTGGCGGGGACCGAGATCGACGTTATCCACGCCCGGCGCCTCACCACCGAGCGGGGTTGACCGTCGTTGTACACAAGCGATTGGCGCGTTTTGCCTCCACCAGAGGCAAA
>DATBDM010000236.1:0-26175 GCA_036269915.1 Solirubrobacteraceae bacterium | reverse complement strand
AGCTCACGGAGGAGGATCGGAGGCGGATCGCGGCCGCGCGCGCGGTCGTCGACGAGGCGCTCGCCGCCGGGACCGCGGTCTACGGCGTCACCACCGGCTTCGGGCAGCTCGCCTCGGTGCGGATCCCGGCCGCCGACGCCGCCCAGCTGCAGGTCAACCTCGTCCGCTCGCACGCGGTCGGCGCCGGCGGGCCGCTGAGCGAGGACGTCGTGCGCGGGATGCTGCTCTGCCTCGGCGGCTCGCTGCGCCGCGGCCACTCGGGCGTGCGCGTCGAGGTCGTGGAGCTGATCGACGCCCTGCTGGCCGGCGGGGTGACGCCGGTGATCCCGAGCAAGGGCTCGGTCGGCTCCTCCGGGGATCTTGCCCCGCTCGCGCACCTCGCGCTCGTGCTGATCGGCGAGGGCGAGGCGACGCTCGGCGGCGAGCGCCTGCCCGGCGGCGAGGCGCTGCGCCGGGCCGGGCTCGCGCCCGTCGAGCTCACCGCCAAGGAAGGGCTCGCGCTGATCAACGGGACGCACCTGATGGCGTCGGCCGGCGGGCTCGCGGCGCGCGAGGCGCAGCGGCTCGTCGACGCGTCGGTCGTCGCGGTCGCGCTCTCGCTCGAGGCGTTCAAGGGCTCGACGGTTCCGTTCGACGAGCGGCTGCACGCGCTCCGCCCCCACCCCGGCCAGCAGCTGGTCGCCGGCCGCCTGCGGGCGCTGCTCGGTGGCAGCCCGGTGGTCGCGAGCCACGCGGACTGCGGCCGCGTGCAGGACCCGTACACGCTGCGCTGCGCGCCGCAGGTCATCGGCGCGGTGGCCGACGCCGTCGCCTATGTGAGCGGCGCGCTCGAGCGCGAGCTGGACGCGGTCACCGACAACCCGCTCGTGTTCCCCGCGGACGGCGAGCTCCTCTCCGGCGGCAACTTCCACGGCCAGCCGCTCTCGCTGCCGCTGGACCACCTCGCGCTCGCGATCTGCGAGCTCGCCTCGTTCTCCGAGCGCCGCACCTACGCACTGCTCTCCCCCGGCTACGCCGAGCTGCCGCCGTTCTTGACACCGCGCCCCGGCCTCTCCTCGGGGCTGATGATCGCCCAGTACGCCGCCGCCGCGCTCGTCAACGAGTGCCAGGTGCTCTCGCATCCCGCCGGCGCGGGGTCGATCCCGACCTCGGCCGGTCAGGAGGACTTCAACTCGATGGGCGCGCTCGCCGCGCTGAAGGCGCGCACGGTGGTCGAGAACGCGTCGCAGGTGCTCGCGATCGAGCTCGTCTGCGCGGTCCAGGGCCTGGAGTTCCACCGCCCGCTGCGCTCCACCGACGCGCTCGAGGCGGCCGCCGCCCGGGTCCGCGAGCTCGTGCCGCGCATCGAGGACGATCGCTCGCTCGCCGCCGAGTTCGCCGAGCTCGCGGGCGCGCTGCGCAGCGGCGAGCTGGTGCTGACGTGAGCGGCGCGGTGCGCGCCCTCGAGGTGCTGACGCACCTCTCGGGCTCCGGCCGTCCCGTCCCCGCCGGCGTCATCGCGCGCGAGTGCGGCATCCCGCGCTCGAGCACCTACGGGATCCTCAACGACCTCGCCACGGCGGGCTTCGCCGAGCGCACCGGCGACGGCTTCAAGGCCGGGCCGCGCGCCCACGCGCTCTCCGGCGGGGTGACGATCGCGGGCGCGCTCGCCGTGCTCGAGTGCTTCGACCACGCGGCCACGCACCTGAACCGCGCCGACCTCTGCCGCCGCGCCGGGATGCCCCTCGACCGGCTCACCCCGCTGGTCGACGACCTGCTCGGCGCCGGGCTGCTCGTCGCGGCGGAGGGGCGGCTCGCGCTCGGCGTGCGGGTCACCGCCCTCGCCGCCCGCTCCGGGCCGCTGCACCGCCTGCGCGTCGCGGCCCGTCCCGTCCTGACCGGACTGCGCGACACCACCGGCGAGACCGCGAACCTCGTCGTCCGCGACGGCGACGAGCTCGTCTACCTCGACCAGGTCGAGAGCCCGCACGCGCTGCGCCACGCCGGCTGGGTGGGGCGCCGGCTCCCGCTCGCCGAGGGCGCCGCGAGCGCGGCGCTCGCCGACGCGGACGGCAGCGCCGACGTGCGCGTCGCGCAGGACGCCGTCGAGGTCGGCGTGACCGCGGTCGCCTGCCGGCTGCGCGCGGCGCACCCGCCGGCCGCGGTCGGCGTGACCGCGCCGAGCGCGCGCATGGGCCGCCGCCGGCTGGCTGCCTGCCGGGCGGCGGTCGCCGGCGCGGCGTACGAGCTGGACGCGGCGCTCGCCGCGGGATCCGACGACCGGGAGGACGATCGATGAGCATCGAAATGCGATGCCGGGGCTGGCAGCAGGAGGCCGCCCTGCGCATGCTCGAGAACAACTTGCACCCCGACGTCGCCGAGAAGCCCGCAGAGCTCGTCGTCTACGGCGGCATCGGCAAGGCCGCGCGCGATCAGGCCTCGCTCGCGGCCATCAAGCGCGAGCTGATGCGCCTCGGCGACGACGAGACGCTGCTCGTGCAGTCGGGCAAGCCCGTCGCCGTGTTCCGCACGCACGCCGACGCGCCGCGGGTGCTGATCGCCAACTCCAACCTCGTCGGCGACTGGGCCAACTGGGAGACGTTCCGCAAGCTCGACGCCGCCGGGCTGATGATGTACGGCCAGATGACCGCCGGGTCGTGGATCTACATCGGAACCCAGGGCATCCTCCAGGGCACCTACGAGACGTTCGCGGCGGTCGCGCGCAAGCGCTTCGGTGGCACGCTCGCCGGCCGGCTCGTGGTCACCGCCGGGCTCGGCGGGATGGGGGGCGCGCAGCCGCTCGCCATCACGATGAACGACGGCGTCGGGCTGTGCGTGGAGGTGGACCTGCAGCGGATCGAGCGCCGCATCGCCACCGGCTACCTCGACGAGCGCGCCGCCGACCTCGACGACGCGCTCGCCCGCGCGCAGCGCGCGATGGACGAGCGCCGGCCGCTCTCGATCGGGCTGCTCGGCAACGCGGCCGAGGTGATCCCCGAGCTCGCGCGCCGCGGCGTGCACGTCGACGTCGTGACCGACCAGACCTCGGCTCACGACCCGCTCAACGGCTACGTCCCCGCCGGGTTGACCGTCGAGCAGGCCGACGTCCTGCGCGCCGCGCACCCCGAGGACTACCTGGCGCGCGTGGGGCGCTCGGTGCTCGACCACGTCGGCGCGATCCGCGCGCTGCAGGCACAGGGCGCCGAGGCGTTCGACTACGGCAACGCGCTGCGCGGCGTCGCGGCCGAGCACGGCGACGAGGATGCGTTCGCCTATCCCGGCTTCGTGCCCGCCTACATCCGGCCGCTGTTCTGCGAGGGCAAGGGGCCGTTCCGCTGGGCGGCGCTCTCCGGCGACCCGGCGGACATCGCCGCGACCGACGCGGCGATCCTCGACCTGTTCGGCGACCAGGAGCACATCGCCCGCTGGATCCGCCTCGCGCAGGAGCGGGTCCACTTCCAGGGCCTTCCGGCCCGGATCTGCTGGCTCGGCTACGGCGAGCGCCACCTTGCCGGGCTGCGCTTCAACGAGATGGTGGCCTCGGGCGAGCTGCAGGCGCCGATCGTCATCGGCCGCGATCACCTCGACGCGGGCTCTGTCGCCTCGCCGCAGCGCGAGACCGAGTCGATGCTCGACGGCTCCGACGCCGTCGCCGACTGGCCGCTGCTCAACGCGCTGGTCAACACGGCGGCGGGCGCGTCGTGGGTCTCGATCCACCACGGCGGCGGCGTGGGCATGGGCAAGTCGATCCACGCCGGGCAGGTGATCGTCGCCGACGGGACCCCCGAGGCCGCCGCGCGGATCGAGCGCGTGCTGCTCGCCGACCCGGGCATGGGCGTGGTGCGCCACGTCGACGCGGGCTACCCCGAGGCCATCGACGCCGCCGAGCGGCTCGGCCTGCGCATCCCGATGCGCGACGGGGCGTGAGCGCGGCGCTCAGCATCGAGGGCGCGCGCGCCCTGCTGCTCCCGCCCGAGCCGGGCCTCCCCTACCTGCGCCACGACCGCGCCGCCGAGCTGCGGCTCGAGCCGGGCTCGATCGCCTGCGCCGACGCGACGATCGCCGCGCTCGACGAGGACGCGAGTGCGGCGGTGCGCTTCGACGCGCGCGGGACGACCGTGGTCCCCGGCCTCGTCGACTGCCACACGCATCTGCCCTGGGCGGGCTGGCGGGCGGGCGAGTACGAGGCCAAGGTCACCGGCGTCCCCTATGAGGAGATCGCGCGCGCCGGCGGCGGTATCGCGTCCTCGGCACGCGCCTTCGCGGCCGCGAGCGACGATGAGGTGCTCCGCCAGGCGGAGGGCATCGCCCGCGAGATGCTGACCTGGGGCACGACGACGTTCGAGGGCAAGAGCGGCTATGGGCTCTCGCGCGACGCGGAGCTGCGGGCGCTGCGGCTGGCCGGCGAGCTGCGCGAGCGCGTGGCGCAGACGACCGTGGCCACGGCGCTGCTGGCGCACGCGGTGCCGCCGGGCTTCACGGCCGACACCTGGATGTCGGAGGTGGAATCACTCGTTGGCCCGGTGTCGAGTGACACGGTCGCCGAGTCATTGGACATCTTCGTCGAATCATTCGCCTTCTCGAACGCGCACCTCGCCCGCATGGGCGAGCTGGCTCGCGCCCGCGGGCTCGCGCTGCGGGCGCACGTCGAGCAGCTCGCAACCCACCGCTCGGTGCCGGTCGCGCTGGACGCCGGCGCGCGCTCCGTCGACCACCTCTCGCGCATGCATCCCGACGACGTCGCGCCGCTCGCGGCGTCGGAGTGCGCCGCGGTGCTGCTGCCGAGCGCCGAGCTGCTCAACGCCGAGCCGGCGGCGCCGGGACGGGCACTCGCCGACGCCGGCGCGATCTGCGTGCTGGCCACGGACGCCAATCCCGGGACCTCGCCCGTCGTCGCGCTGCCGATCGTGATGGCGCTCGGCGTGCGCGCCTACGGCTGGAGCGCACGCGAGGCGTTTGCCGCCGTCACGCTCAACGCCGCGCATGTGCTCGGCCGGTCCGGGACGCTCGGCTCGATCGAGTCCGGCAAGCGGGCGGATCTCGTGATCCTCGAGGCCGGGATCGAGGACGTCCCCTACCGCCTCGGGCACAACCCCGTCCTCGCCGTGGTCGTCGGCGGCGAGCTCGCCTGGGTGCGCGAGGACGCCCGCGAGCGGGTGCGGTCGTGATCGACGCGGCCGATCTCGCCGCGCGGATCGCCGGCCTCGAACCGATCGGGCTCGGGCGCGACGGCACGACGCGGCTGGCCTGGACGCCCGAGGACGACGCGACCGGCGCCTGGTTCGCCGAGCAGGCACAGGCGCTCGGGCTGCGCGTCGAGCGCGACGCGGCCGGCAACCGCTGGGCGCTCCCGCCCGGCGACGGGCCGTGGTGGGCGGTCGGCTCGCACCTGGACAGCGTGCGCGCGGGCGGGCGCTTCGACGGCGCGCTCGGCGTCGTCGCCGCGTTCGCGGTCGCGGCGCAGTGCGCGAAGCCCGTCGCCGTGATCTCCTTCGCCGACGAGGAGGGCGCGCGCTTCAACACGCCCACGTTCGGCTCGCGCGCGCTGACCGGCGTGCTCGACGTCGCGGACGTGCTCGGGCGCGCCGACGCGGACGGGACGACGCTGGCCGAGGCGATGCGCGGCGCGGGCGTCGACCCCGACGGCCTCGCGGACGCGCCCGCCGCGCTGGAGCGGCTGCGCGGCTTCGTGGAGCTGCACATCGACCAGTCGACCGACGTCGACGCCGCCGGCGCGCCGTTCGGCGTCGTCGGCGCTCTCGCCGCGCGCCGCCGGCTGGCGCTCGAGCTCCGCGGCCGCGCGGACCACGCCGGCACGACCTCGATGGAGGAGCGCCGCGACGCCATGGCGGTCGCCGCCCGCGTCATCGTCGCCGCGCTCGACCTCGGCCTCGCCGCCGGCCTGCGGATCACGCCCGGCCGGCTGCTCGTCGCGCCCAACGCGCTGACCACGATCCCCGAGCACGTGCGGCTGTGGCTCGACGCGCGCGGCGCCGAGGCCGCCGCGCTCGACGGCTTCGTCGCGGCGCTGACCGGGCAGGCGCAGGCGCTTGGCGCCGAGGGGCGCGTCGACGTGACGCTGCGCATCGAGTCGCGCTCGGACGGCACGACATTCGACCCCGGCCTGCGCGAGCGCCTGAGCGCCGGCGGCGCACCCGAGGTGCTCTGCTTCGCCGGCCACGACGCCGGCCTGGTCGCCGCGCGCCGGCCGGCGGCGATGGTGCTCGTCCGCAACCCGACCGGGATCAGCCACGCGGCGGCCGAGAGCGTCGCGCTCGCGGACGCGGCGGCGGGGGCGACCGCGATCCTCAGGCTGCTGGAGGCGGTCGCGTGAGCGCGCCGCGCCTCGAGGTGGCGGCCATGCCCAACGCCCACTCGCACGCCTTCCAGCGCGACCTCCGGGGGATCGCCGAGCGGCCCGCGCCGGAGGCGCAGGCGCGCGATGACTTCTGGAGCTGGCGCGAGGCGATGTTCGCGCTCGCGGGAGCGCTCGAGCCGGACTCGATGCGCACGGTCGCCGAGGCGGTCTTCCGCGAGATGCGCGCCGCCGGCTACGGGACGGTCGGCGAGTTCCACTACGTCCACCACCGCCCCGACGGAACGCCCTACGACGACCCGAACGCGCTGGCGACCACCGTCGCCGAGGCCGCGCAGGCCGCCGGGCTGGGGATCGTGCTGCTGCCCGCCGCCTACCACCGTAACGGCTGGGACGGAGCCGACCGGCCCCCGCACGGCGGCCAGGTGCGCTTCTGCGACCCGACCGTCGACGCGTTCCTGGCCCGGGTCGACGCGCTGCGCTCCTGGGCCACCGACCGTCCCGGCGTGCGCGTCGGCGTCGCGGCCCACTCGATCAGGGCCGTGCCCGCGACCTGGCTCGCGGCGATCGCCGCGTACGCCGACGAGCATCGCCTCGTGCGCCACGTGCACGCGTCCGAGCAGCGCCGCGAGCTCGCCGAGTGCGAGGCCGAGCACGGCTGCTCGCCGATCGAGCTGCTTCACCGCATCGGCTTCCTCGGGCCCCGCACCAGCGTGATCCACGCGATCCACGTCTCCCACGCCGACGTCGCCCGCCTCGCCGAGTCGCGCACGATCGTCGTGACCTGCCCGACGACCGAGGGCAACCTCGGCGACGGGTACCTGCCCGCGCTCGGCTATCGCGACGCGGGCGTGCGACTCGCGATCGGGTCGGACTCGCAGGCGCGCGTGGACCCGTTCGAGGAGGTGCGCGAGCTGGAGACGCTCGCCCGGCGCGAGCAGGAGGGCCGCTACGGCCTGCTGGCCGCGGCGGGCGACCTGTGGGCGCATGTCGCGGCCGCCGGCCGGGCGTCGCTGGGCATCGAGGACGACGGGCGCACGATCGCGATCGACGCCGCGCACCCGCAGCTGGCCGGCATCCCGGAGGCCGACCTCCCCCGCGCGCTGGTCACCAGCGCCTCCGGCGCGGTCGTGGCCGAGCCGGCCGCACCGGACGGCTGACCAGCCGCTTCGTACCCTGTCGGGCGGCGTGCCTCTCTCCGTCCAGCTCGGCCTCCTGCTCGCCCTCGTCACGTCGCTGATGTCGGTGGTGGGCTTCTTCCTCAAGCACCGTGGCGCCGTCGCCGCGCCGCCCGTGGAGTGGCGCCGCCCGTGGGCGAGCACCGTCGCCCTGTTCCGCTCGCCCGTCTACACGCTCGGGTGCGTCGTGGCCACGACCTCATGGGGCTTCCACGTCGCGGCGCTCGGCCTCGCGCCGATCTCGCTCGTCCAGTCGGTGATCGCCGGCGGCCTCGTGCTGGTCACCGTGGTCGCCGACCGCTTCTTCGGGCAGGCGGTCACCCGCCGGGAGTGGATCGGAGTCGGGCTCACCGCGGCCGGTCTGGCGTTCCTGGCCCTGACGCTCGAGGGGACGGGCAGCTCGGCGCACGGCGACTACGGCGACGCCGAGCTGCTCGCCTTCGTCGGCCTCGTCTCCGTCGCCGGGCTGGCGATCGCCGCGCGCGGGGCATCCGGGCCGGTGCTCGCCGTCTCGGCGGGGCTGCTGTGGGCCGGCTCGGACGTGACGATCAAGGCCCTCAGCGGCAAGACGTCCGAGCTCGGCGCCGGCGTGCTCGTGCACCCGTTCGCGCTGGTGATCCTCGTGCTCTCGCTCGTCGGCCTGCTCGTCTCCGCGCGCTCGCTGCAGCTCGGTCCGGCCGTGGCCGTGATCGCGGTCACCAGCGCGACGGCGAACGTGCTGACGATCGCCGCCGGGCCGGCCGTGTTCGGCGAGCCGCTGCCGCAGCAGCCGCTGGCGCTGCTCGTGCGGCTCGGGGCGTTCGCGCTCGTGGTCTGCGCGGCCGCGCTGACGCCACCGCCGATGCATGCCTCGACGCGCTAGTCGCCCCGACCGTCAGAACGCGGTCGCCAGCGCCAGCGGATAGACCGCCTCGGCCCCGCGGCGGCGCAGCTGGCCGGCGACCATCGCGAGCGTCCAGCCGGAGAAGCGCACGTCGTCGACGAGCAGGCCCGCGCCGGCCGGCACGGCGCCGGTGACCGCGAACGCGC
The DNA here is from genome assembly GCA_036269915.1 of Solirubrobacteraceae bacterium. Classification (GTDB taxonomy): domain Bacteria; phylum Actinomycetota; class Thermoleophilia; order Solirubrobacterales; family Solirubrobacteraceae; genus DATBDM01. The sequence goes on along the minus strand of DATBDM010000236.1, from coordinate 17,673 downwards.
CGCGGACGTTGGCGACCTGCTGGGCCGAGTTGGCCATCTCGCGCTGCGGTGGTCGCTCGTCCGCACGCGCGAGCACCGCGGCGAACGGCAGGCCGAGCGCTCCGGCGAGCCGGCGCGCGAAATCGCTCACCAGGTCCTCGCCGCGGCGCGACGGCACGGCGGCCAGCCACGCCACGGGCGCGCCCCAGCCGCGCACCAGCTCGGCCGCGGCCTCGACGAGCTCGTCGCCGAGCCGCCCCGCGCGCAGCCCGGCCTGCAGCAGCGGGTCCCAGCCGCCGTCGCCGAGGCGCGCGAGCGCGCGCCCCTCCTCCGGCCGCACGTCCTCTGGCAGCTTGCGCATCGCCCCGCTCTCGCTCGGCGCCATCTTCTTGACCTCGAGCACGAGCGGCCGCGAGCGCAGCAGCAGCGCCGCCTCGCGCACCAGCGCGGGGTCGAGCGGGCCGTCGAAGCGCGACCCCGTGCAGACGGCGCAGCGCCCGCAGTCCGCGGGATCGGGATCGTCGAGCTCCTCCTGCAGCGCGCGCATCAGGCAGCGCCCGTCGGCCCCGAACGCGGCCATCGCCGCCTGCTCGGAGCGCCGGAGCGCAGTGATCCGGGCGTAGCGCTCGGCGTCGTAGGACCACTCGCCGTCCGCCGCGACCCAGCGCGAGCCGGCCCGCGCGACCGCGCCCTCGACGTCGAGCACCTTGAGCATCGCCTCGATGCGCGCCTTGCCGAGGTTGACCTGCGCCATCAGCTCGGCAGCGCTCGCCCCGTCCGCGGCGGCCCCGCGCAGGTGGTCGAGCACCGCCTCGACGACGTCGCGGCGCGGGAACGCCTGCTCGATGAAGAAGTCCTGGATCCGGCGGTCCTCGGTGCCGCGCAGCAGCACGACCTCGGCGCGCTCGACGCCGCGCCCCGCGCGGCCGACCTGCTGGTAGTAGGCGACGACCGAGCCCGGCGCCTGGTAGTGCACGACGAAGCCGAGGTCCGGCTTGTCGTAGCCCATGCCGAGCGCGCTCGTCGCCACGACCGCCTTGAGCTCGTTGCGCAGCAGCCGCTCCTCGACGTCGATGCGCCGCTCCGTCGCGACCTCGCCGCTGTAGGCCTCGGCCGGGATCCCACGGCGCGTCAACCACTCCGCGACGACCTCGCTGTCGCGCTTGGTGAGCGTGTAGACGATGCCCGACCCGGGCAGCCGTGGCAGCCACGTCGCCAGCCAGGCGAGCCGGTCGGCCTGGCCCGGGAGGTCGACGACCTCGAAGCGCAGGCTCGAGCGCCCGAGCGGGCCGCGGTAGGTCTTGACGGCGTGCCCGCCGCCGAGCTGCTCCTCGACGTCGGCGACCACGCGGTCGTTGGCCGTCGCGGTGGTCCCGAGCACGGCGACGCCCTCCGGCAGCCCGGCGAGCACCTCGCCGATGCGCCGGTAGTCGGGCCGGAAGTCGTGCCCCCAGTCGGAGATGCAGTGCGCCTCGTCGACGACGACGAGCCCCAGTCGCGGGGCGAGGACCGGCATCAGCTCGTCGCGGAAGCGCGGGTTGTTGAGCCGCTCGGGGCTGATCAGCAGCAGGTCGAGCTCGTCGGCGGCGATCTGCCGCGCGACCTCGTCCCACTCGTCGCGGTTGGTCGAGTTGATCGTGTGCGCGCGCACGCCGAGTCGCTCGGCGGCGGCGATCTGGTTGCGCATCAGCGCCAGCAGCGGCGAGACGATCAGTGCGGGACCGGTCCCGCGCTCGCGCCCCAGCGCGGCGGCGATGAAGTAGACGGCGGACTTGCCCCAGCCGGTCCGCTGCACGCAGAGCACCCGTGTGCGGTCCTCCACGAGGTCACGCACCGCCTCGAGCTGGTGCTCGCGAAAGCGCGCGTCCGGGCCTGCCAGCTCACGCAGCAGGGCGCCGGCGCGCTCGGCGACGGGGGCGGCGGCCGCGGCGGCAGCGGTGGGGTCGAGGTCGATCGGCATTCTCGTCGAAGATAGGCGCAATGCCGGAGGACTCGCCCCCCGCGGACAACTTCGTGTACCTCCTGCGCTGCCGTGACGGCTCGCTGTACTGCGGCTGGTCGACCGACCTCGACCGCCGGCTCGCCGCCCACCGGCGGGGCACCGCGAGCCGCTACACGGCGAGCCGGCTGCCGGTCGAGCTCGCCGCGGCGTGGCGCACCGCCACCCGCCGCGAGGCGCGCAGCCTCGAGGTCCGGGTCAAGCGGCTCACGCGCGCGCAGAAGCTGCGGCTCGTCGCGGGCGCGCCGCTCGACGGCGCCGAGCCTGTGTAGCCACCGCTTGCGGCGCGCTTCTCGTGAGGCGCGGATTAGGGTGTGCGGCCATGTCCGGCCGCCACCTGCTCGCCATCCCCCTCGCGCTGCTCGTCGCCGCCGTCGCGACCGCGCCGGCGTCCGCCGTGATCAAGCCGCAGCGCAGCATCGCCGGCGTCAAGCCCGGGATGAGCCAGCAGCGCGTGCTCGACCGGCTCGGCTCGCCGCGACGCACGAGCACCCGGCTCGGCGGCTCCGGCGCCGACGACCCGATCACGACCTACACCTATCCGCGCCGCGGGCTGAAGGTCTACTCGCACCCCAACCGCGCGAACACGGTCAACGTCGTCTTCTCGATCGAGGTGTACCGCAAGGGCCAGCGCACGCCGAGCGGGATCGGCCTCGGCTCGCGCCGCTCGGCGGTCGACCGCAGGGTCTCGGGCTCCAAGTGCCGACGCTACGACCCGACCTACGCGATCTGCTTCGTCGGCCGCGGCACCACCGGCAGCATCACGACGACGTTCTGGCTCAACCACCGCAACCGCGTCTACAAGATCGACCTATCCCGGATCATCGGAGACTAAGCCACGCTCGCCCGATTCTCGCGTCACGATGATCGACCGGCCGCGGCCTGACCCACGCGCTCCCCGACGGCCGTCACAGCCAGCGCGGCGAGCAGGATCAGGAACGGGTCGATCGGGGCGCGGAAGCGGTCGAAGTTGACCGCGAACGGCACGGTGCCCAGCCACAGCAGCACGGGGGTCAGCCACAGCCACCACGGCCCCGCGCGCAGGCGGCGGGCGAACAGGCCGGCGAAGGCGAGCAGCGCCAGGACCCCGAAGCCGACGAAGCTCACGCGGGCCAGGGCCCGCGACCGCAGCTCCCCCGCGAGGTCCACGCGCGCCACCGGGTCGACGTCGATCAGCCGAAGCGTGTTCCACGCGCTCGCCTCGAACACCGCCACGGGATGCGCCGCGAGGTAGCGCAGCCCGTCGCGGGTCAGCGCGGACGAGCGCTGCGCCTCCGGGTGGCCGAGCGCGGCCGCGTCGACGGACGGCAGGTGGCGCGTGTTGCGCCAGCGGAAGCGCTTGGCCGCTGAGGCCGGGTTGTAGGTCCCGGCGAGCGTCTGCCCCAGGTCGGTGGCGACGGGGACCGGCGCATGTAGCACGCTCGCGTTGCGCAGCGTCCACGGCAGGACCGTCAGCACGGCCGCCGCGATGATCGCGGCCGGCGCGAGCAGGGCGCGCGGCCGCAGCCGCGGGCGCCCGGTCCAGACCGCGAGGCACAGCGGTGCCAGCAGCACAGCGCCGTTGGCCCGCGTGAGGACCGCCAGCCCGCAGAGGACGCCGGCCAGTACCAGCCAGCGCCACGACCCGCCAGGGCGGCGACGGCGCAGCACCGCGTAGATCGCCCCCAGCTCGAGCGCGACGAAGAGCGGCTCCGACAGCAGCGTGACCCCGAGAACGGCGAGCGACGGGTAGACCGCGGCGACCACGCCGGCCACGAGGCCGACCTTCGGCCCCCACAGCTCGAGCGCGATCAGGGCGATCAGCGCGACGCCGGCGGCGCCGAGGAGCGCGTTGACCAGCCGGGCGGCCGTCCACCGCGAGTCGGCGGTGGCCAGCGCCGCGTGCGCTGCGCCAAGGTCGGGCGGGCTGCGCAGGACGGAGGCCTCGTCGAGGTGGTCCTCGTGGTCGGTGAGCGCGTAGGTCGCGCCGAGCAGCGCGGGCCAGGCCGGCGGGTGCAGCGCCGTCGGGCGGTCGTCGGCGCGTCCCGGCACCGGATGCCGCAGCGGCTTTGACCAGCCCTCCCCGCCCGCGATCGAGACGCCGATCTCGTCGTAGACCGCCGGGTCGCCGCCGATCCGGGCACTCGGCGCGTCGAGCGCGAGCACGACGCGCACCGAGAGCGCCAGGAGTACGACCGCGACGAGCAGCAGCGCGAGATCGCTGATCCGCCGCCGGCCGGCGGGGGAGCTCGAGGAGGCCATCGCCGCCGATGGTCACCGGCCCCGGTGAGCGTCGGGTGAACGTCGGCCCGCGCCCCAGGGCTCTCACCTGGCATGCGCCAACATGCTCGGCGACATGGCCACCCTGCGCGCGACGGCGCTCAAGAGACCATCACGCGACCGCGTCGCGCGCGTGAGCGACGTGGCGCTCGACTTCGGCGTGCTCGCCTTCGCGGCCTGGACGCTGATCTACCACGCCTGCCTGTACCTGCACATCCGCTCGGTGTGGGCCGCGGCCGCCGAGGCGCTGCTGCTGGTCCCCTGCGCGCTCGTGGCCATCCGCCGGCGCGAGCGCCCGGAGGCGGAGCCCGCCACCGCCGCGGTGCGGTCGCGCTCGGCGACGCGGCGGCGGATCGCGCTCGCCGTCAACGTCCTGGCCGCGCTGGGGGCGGCGATCGTCTTCGGTTGGGTGAAGGGCCAGTGGTCGATCATCTGGCTGCTGTGGCTGATCTCCGCGGTCGCCGGGCTCGCCCTGACCTACCTCCCCCGCTCCGAGGCGCCCGAGACCGACGCGGGCGGCGGCCGCGGCGCGATCGCCGCGCTCGGCTGGGGGTTCGGGCTCGCGGTGCTCTCGCTGTTCGTCGTGCGCCCGGACTCCGACGACACCCAGTACGTCCACCTGTCGGCCTGGATCGCCGAGCACGGCTCCTTCCCGCTGCGCGACACGCTGTTCACCGACGAGAAGCTGCCCGCGCTGTTCTACCCGCCGGTGTCCTCCTGGGAGGCGATGCTCGGGACACTCGCGCGCGGGATCCCGATCTCGCTGCCCGACCTCGTCTACCTGGTCGTCGTGCCGGTCGCGAGCTTCGTCGCGGTGCTCGCGCTGTGGCGGCTGCTGCGCTCCTGGCGGGTCCCGCTGGTCGGCCTCGCGCTGAGCGTCGCGGTCCTCTTCCTGCTCTTCGACGCGCGTGGGCACTGGATGCCGGGCTCGTACTTCATCGGGCGCAACTGGCAGGGCAAGGTGCTCTTCCTCACGATCCTCGTGCCGCTCGTCTTCGTGCTGCTCCAGGATCAGGTGGAGCGCCCGACCCGCCGCGGCCTGCTGTTGCTCGGCGCGGTCGGGATCGCCGGCGTCGGCCTGACCACGAGCGCGATCTTCCTGCTCCCGATCCTCGGCTTCGCCTGCCTGGCGCCGGTCCTCGTGCGCCGCCGGCGCCAGGCGATCGCCGCCTTCGCAGCCCTCGCCGCGTACCCGCTGCTGATCGGGCTGGCGACGCTCGCCGTCGGCGGGCGCAACCCCGACGACTACACGTCGACCGAGCTGACGCCGCTGTACCTGCTGCACCACACGTTCGGGATCCAGCAGTTCGCCGCCGCGTGCCTGCTCGGCGCGCTCGTCGCCGCGCTCGGGATCCCGCGCCGCACCGAGGCGCGGATGGTCGCGAGCGTCGCGCTCGTCGTCGGCCTGCTGTTCACGCCGGGCGTCCCGCAGCTGATCTTCGACGTCACCGGCCTCGGACGAGTGCTGTGGCGGCTGACCTGGGTGCTGCCGATCGCCGCCGGCATCGGCGCCGTCGCGGTGCGCCCGCTCGCCCGCGCGCGCTCCGTCCCGCTGCGGGCGGCCGGCCCGGTCCTCGTCGGCGCCCTGATCGTCGTCTTCGGCACGCCGCTGTGGTCGTTCGCCGCCCAGGGCACGCTCGCCTCGCACCCGGCCTGGAAGCTGTGGGACGACGACGTCCAGGAGGCGGACGCGATCCTGCGCCACTCCTCGCCCAAGGCCACGGTCCTCGCGCCGCAGAAGACGAGCCAGACGCTGCTGATCCTGTCGGGCACGATCCGCACCGTCGACCCGCTCGACCGCTACGTGAGCAACCTCTCGCAGTTCCGCAAGCCCGAGTACAAGGGCCGCTACCACCCCCGCGTCAGGGAGCGGCTGGTGCTCGACCGCTTCGTCCAGGCGGGACTCGGCGGGCTCTACAGCCGCAAGGACCCGGCGCGCTACGTCGCGAAGGCACTGCACCGCGTGGGGGTCGACGTCGTCTGCCTCTTCCCCGCCCGCTACACCAGCGAGGCGCTGCTGCGCAAGCTCGGCTGGACGCGCTTCGGCGGCGTCCCGGGGCTGCGCTGCTGGCACAAGCCCTAGCTGGCTAGCCTCCACGGTGATGCAGACCAAGGCGCCCTTCACCTCCTCCCTCGCCGAGGCGATCGCTCCCGACCTCCTCGACCGCTTCCTGCGCTACGTGCGCATCGACACCCAGTCCTCGCGCGAGCGCAGCGGCAGTCCGAGCACCCCGGGCCAGCTCGACCTCGCCCGCCTGCTCGTCGACGAGCTCCGCGAGATCGGGCTCGAGGATGCCGCGATCGACGACAACGGGATCGTGACGGCGACGCTCGAGGCGACCGTCGAGGGCGCGCCCACGATCGGGCTGCTGGCCCACATGGACACGAGCCCCGATGCGCCGGGCGCGGGCGTCGAGCCGATCGTCCACGAGGCCTACGACGGCACGCCGATCGAGCTACCGCGCCGCGGGACCGTGCTCGCCCCGGAGTCGATGCCCGTGCTGGGCGAGAAGCACGGGCACGACATCGTCAGCTCGAGCGGCGACACGCTGCTGGGCGCCGACGACAAGGCCGGCGTCGCGGAGATCATGGCCGCCGTCGCCCACCTGGCCGCCCACCCCGAGCTGCCGCGCGCCCGCCTGCGCATCGGCTTCACGCCCGACGAGGAGATCGGCGCGGGCGCCTTCCGGTTCGACGTCGACGGCTTCGGCGCGCGCTGCGCCTACACGCTCGACGGCTCGCAACCGGGCGAGCTGCAGGACGAGACGTTCTCCGCCGCCGAGGTCGTCGTGACCGTCACCGGCGTCGAGGTCCACCCGGGCTGGGCGAAGGGCGTGCTCGTCAACGCCTCACGGCTGGCGGCTCAGATCCTCGCCGCGCTGCCGTCGGACCGGCTGACCCCCGAGACGACCGACGACCGCGAGGGCTTCATCCATCCCTACGAGATGCAGGGCGACGCCGGTCGCGCCGTCCTGCGCCTCATCGTGCGCGACTTCGACGACGAGGTGCTCGAGCAGCACATCGAGCTGGTGCGCCGCACCGCCGAGGAGATCGTCGGCGCCGAGCCGCGCGCGGCGGTCGACGTCGCGGTGACGCCGCAGTACTCGAACATGCGCCGCCACCTCGAGTCCGACCCCGAGATCGTCGAGCGCGCCGAGCGCGCGCTGCACCAGGAGGGCGTCGAGCCGGTGCGGACCCCGATCCGCGGCGGCACCGACGGCTCGATCATCAGCGCGATGGGGCTGCCGACGCCCAACCTCTTCACCGGCGGTCACGAGTACCACTCGGTGCGCGAGTGGGCCTCGGTGCAGGACATGGCGAGCGCGGCGGCGGTCGCCGTCCGGCTCGCCGGCGTCTGGTCGCGGCCCTAGGCCCTCGACGCCTTCACGAGCGCCGCGGCCGCCTCCTCGGGCGTGGCGAACATGGTGAACACGTCGGCCAGTCCGCAGGCCTCGAGGACCCGGCGCACCGCGCCCTCGGGACAGACGACCACGAAGGCACGATCGGTGCGCCCCAGCAGGGCGCGCGTGCGCAGCAGCACGGCGATCCCGCTCGAATCCAGGAACTCCGTCTCGGAGAGGTCGAGGACGAACACGCCGACGCTCGCCGCGACCGCGGCCTCCAGCGCGCCCTGCAGCGCCGGCGCCGTCGCCATGTCCACCTCGCCGAGGACCCGGACGCCCGGAACGTGCTCCAGCGTCGGTCCGTGCACGTCGACCCAGTCCAGCATGCCTTCGACCCTAATGCTGCAGCGGTTCCCGGTGGGCGAAATACGTCGAGCGTCCGACGTCGGAGCCCTGACATGAGCCGCGGGCGGGTAGGACGAACGGGCGTGAGCGAGCCCACGATTGCACTCGTCGACGCCGACCCCGATCTCGCAGACCTCGTCGAGCCGGCGCAGCTGCCGCGCGCCCGCGCCGAAGCGCGCACGCACGTGCACCGCCTTTCCGCCGGCGCCTGGAACGCGCGCGACGCGCACATGGCCGAGACCCACCACCGGGGCTTCCTGATCGCCGACGGCCTGCTCAGCCGCACCGTCGAAGTGCTCGGCCGCTCCTGCGTCGAGCTCGTGGGGCCGGGCGACGTGATGCGCCCGTGGTCGTGGGACGACGCCGGATCGCACGTACAGGCGGAGGTCGGCTGGATCGTGCTCGAGCCGACCCGGTTGGCCGTGCTCGACGACGCGCTGGTGCGCTCGCTCATGCCGTGGCCGCAGCTCGGCCTTGAGCTCTTCAATCGCGGCACGCGGCGCGCCCACCATCTCGCGGTCGCGCTCGCCATCGCGCACCACCAGCGCGTCGACGACCGGCTGCTCCTGTCGCTCTGGCACCTCGCCGAGCGCTGGGGCCGCGTGCATCCCGACGGCATCGTGCTGCCGCTCCCGCTCGGCCACCAGCGGCTCGCCGACCTCGTCGGCGCGTCGCGCCCGACCGTCACCACGGCACTCGGCGAGCTGAGCGCGGACGGCCGGATCAGCCGCCGCGGCGACGGCCACTGGGCGCTCCACGGCGCGCCGCCCGAGCAGCTGCGCAACCACCGGCTGGTTGCCGCGCTGAGCTGACGGTTCGGGTACCGTCGGCGGGCATGCCGGAGGACCCGCGGGAGCTCGTCGCCAGGCTGCGCCCGCGGCTGATCGGCGGTATGGCCGCGGCGAACGTCGTCGGCGGCGTCGTCGTCTACGTCTTCATGCGCTGGATCCTGCCGCTGCCGACCGTCCCCGATCCGGACGCGGCGAGCCGCGAGAACCTGATCGCCTTCGCGCTCTACCTGCTCCTCAGCGTGCCCGCGGGGATCGCCTGGAGCTTCAAGCTCCACCTGCCGGTCCAGCGCTGGCTCGAGTCCGGCTGCCCGCCCGACGAGCGCGCGCAGCGCGACGCGCTGCGGGCTCCGATCCGCCAGCTGCGGGTGCACGCGCTGCTGTGGGGGCTGGCCGGCGTGCTGTTCGTCGCGCTCAACGTCGGCCCTTCGCCGCGGTTGGCGCTCGACATCGCCGTCACGGTCGTCCTGGGCGCGACGACGACCGGCGCCGTCGGCTACCTGCTCGCGGAGCGGATCCTGCGGCCGGTGACCCGCGCGGCGCTCGCCGCGCGGCTGCCGGAGCGGCCCGTGGTCCCGGGCGTGTCGTCGCGGATCCTGATCTTCTGGGCGCTCGGGACGGGCGTCCCGGTGCTCGGCCTCGCGGTCGCGGCGCTCAGTCTCCTCACCGGGCTGCTGGACGCGTCGAGCGACCGGCTCGCGGCGATCGTGCTCTTCCTCGGCGGCATCGCGCTCGTCGTCGGGCTGCTGGCCACCGTGCTCTCCGCGCGCTCGCTCGCCGATCCGCTCGAGCAGCTGCGCCGGGCGATGGGCGACGTGCAGCGCGGCCGCACCGACGTCGGGCTCGAGATCTACGACGGCGGCGAGATCGGCCTACTCCAGGCCGGCTTCAACCACATGATCGCCGCCGTGCGCGAGCGCGAGGAGCTGCAGGACCTCTTCGGCCGCCAGGTCGGCGAGGAGGTCGCTCGCCAGGCGCTCGAGCGCGGTATCACGCTCGGGGGCGAGACGCGCGAGGTCGGGGTGCTGTTCGTCGACCTCGTCGGCTCGACCGAGCTGGCCGCGACGCGCCCGCCCGACGAGGTCGTCGAGCTGCTCAACGAGTTCTTCTGCGTGGTGGTCGCGGTCGTCTCCGACCACGGCGGGGCGGTCAACAAGTTCGAGGGCGACGCCGCGCTGTGCGTATTCGGCGCGCCGCTCGAGACCCCGGACGCGGCCGGCTCGGCGCTCGCCGCCGCCCGCGAGCTGCGCCGGCGGCTCGCCGAGGAGGTCCCCGGCACCGATCTCGGCATCGGCGTCTCGGCCGGCGAGGCGGTCGCGGGCAACATCGGCTCGGCCGAGCGCTTCGAGTACACGGTCATCGGCGATCCGGTCAACGAGGCGTCACGGCTGACCGAGCTCGCCAAGCGCCATCCGGCCCGCGCGCTGGCCTCCGCCGCCGCGCTGCAGCGCGCGGGCGAGGACGAGCGCCGCTGCTGGGAGCTCGGCGAGGAGGTCGAGCTGCGCGGCCGCGGCGAGCCGACGCGCGTGGCCGCCCCATCGGCGGAGGCATCCGTGGGAGGATCGCGACATGGCTGAGCTCGCCGGCGTCGGACTGTGGGCCCCCGGATTCCGCGAGGGCGAGCCGGGCGAGGTGCGCGAGGCGGTGGCCGAGCTCGAAGGCCTCGGCTACACGGCGCTGTGGATGCCCGGCGGCGCGGGCGGCCCGATCCTCGAGCGCGCGCAGCTGCTGGTCGACGCCTCGACGAGGATCACGGTCGCCACCGGCATCCTCAACATCTGGGCGCACCCGCCCGAGGAGGCCGCGACCGCCCACGCGAGCATCGAGCTGCGCGCCCAGGGCCGCTTCCTGCTCGGGCTCGGCGTGAGTCACGCGCCGATGGTCGATCGCATCGCGCCCGGCGGCTACGGCAAGCCGCTGAGCAAGATGCGGTCCTATCTCGACGCGCTCGACGCCCAGCCAACGCCGGTGCCGCCGTCCGAGCGCGTGCTCGCCGCGCTCGGCCCGAAGATGCTCGACCTGGCGCGCGAGCGCGCGGCGGGCGCGCACCCCTACTTCGTGCCGGTCGCCCACACCCGGTTCGCCCGCCAGCGGCTCGGCCCGGGGCCGCTGCTCGCGCCCGAGCAGGGCGTGGTGCTCGACGAGAACCCCACCACCGCGAAGGAGAAGGCGCGCGAGCACGTCTCGCGTTACCTGCAGCTGCCCAACTACACGAACAACCTGCTGCGCCACGGGCTGACCGAGGACGACCTGCGCGACGGCGGCTCGGACCGCCTGCTCGACGCCATCGTGGTGATGGGCGGCGTCGAGGCGGTCGCCCGGCGGATCGCCGCGCACCGGGAGGTGGGCGCGGATCACGTCTGCCTGCAGGTGCTGGGCGAAGGGCTGCTCCCGCTCGCCCAGTGGCGCGCGCTCGCGGAGGGGCTCTCGCTGACAGATTGACTCGTCAGTCAACCGGGTATGGTTTCGTCCACGAACTCGCTCGTCCCTGGAGGAAACCGTGGCCACGAACGTCAGTGAGAAGGAGGCCCGGCAGGTCGCCGAGGCCGCCCGCGAAACCGAGTGGAAGCTGCCGAGCTTCGGCAAGGGCCTGTTCCTGGGCGACTTCCGGCTCGACCTGATCCACCCGCAGCCGCGCCTCGACGACGCCGCGGTCGAGAAGGGCGAGGCGTTCCTGGCTCGTCTTCGCTCGTTCCTCGAGCAGCAGGTCGACCCGCTCGCGATCGAGCGCGACGCGAAGATCCCCGACGACGTCATCCAGGGCCTCAAGGACCTCGGGGCGCTCGGGATGAAGACCCCGGTCGAGTACGGCGGCCTCGGGCTCTCGCAGGTCTACTACAACCGCGCGCTGGCGCTGGCCGGCGTCTGGCACGCCTCGCTGTCGACCTTCCTCTCCGCGCACCAGTCGATCGGCGTCGGCGAGCCGCTGCGCCAGTTCGGCTCCGAGGAGCAGAAGCGCAAGTGGCTGCCGAAGGTCGCCTCCGACCACATCTCGGCCTTCCTGCTCACCGAGCCCGACGTCGGCTCGGACCCCGCGCGCCTCGGCACGATCGCGACCCCGACCGAGGACGGCACCGGCTACCGCATCAACGGCCGCAAGCTGTGGGCGACCAACGGCGCGTTCGCCGACATCGTCGTCGTCATGGCCCAGGTGCCGAAGTCCGAGGGCCACCGTGGCGGCATCACCGCCTTCGTGCTCCCCTACGACAGCGAGGGCATCACCGTCGAGCACCGCAACCAGTTCATGGGCCTGCGCGGCATCGAGAACTCGGTGACGCTGCTCGAGGACGTCTTCGTCCCCAGCGAGAACGTGATCGGCAAGGAGGGCCAGGGCCTCAAGATCGCCCTGAGCACCCTCAACACGGGCCGCCTGGCGCTGCCGGCGATCTGCGTCGGCGTCGGCAAGTGGGCGACGAAGGTCGCGCGCGAGTGGTCCGCCGAGCGCGTCCAGTGGGGCCGCCCGGTCGGCAAGCACGACGCGGTCGCCCAGAAGATCGCCTTCATCGCCGGCTCCGCGTTCGGCCTCGAGGCGATGCTCGACGTCGCCTCGCGCCTCGCCGACGACAAGAAGAACGACATCCGCATCGAGGCGGCGATCGCCAAGCTCTACGGCTCGGAGATCGGCTGGAAGATCGTCGACGAGCTGATGCAGATCCGCGGCGGCCGCGGCTACGAGACGGCCGAGTCGCTGAAGGCGCGCGGCGAGAAGCCGGTGCCGGTCGAGGCCGCGTTCCGCGACATGCGGATCAACCGCATCTTCGAGGGCTCGACGGAGATCATGCACCTGCTGATCGCCCGCGAAGCCGTCGACCAGCACCTCGAGGTCGCCGGCGAGATCCTCGAGGGCGACGGCTCGCTCGCCGAGAAGGCCAAGATCGGCGTGCAGGCGGCGAAGTTCTACGGCAAGTGGCTGCCGCAGCTGGCCGTCGGCGAGGGCCAGAAGCCCAAGGCCTACGACGAGTTCGGCTCGCTCGCCTCCCACGTGCGCTTCGCCGAGCGCGGTTCGCGCAAGCTCGCGCGCTCGACGTTCTACGCGATGACGCGCTACCAGGCCAAGCTCGAGCAGCGCCAGGCGCTGCTGGGCCGGATCGTCGACATCGGCGCGGAGCTGTTCGCCATCTCCTCGGCGGTCGTGTACGCCGACACGATCAAGCGCGAGCACCCGGAGCGCGGCGAGCAGGCCTACGAGCTCGCCGACCTGTTCTGCTCGCAGGCGCGCCGCCGCGTCGAGACGCTCTTCCACGAGCTGTGGGCGAACGACGACGTCGACAACTACAAGGCCGCCATGGGCGTCCTCGACGGCCGCTACGAGTGGCTCGAGGAGGGCGTCGCCGACCCGTCCGGCGATGGCCCGCAGGTCGCCTCGCAGCCCGACGCGGTCGAGGCCGCCGGCGCCGACGGCGCCCACGCCTCCTCGCGCGAGGCGACGGCGTCGGCGAACGACAACGGCGGCAAGCCGGTCGCCTCGCCGGTTCAGTAGCTCAGGCGAGCGCCGCGGCGCCCTCGCGGGCGCGCGCGGCGCCGACGATGATCTCCGCGCAGGCGTCGAGCGGGATCGCCGTCGAGTCGATCACCAGGTGATACAGCGACGCCTCGCGCGGATCGCAGCGGTAGAAGTGGTTGACGTAGGCGCGGCGTGCCTTGTCGGTCTCGTCGATGTGGCGCTCCGCCGTGGCGCGGTCGACGCCCTCGACCGCCATGCCCTGGCGGATCCGCCCCTCGATGGGCCCGTCGAGGCGGACGTGCAGCGCGCCCGGATGCTCGCGCAGGACGATCGCCCCGGCGCGGCCGAGGATCACCGCGCCCTCCGGGGTGCTCGCGCAGTCGCGCAGGACGTGCTCGGTGGCGCGCCGGTAGTCCTCCTCCTCGACCGTCTCGACCGGGATCGCGCCCGGCGCCCCGAAGGCCTGACCGACCTGCCCGAGCCACACCGTCATGCGGGTCAGCGCGCCGCCCGCGGACTCGTCGCGGTCGACGGCCTCGTCGAGCGACACGGACAGCCGCTCGGCCACCGCGGTCGGGATCGCGCGGTCGAGGAACGGCACGCCGAGCCGGCGCGCGACCTCGGGACCGACCTGGCTGCCGCCGGCGCCATAGGGTGCAGAGAGCGTGATCAGGGTCATGGTTGGACCTCCTCCAGCAGGAGGTGTACCCGGTCGCGCCGTCGGACGAGTTCCCTCTCGAGGGTGTCGACCTCCGCGCGGCGGGCACTGACCAGGGCGAGCTGGCGCTCGACGTTCTCGAGCGCGGCGTCGAGCAGCTCGCGCCGGCGGCGGGGATCCTCCGTGCGGCGGTACTCCGCGCGGATCGCGGCGCGGGCGTCCTCGGCGGCGACCAGCTCGCGCAGCTGGTCGAGCGAGACGCCGAGCAGGTCCTTCAGGCGCAGGATCTCGCCCAGCCGCTCGACGTCGGCCTCGCCGTAGGCGCGATGGCCGCCCGCCGGGCGGTCCGCGGCCGGCGGCAGCAGCCCGATCTCCTCGTAGTAACGGATGGTCCGCGGCGTGGTGCCGACGCGCCGCGCGACGTCGCCGATCTTGAGCGGGGGCTCGGTCACGGCCGCCATCGTCTCAGTCCTCGACCGGCGGCGGAGGCTCGAGTACGAGCAGCTCCGGGGCGTCGGGCCGCGCGGCGGCATCGACCTCCGCCTCCGGCCCGTCGACGCGACGGACCGCTCCCCCGTGGGCCTCGACGAGCGGGTCGAGCGGCCCGAGGAACGGCGCCGCGGGCGTGCCGTAGTGCATCGGCACGATCCAGGTCGCGCCGAGCTCGCGGGCGAGCGCGGCGGCCTGCTCGCCGCCGATGGTCGGGCCGCCGCCCGCCGGGACGAAGACGAGGTCGACCTCGCCGAGCGCCGCCCGCTGCTCCGGCCGCAGCGCGGCCTGCCCGAAGTCGCCGAAGTGCGCGATCCGCAGGCCGTCGAGCGAGAAGGCGAAGATCGCGTTCGGGCCGCGCTCGGTGCCGGCGGCGGTGTCGTGCTCGGACGCGACGCCGAGCACCGGCCCGACCGGCGTGTCGTGCGCGCCGGCGAGCCGCACCACGGCCGGATCGCCGCCCACCACGCTCGTGTCGTTGTGGTCGGCGTGCTCGTGCGTGACGAGGACGAGATCGGCCTCGGCGCCTTCGATGTCCGGGTACAGGAACGGCACCCCGCGCGCGCGAAGCGGCGCGGTGTCGCCGAACGGGTCGATCATCACGCGGCCCTCCGCCCCTTCGAGCAGGAAGGCCGACTGGCCGAACCAACGCAGCTTCATCAGGCCACCTCCGCCAGCGCCTGCTGCCGACGCGCCTCCGACGCCGCCGACGGCCGCATGAGCGATACCCCGGCGCCGAGCACCGAGGTCGCGGCGAGCACCCAGAGGGCGACGTGCATGTTGTGGATGAACGGCGCCAGCCGCGCGTCCGAGAGCCCCGAGCTGACGCCCGAGAAGATCTTGAACAGCACGTCCTTGGGGATCGACGCCGTGATCACCGCCATGACGAACGCGATCGAGATCACCGCCCCGGTGTTCTGCACCATCGTCCGCGTCCCGGCCGCGATCCCGCGCCGGTTCGGCGGCACCGTGCCCATCATCGCCGCGGTGTTCGGCGAGTTGAACATGCCCGAGCCGATGCCGACCAGCAGCAGCCAGACGCTGCTCTGCCAGTACGGCGACTCCGGCTGCAGCGTGGTCATCAGCGCGAGGCCGACGGCGCCGACCAGCATGCCGCCGACGGCCAGCGCCCGCGAGCCGTGGCGGTCGGCCCAGACGCCGGCCAGCGGCGAGGAGATGAGCATCCCGACCGCCATCGGGGCGAGCTTGACCCCGGCGGTCACCGGGTCGTTGCCCTGGGCGCCCTGGAAGTAGAAGACGAAGACGAACATCAGCGCGAAGCGCGACAGGCCGTTGAGGAACGCCGCGCCCGTCGCGGCGGAGAAGAGCCGGTTCTCGAAGATCGACAGGTCGAGCATCGGCGCACGGCCGCGCTTCTCGATCAGCACGAAGAGCGGCAGCAGGACGATGCCGACGATGAGCCCGACGATCGTGATCGGGTCGCTCCAGCCGGTCAGGCCGCCGCGCGAGATGCCGAGCACGAGCCCGGTCAAGCCGGCCACGAAGACCACGCCGCCGGGGATGTCGAGCCCGCGCACCGCGTCGGGCCGCGCGAGCTCGCGCAGGACGAAGGCGGCCCACGCGCTGGCGGCGAGGCCGAGCGGCACGTTGAACCAGAACACCCAGTGCCAGGAGATCGTCACCAGCACGCCGCCGAGCACCGGGCCGAGGACGAGGCCGACCGCCGCGACCATCGTGTTGGTGCCCATGGCCAGGCCGAGCTGGCGGGCGGGGAAGGCGTCCGTCACGAGTGCGGCGGAGTTGGCGAACAGGAAGGCGCCGCCGACGCCCTGGGCGATCCGCCACAGGATCAGCTCGGTGCCGTCGCCGGCGAAGCCCGCGCCGAGGGAGGCCGCGGAGAAGACCAAGAAGCCGGCGACGTAGGCCTTCTTGCGGCCGAACAGATCCGACAGCCGGCCCGCGGTGACCACGAGCACGGTCGAGGCGATCATGTAGGCGAGGATCACCCAGACGAGCGAGAGCAGGCTGGTGTGCAGCGAGCGCTCGAGGTCGGGCAGGGCGATGATCAGCGTGCCCGAGTTGACCGTCGCGAGCAGCATCCCGACGCTCGTGCACGACAGCGCCCACCACTTGTAGTGCGGGTGGTCGGCGTCGACCCGCTGCGGCCCCCGCCGCCGTGTCGGTACCGCTTCGCGCTCGACCGTCGTCATATCGCTCCCGAAATCCGTTCCTTACGTCAACGTCAACTTTACCCGCGGTATCCCGCGGGATGAGGAACGGCTCATCTGCGGCCGCCGCTCAGGCGGCGGCGACGCGCCCGTCGACCCCGGTCGACAGCACGCCGAGCCCGAGGCCGTCCTCGGGATCGAGGACGATCGCGGCGGCCTCGGCGCGCGAGCGCGCGTCGAGCTTGGCGAAGGCGGAGGAGACGTGGGTCTTCACCGTGCTCTCGGACAGGTAGAGCGCATCGGCGATCTGGCGGTTGGTGTAGCCCGCCACGACGAGGTTGAGCACCTGCTTCTCGCGGTGCGACAGCGGCGTCGGTGCGAGCTGGCGCCGGACGGCGGGCGGCACCGCGAGCTGGCCGGCGAGCAGCGCCGCGGCGCTCGGCGCCAGCGCCTCCCCCAGCCGGTCCGTCGTGACGACTCCGTGGGCGCCCACCCGCACGGCGCGCCGCAAGCGCGCCCCCGTCGTGTCCGCGGGCAGCACGACCAGCAGCGGCGTGCCGGGGTGGACCTTCAGCGCGACCCCGACCTCCGCCATCGCCTGCGGGTCGGAGGAGCCCAGCGGCAGGATCACGAGATCCGGGACCACCGCGGTCGACGCCGCGACGCCGAGCCCGGCCGCGTGGAGCAGCGCGACGATCTCGGCGCGCAGGTCCGGATCGCCCGCCAGGACGACCGCCACCGGGACGACGACCGGCTCAGCCAGTCCGTGCATGCTCACGGAACGCGCTCGGGTGGGTGATCCTTCCACCCCTCTCTCATCTCGGAACCTTCGCGAGCGGCGGTGGAGAATGGGCGCGACGGGCGTGCCACACACCTTGGGACGCGCCCGTCTCGGCGATCTAGGCGGGTGCCACGGCGGTCACAGCGGGCGTCCGATCCCGCCCGGCTTCCGCGTGCAGGATCGGTGACGATGGCTTGAAGCCCTTGAAGGTGCAGTAGACGCCGAGGAAGAGCTCCCACAGGAACTCCGGGATCGTCGCGAGGCCCTGCAGCGAGCGCAGGGTGTCGCTCGGATGGTCGCCGCTCAACATCACGGCCGTCCCCGACACGATGATGAGCGGGCCGCCGATGAGGCCGAGCCATGCGGCCCGTCGCGGCACGAGTCCGGAGCGATACATC
>DATBDM010000235.1:0-12430 GCA_036269915.1 Solirubrobacteraceae bacterium | reverse complement strand
GAGGACCACTTCATGGTCTCGCCGTCGTCGCGGTGCTTGGGCTGGAGCGCCTCGAGCACCGCCTCGGCGCCGCCGACTCGCTCGATCGCGGCGACCAAGCGGGCCTGGGCGCGGGCCGAGCGCGACGGGGAGGTCGCGGGCGCTTCGGGCTGCTGCGGCGGCTGGGGTGCCTGCTCGGCGACGGGCTGGGGCTCGGCGGCCGGCTGGGCCTCGGCGGCCGGCTGGCCGTCGGCGGGGGCTTCGGGGGTCGCCTCGGGGGCGGGCGCCTCGGCCTGCCCGGGCGCCTCGGCCTGCGGCTCACGGGGCGCGTCGTCGGTCGGCTCGGGGCCGCCCGCGAGCGCGGCCTGCTCGGCCTTGCGCAGCTCGGAGAGCTTGGCGAAGAAGGTGCGGCGGTGGCGCTCGGCGGCGGTCAGGCGGCGCCGGCGCGGGCGCGGCGGGCGCGAGGACTGGCGGCCCTCCTGGGCGGGGCGCTGCTGCTGCTCCTGCTGCTGCGGCTCAGCCGGGGGCTGCTCGGCGGCGGGGGCCTGCTCGGCGGCGGGGGCCTGCTCGGCGGCGGGGGCCTGCTCCACTGGCGTCTGCTCCGCCGGCGTCTCGGCGGGGGCCTGCTCGGCCGGCGTCTCGGCGGCGGTGCCGGCGGCCTGCGGGGTCGCCACCTCGCCCTCGGTCTGCGGCTGCTCGTCGAGCACGGGCTGGGCCGCGCCGGCGTCGGGAGCGTGGTCCGCGGCGGGCGCCGTGGCCGCCTCGGCCTGCGGGGCGGCAGGCTCGCCGTTGCCCTCGGCGGCCGTGGGGGTCGGCTCGCTCGACGTGTCGGGCTCGGTCGGCGTGGACTCGCGGGTCTCGGGGGAGGGCGTGTCGGTCATAGGGACCTCTCGATGGCGGTTCGCCGTGCGCGAGCCCAATGGGGCGGAGGCGCACGCGGAGGGAGCGCTCGGCGTCATGCCGGAGCCGCCCGGCGATCATAGCGGCGCAGGGCCGTCCGACGACCCGTCGTGGGTAGCCTTGCGGTCCATGGCGCAAGACGACGGCGGGACGGCCCGCGAGCTCTTCCTGATCGACGGCAACTCCCTGGCCTATCGGGCGTTCTTCGCGCTTCCCGAGTCGATCGCCACCTCCGACGGCCGGCCGACCAACGCGATCTTCGGATTCGCGTCGATGCTCGTGAAGATCCTCACGGACTACGGCGCGGTCCCGACGGTCGTCGTGTGGGACGCGGGCATGTCGGGCCGCAAGGAGCTGTCGGCCGACTACAAGGCCCAGCGCTCGAGCCGGCCCGACCTGCTGAAGCTGCAATGGCCGCACCTGCGCCCACTGGTCGAGGCCTTCGGCTACCGCAACATCTCCATCGAGGGCTTCGAGGCCGACGACGTCATCGCCACGCTGGCCGAGCAGGCCAAGGAGCGCGGGATCCCGGTGATGATCGTCTCGGGCGACCGTGACGCGTACCAGCTCGTCGAGGACGGCGTGCGGATCATGACGACCTCGCGCGGCATCACCGACACGAAGGTCTACGACCGCCAGGGCGTGATCGACCGTTACGGGATCCCGCCCGAGCTCGTGCCGGACTTCATCGGCCTCAAGGGAGACACGTCCGACAACATCCCGGGTGTCCCGGGCATCGGCGACAAGACCGCCGCGGAGCTGCTGCAGCGCTTCGGCGACCTCGAGACCGTGCTCGCGAGCGTCGATGACATCTCCGGCGCCAAGCGCAAGCAGAACCTGACCGAGCACGCCGACGACGCGCGGCTCTCCAAGCAGCTGGCGACGATGGTCCGCGACGTCCCCGGGCTCGACATCGACCTCGAGGCCGAGCTCGAGCGCGAGCCCGACCGCACGAACGTCGTCCCGGTGTTCCGCGACTGGGAGCTGCGCGACCCGCTGCGCCGGCTCGAGGAGGCGCTCGAGGCCGCGGAGCTCGAGGCGATCCCGCGCCCGGAGAGCCAGACCGCGATCGCCGTCCAGGTCCGCGAGGGCGGCGCCGCGGACATCGCGTCGCTGCCCGGCGAGGAGCTCGTGCTGGTCGCCGAGGCGCCCGAGCCGGCCGAGGGCGAGCTGCTGCCGCGCGAGGAGGGCTGGCGCTTCGCCGCCTACGGCGGTTCCGGTGCCGCGCTCGTCGGCGAGGTCGCCGATCCGGCCCTGCTCGTGGAGGCGGCGGGCGACCGCCCGGTCGTCGCGCACGACGCGAAGGCGCTCGGTCGCGTCCCGCGCCGGCTGGGCTTCGACACCGAGGTCGCCGCCTACCTGCTCGATCCGGCGCGCCGCGGCTACCCGCTCGACGAGCTCGCCGAGGAGCGCGGGCTGGCGGCGACGGCCGACGACCCGCAGGCGGTGCACGCCGTGCTCGTGCACGCGCTCGCCGTCCAGCAGCGCGAGCAGCTGCACGAGCGCGGCCTGACCGACCTGCTCAACGAGATCGAGCTGCCCCTCGTGCGGGTGCTGCGCGAGACCGAGGACGCCGGCATCAAGCTCGACACGCGCCGGCTCGAGGAGGCGGCGAGCCAGATCCGCATCGATGCCGAGGCGCTCGAGCGCGAGATCTGGGAGCTCGCGGGGGAGGAGTTCATGATCGGTTCCACCCAGCAGCTCGCGGAGGTGCTGTTCGTCAAGCTCGGGCTCTCGCGCAAGCGCCGTGGCAAGACCGGCTTCTCGACCGACGCGCGCGTGCTGCAGGCGATCCGCGACGAGCACCCGATCATCCCCAAGGTCGAGCGCTGGCGCGAGCTGACCAAGCTCGTCTCGACCTACCTCGACGCGCTGCCGGCGTGGATCGGGGAGGACGGCCGCCTGCACACGACCTTCCAGCAGACGAACACGGCAACCGGCCGGCTCTCGTCGATCAACCCGAACCTGCAGAACATCCCGATCCGCACGGAGACGGGTCGCGTGATCCGCCAGTGCTTCGTCGCCGAGCCGGGCAACGTGCTGCTCTCGGTCGACTACTCGCAGGTCGAGCTGCGCGTGCTCGCCCACATCGCCGGCGAGGAGGTCCTCAAGGACATCTTCCGGCGCGGGGAGGACGTGCACACCGAGACCGCCTCGGCGGTCTTCGCGCTGCCCGCCGAGCAGCTCGACGTCGGCATGCGCTCGAAGGCCAAGATGGTCAACTACGGGATCGTCTACGGGCTCTCGGCCTACGGGCTCGCCGACCGCCTGCAGATCCCGCAGGAGGAGGCGCAGGAGTTCATCGACCGCTACCTCGAGCGGTTCCCGGCAGTCGCCCAGTTCATGAAGGACGCCGTGACGCAGGCCGAGGAGCAGGGCTACGTCTCGACGCTGTTCGGGCGCCGCCGCCAGATCCCCGAGATCCGTGCCCGCAACTGGCAGACGCGCAAGCTCGGCGAGCGACTCGCGGTCAACTCGGTCATCCAGGGCACCGCGGCGGACATCATCAAGGTCGCGATGGTGCGCGCGCACGACGCGCTCGCCGAGGCCGGCCTGACGACCCGCACGATCCTCCAGATCCACGACGAGCTGTTGTTCGAGGGGCCGGAGGGCGAGGCCGAGCAGGCGAGGGAGATCGTCTGCCGCGAGATGGTCGCCGCCGCCGTGATGGATCCCCCGCTCGTGGTCGAGGCGGGCATCGGGCCGAACTGGCTCGACGCGAAGTAGCCGCGGCCTCGGCGGCGCCGCTTGGCGCTTTTTGCCGCTGGTGCGGGCAAAAAGCGCCAATCGCTCCACCCCGCCGCGACGCCGCGACGCCTACGGCCGACCACCGCCCTCCCCAGCCGGGGTTGACGTTCGTGGACCAACAACCCTTGACGTCCGATGCATTCCGATATATCGTGATGCAGCGTCGATACTCACCTACGAAACAAGGAGGACCGCATGCACTCCCATGCGATTCGCAACGAATTCGGTCCCGGCTTCGACATCCGGGACCTGTGGGCGCTGATGGGCGGCCCGCGCGGCGGCGGCGGCGGTCGAGGCCGTCGCAGCGGCGGCGGTGGCCCTCGCCACCACCACCACCGCGGTGGCCCGTTCGGGCCACCGTTCGGGCCAAGCGGGGGCCACTTCCGTGGCCGCGCCCGCCGCGGCGACGTCCGGGCCGCGCTGCTCGTGCTCCTCGAGGAGGAGCCGCGCAACGGCTACGGGCTGATGCAGGAGATCGAGCAGCGCAGCGAGGGCGCGTGGCGCCCGAGCCCCGGCTCGGTCTACCCGGCGCTCCAGCAGCTCGAGGACGAGGGCCTGGTCAAGGCCGACGAGTCCACGGGCCGCAAGCTGTTCGAGCTCACGGACGAGGGCCGCGCCCACGTCGAGGCGCACCGCGAGGAGCTCAAGGAGCCGTGGGCGGCCGTCGCCGACAACGTCGGCGAGGGCATGTTCGAGCTGCGCTCGAGCATCGCCCAGGTCGGCGCGGCGGTCATGCAGATCGCCTACGCCGGCAACCCGGCCCAGGTGACCGAGGCGCGCCAGGTGCTCGCCGAGACCCGCCGGTCGCTCTACCGCATCCTTGCCGAGGACGCCCCCGAACCGGACCCCGGGGACGACGACGGGCCGGTCGCGGCCTAGGACACGCGCGAGCCGGCCAGCGTGAAGCGCTGCGCCGGCTCGTCGACCTCCACGTCGACGCCTTCGCCGTCGAACGACACGTGGCGGCCGACCGCGAGCGCCTCCGGTAGCGGCGTCTCGTAGCTCCAGGCGCCGTCCTCGACCCGCGTGCCGTTCGCGCCGACGTGCCAGTAGGTCGCCTCGCCCTTGTACGGACAGGTCGTGCGCTTCTCCGCCGGCGACAGCACGCCGGGGAGGACGTCGGCGCCCGGCACGTACACGCGCATCGGCAGACCGGTCTCGTAGAGGAACTTCGCGCGCGTGCTCTCGGCCACGACCTCGCCGCCCACGCGAATGCGCACCGGCCGCGAGGCCTCGAACACGTCGACCCGGTGGTAGGGGTCTCTCAAGTGGGCGAAGAGCCGCTCGTCCTCGCAGAACCAGGCGTCGGCCTTGTGCCAGTACAGGCAGGCGTAGCCCGCGAGCCAGGCCGCCGCCTCGATCGGCTGCTCGTAGGTCCAGACCGCGTCCTCGACGAGGCGGTCGCCGACGCGGACGCTCCAGTAGCTCGCGTCGCCCTTGAACGGGCAGTGCGTCGAGGTGTCGGTCCGCTCGAGCACGTCGTGGTCGAGATCCTCGATCGGCACGTAGACGCGCGGCAGGAGGTTCGACTCGTAGAGCAGCTGCGCGCGCGTCGTGTCGAGCACGACGCGGTCGCCGATCAGCGCCCGCAGGCGCCGCGGGTAGGGCTGGAAGAAGAGGCGGTGGGCGGGCGCGCCGTCCCAGCCGAAGTTGAAGTCGCCGCCGGGCTGCGTCGCGAGCGGCCCGGGCCCGATCGTGAGGCTCATGCCCTCATGATGACGCGCCGCTTTGCGGGCGCCCCGACCCCTCGCTACGATCCGCACATGCGGCGCTCGAGGCTTCTGCACGTGCTCAGCGAGACGTTCTGGGTGTTCGCGCTGGGCCTGATCTGCCTGTTCGTGTTCTTCGTGGTGATGGGCGCGCTCTCGCCGGCCCAGGCGGTCGGCGTCACCGTCGCCGTACTGGTCCTCGCGGCCCTCTGGATCGGGCACGCGATGTGGGAGTCGCGCCACCGCGTCGGCCGCGACATCGACGCGATCCGCGCGCGCGAGCGGCGGGGCTTCTAGCCGTCGGCCTCCAGCGCCTCGTCGAGCTGCGCGAGCAGGCGCTCGACCGCGCAGCACGATCGAGTCCGCCGCCGGAGAACAGCAGCAGGGCCGCTCGAGCTCCGCGGCGACCGCGCGCATCACGGATCGCCTCGGCTTCGAGCTCACCCAGCTGCGACAGGCGCAGGTCCTGCTCGATGGCGGTCAACGGTGGGCCTCCTCTTCGCGGCGGTACCGGTCGGCCCACTCCCGCGACTGCGCCCCGGACTGCCGGCGCAGCGAGGGTGGGGGCGGCTCGGCGTGGGCCTGGTCCCCGACGCCGATGAAGTCCAGGGTGTCCTGCAGGACGCGGCCGGGGTCCTCGGCCATCTCGGAGTAGCGGACGCGCAGCGGCTCGATCTCCTGCTGGTTGAACCAGCGGTCCCAGGCGACGTTGTGGCGCTCGAGCTGGTGGGCGAGGTGCTCGATGCCCGAGAACGAGTAGACCGGCTCGACGGCGTCGTCGGTCTCGGCGCGCCAGGCGCGCGTCTGGACCGCGCGCCACATCGAGATCGCCTGCGCGACGTGGTCCTCGCGCAGGACGTGGACGTACTGGACGTCGCCGAGCAGGCCGGCGAGGCGGTCGGCGTCCTGCAGGCGCCCGAAGCCGGGGAGCTCGGCCAGGCGCTCCTGCAGGTCGGCCATGTAGCTCCACATCACCTTGGTGCCGAAGACGCCGTTGGGCGTGGTGGCATAGGCGATGAGCGCGGCGAGGCGCTCGTCGATCGCGCCCGGGTGGGGGCGCGGCGGGCCGGAGGCGGGGAGGAGCTCGAGGACCGAGCGGTCCTCGATGTCGGCGAAGTACTCGCGCGGCTCGTTGGGCCGGCCGCGCTTGCGCAGCTGCTCGACGTGCTCGGAGGGGCGGCCCGCGATCCCGGAGTCGGCCAGCATCTCGCACAGCAGGGTGCTTCCGCTGCGCGGAGTGGCGCAGACGACATAGGCTCTCTGGGGTCGGACGGCAAGGAGCGCGTCCGCGAGCTCTGGGGAGGAGCGGGCGGTCATGGGGCTATGTCGAGTTTCCCGGTCGGGATTTGCGATAAACAGTATCCGGTGACGAAGCCGCCGAACATCCTCTACCTGCATTCCCATGACACGGGCCGGTACATCCAGCCCTACGGTCATCAGATCCCGACGCCGAACATCCAGCGGCTCGCCGATCAGGGGATGCTCTTCCGCCAGGCGTTCTGCGGCGCGCCGACGTGCTCGGGCAGCCGCGCGTGCCTGCTCACGGGCCAGTGGGCGCACTCCAACGGCATGATCGGGCTCGCCCATCGCGGCTTCGAGCTCAACGATTACTCGCAGCACCTCGTGCACACACTCCGCGGTGCGGGCTACTGGTCGGCGCTGATCGGCGAGCAGCACCTCTCCAAGGATCCGTCGATCCTCGGCTACGCCCACGTCGTCGACATCGACACCCACCACGTCGACACGGTCGCGCCCGCCGCGGTGTCGATCCTGCGCGAGCGCCCCGAGGAGCCGTTCTTCCTCTCCGTGGGCTTCTTCGAGACCCATCGCGAGTTCTTCGAGCCGACGTCCGTGCGCGACGCGCTCTACTCCGCGCCGCCGCCCAACCTGCCCGACGTGCCGGCGACGCGCCGCGACATGGCCTCCTACAAGGCCAGCGCGCGCTCGCTCGACCAGGGCGTCGGCGCCGTGCTCAACGCGCTCGACGAGCACGAGCTGGCCGACGACACGCTCGTCGTGCTGACGACCGACCACGGGCTCGCGTTCCCCGGCTCGAAGGCGACGCTCTACGACCGCGGCATCGGCGTGCTGCTGATCATGCGCGGCCCCGGCGGCTTCCACGGTGGCCGCGTCTCGGACACGCTCGTCTCGCAGATCGACCTCTACCCGACGATGTGCGAGACCGCCGGGGCCGAGATCCCCGGCTTCGTCCAGGGCCGCTCGATCCTGCCGCTGATGCGCAAGGAGGTCCCCGAGGTCCGCGACGAGCTGTTCGCCGAGCTGACCTACCACGCCGCCTACGAGCCCCAGCGCGCGATCCGCACGCACCGCTGGAAGTACATCCGCCGCTTCGGCGAGCGCGAGCTGCCGGTGCTGGCCAACGTCGACGACGGGCCGTCCAAGGACGTGCTGATCGAGGCCGGCTGGGCGGACCGCCCGCTGCCGCGCGAGGAGCTGCACGACCTGCTCTTCGACCCGCAGGAGGCGCGCGACCTGTCGGGCGATCCGACCTACGCGCCGGTGCTCGACGAGATGCGCGAGCGGCTCGAGGAGTGGATGCGCGACACCGACGACGCGCTGCTGGAGGGCGACGTGCCGGCGCCGCCCGGCGCGGTGCTCAACGACCCGGACCAGCGCTCCGCCGCCCAGGCGCCGGCGCTCGAGCCCGAGGGCTCGCCGCGATGACGGCGCCCGCGCACGAGGTCGCGGACCTCCAGCCCGACATCGAGAAGGTGCTGGCCGGCATGCTGCTCGCCGCCGGGACGCCGGCGCACGAGTTGCCGGTCGACCAGGCCCGGGCGAACCACCTCGCCGAGACCGAGTCGTTGTGCGGCGACGGCGAGCCCGTCGCCGAGGAGATCGACCTCACCGTCCCCGGCCCGGGCGGCGAGATCCCGGTGCGGGCCTACGTCCCCCGCGGCGCGGCGGCGCCGTACCCGGTGATCGTCTGGCTGCACGGCGGCGGCTGGATGCTCGGCTCGGTCGAGACCTATCGCGCTCCCGTCCGGCGGCTGGCGAACGCCTCCGGGGCGCTCGTGCTCAGCGTCGAGTACCGGCTCGCGCCTGAGCATCCCTATCCCGCGGCGGTCGACGACGCGGTGGCCGGGACGCGCTGGGCGGCCTCGGAGGCGGTCTCGGGCGTCGGCGGCGACCCGGCGCGCGTCGCCGTCGCCGGCGACTCGGCGGGCGGCAACCTCGCCGCGGTCGTCGCTCGGCGGCTGCGCGGCGAGCTCGACCTGCGGCTGCAGGCACTGGTCTACCCGGTGACGGACGCCGGCGTGAACACCCCGTCCTTCCGCGCCTTCGAGGACCGCTTCGGGCTCACCGCGCTGCAGATGAAGCGCTTCTGGGACGTCTACCTCGACGGCGCGGACGGCACCGAGCCCGACGCCTCGCCGCTGCGCGATCCCGACCTGTCCGGCGTCGCGCCAGCCTGGGTGATGACCGCCGACCACGATGTCCTGCGCGACGAAGGCGAGGCCTACGCGGCCGCGCTCGAGGGCGCCGGCGTGCCCGTGGAGCTGCGCCGCTGGCCGGGGACGATCCACGGTTTCATCCGCTGGCAGCAGACCGGGCAGACCGCGCGCGACGGGGTCGACGCGCTGGCGGAGGCGCTGCGCGAGGCGCTCGTTTGAGGCTGGCGGCCTCGCCAGTCAGGCGTGTCGGCGAAACGAACCTTGGACGGCAGCGGCACGGCCGCGGCGGGTAGCGTCCGGGTCATGTCCGTCACCCAACCCGCTCCGCGTACCGCGACGACCCGCTTCTGGCACCCGTTCGCCGACATGGGCGCGGTCTCCCGCCAGGAGCTCGTGATCGAGCGCGGCGAGGGCGTCTGGGTCTTCGACGACCAGGGGCGCCGCTACCTCGACGCGACCGCGAGCCTCTGGTACGCGAACATCGGCCACGCCCGCGAGGAGGTCGCCGACGCGGTCTCCGCGCAGATGCGCACGCTCGAGGCCTACTCGACCTTCGGCGACTTCTCCAACCGGCCCGCCAACGAGCTCACGGAGCGGCTCGCCGCGACCGCGCCGATGTCCGACGCGCGCATCTTCCTCACCGCGGGCGGCGGCGACTCGATCGACACCGCGGCCAAGCTCGCCCGCCGCCACTGGGTCCTGCAGGGCCACCCGGAGCGCACGCACCTGATCTCGCGCACGAACGGCTACCACGGCACCCACGGCTTCGGGACGAGTGTCGGAGGGATCGAGGCGAACACGAGCAACTGGGGCCCGCTGGTCGGCGACGTCTCGGCGGTCGCGCATGACTCGCTGCGGGCGCTGGAGGCGGAGATCCTGGCCGTCGGACCCGAGCGGGTCGCCGCGTTCTTCTGCGAGCCGGTGATCGGCGCCGGCGGCGTCCACCTGCCGCCCGAGGGGTACATCCAGGGCGTGGCCGACCTGTGCGCCGAGCACGGGATCCTCTTCGTCTGCGATTCGGTCATCTGCGCCTTCGGCCGGCTCGGGACCTGGTGGGGGATCGAGCGCTGGGAGGACGTCCGGCCCGACCTCATCACCTTCGCCAAGGGCGTCACCTCCGGCTACCTGCCGCTCGGCGGCGTGGTGGTCGCCGATCACGTCGCGGCGCCGTTCTTCGAGGGCCCGGGCGGCCCGATGCTGCGCCATGGCGCGACCTACGCCGGGCACCCGTCGTGCGCGGTGGCGGCGCTCGCAGTGCTCGACATCTACGAGCGCGAGGACCTGATCGGCCGCGGCCGCGAGCTCGAGGGGCCGCTGCGCGACGCGCTCGCGCCGCTGGCGTCGCGCCCGGAGGTGGGCGAGGTTCGCGCCGGGCTCGGCTTCCTCGCCGCCGTCGAGGTCTCCGAGGACGCGTTGGCCGAGGATCCCGGCGCCGTCGCGAAGCTCGCGGCCGGGGCGCGCGAGGCGGGCGTGCTGGTACGGCCGCTGCTCAAGGGCGCCGCTGTCTCGCCGCCGCTGATCTGCGACGAGACCCACATCGACCTCATCCGCCAGGGCATCGAGGCGGGGCTCGAGCGCATCGGTTCCGGCTCGCAGTGAGGCTCGTCTCCCCGCCCGGGGAGGCGGAGCTCGCCGGCGCGCGCGACGCGGTGTCGGCGCGGCTGGCGCCGACGCCTCTGGTGCGCGCGCCAGGGCTCGGCGAGGACGTCTGGCTGAAGCTCGAGTCGCTGCAGCCGACGGGGTCGTTCAAGGTGCGCGGCGCACTGTCGGCGCTGTCGGCGCTGCCGTCGTCGGCCTCGGTCGTCACGGCGAGCGCGGGCAACCACGGGCTCGGCGTGGCCTGGGCGGCGACGGCGCTCGGCCGCCGCGCGACGGTGGTCGTGCCGGCGAACGCGTCGCCGGCCAAGCTCGCGGCGCTCGAGCGCTTCGACGTGGCGCTGGAGCGGGTCGGCTCGTCCTATGACGACGCCGAGGAGCACGCGATCGGGCTGGCCGCCGCGGGGGCGGTCTACGTGTCGGCGTACAACGACCCCCGCGTGATCGCCGGGCAGGCGACGATCGGGGCGGAGATCGATGCCGTTCTCGGGACGGGCGCGCGCTTCACGGTGGTGGCGCCGCTCGGGGGCGGCGGGCTCGCGTCGGGGCTGGGACTGTGGTCGTCGGCGCGCGCGGGCGGCCGGGCGCGCGTGGTGGCCGTCGAGGCCGAGCGCTCGCAGGCGTTCCGCACCGCGCTCGACGCGGGCGCCGTCACGCCGTTCACGCCCCAGCCGACGATCGCCGACGGCCTCGGCGGCAACCTCGAGCCGGGCTCGGTGACCTTCCCGCTGGTCCGCGACCACGTCGACGCGGTGATCGCCTCGCCGGAGGCGGAGATCGAGGACGCGATCCGCGTGCTGGCCTCGTCTGCCGGCGTGGTGGCGGAGGGGGCGGCGGCGTGCGCCGCGGCTGCGGTGCTGGCGGGACGCGTCGAGGCCGAGGGTCCGCTGGTGGTGGTGATCACGGGGCGCAACATCGCCCGGGCGCGGTTCGCGGAGGTGCTGGGGGGCTAGTTTTGCCGCGTGTCGCCTACACCACCTGGTGGGAGGTCAACGCGACACGCGAGAGCGGGACAGGAGAGTCGCCGAGTTGGCGTCTCGGCAACGCGGCCTGGTCACGCGCCCGCAGTTGGTCTCGCTCGGCCTCACCCACCGCGTGATCGACGACTGGATCGCCCGCGGCCGTCTTCATATCGTGCACCGAGGGGTGTACGCGTACGGGCATCGCGCGCTCGCGAGCGGTGCGGCGTGGCTGGCGGCTGTACTCGCATCAGGCCCCGAGGCGGTGCTGAGCCACCGCTCCGCAGCCGCGCACTGGGACCTGCGTCGAATGGTCGCGGCATCGGTCGACGTCACGGTGCCTGGCCGGGGCGGCCACCGCCGGCAACCGGGGATCGCGATTCATCGGTCGACGACGCTGAGTCCCGCGCACGCGACGTGTCACGAGGGAATCCGCGTTACGACCGTGGCTCGCACGCTGGTCGACCTCGCCGAGGTCGTCCCGCGCCGAACGCTCGAACGCGCGGTAGAGCAGGCTGAGGTGGTCCAGCGCCTCGACGTCACGGCCCTCGAGGCGGTGTTCGCCGACTGCCCACAACGGATCGGGTGCGGCCGCGCCCGCTCCGTGCTCGAGGCGTATTCCGGCGGCACGTCCCTGACACGTAGCGATCTCGAGGAGCTGTTCCTGTCGATCTGCGCGGCTGCCGGATTGCCGCGCCCCGCCGTCAACTGCCGCGTCGCCGGTCTCGAGGTCGACTTTCTCTGGCCCACGCAGCGGCTGATCGTCGAAGCCGATAGCCGGCGCTATCACGCGACCCGCCGGGCGTTCGAGCGCGATCGCGAGCGCGACGCGATCCTGTTGCTGCACGGCTACCGCGTCGTCCGCTTCACCGAACGGCGGCTCACGCGCGATCCCCATGGGGTTGCGGATCTGCTCCGGGCGTTGCTTGTGTCGCGTTGACCACCGGGTGGGTGGTCAACGCGACACGCGACCGCTCACGCCGCGGCCGCGACCCGCTCCCGGGCCGCCGGGGGCGCCTGCAGGACGAACTCCGGCGGCGCGATCGTCAGGTAGTGGCCGAAGCTCCAGCGCGCGAGGGCGGGGCGGGCAAAGAGGCGGACGAGGGCGTCCATCGGGCGGCCG
>DATBDM010000234.1:0-13777 GCA_036269915.1 Solirubrobacteraceae bacterium | reverse complement strand
GGATCGCCGTGCAGGCGGTTGTCGTTGAGCACGCTCATCGCACGGCCTCCCCCAGGACGGTCGCGAGCCGGTCGATGTCCTCGCGCGAGCGCTGCTCGGTGATCGCCACCAGCAGGCCGTGCTCGTGCTCGGGGTAGTCGTGGCGCAGCGGGTAGCCGGCGTTGACGCCCTGCGCGGCGCAGCGCTCGATCACCGCGTCGACGTCCGCGTCGAGGGTGACGGCGAACTCGCGCACGACCGGCTGGCGGTGCAGCGCCTCCACGCCGTCGATCGCGGTGAGCGCCTGGCGCGCGTAGGCGGTGCGGGCCAGCAGCAGCTCGCCGAGCTCCACGAGCCCGCGGCGGCCGAGCCACGACAGATACGCGACGCCGGCGAGCGCGTTGAGCGTCTGCGCCGTCGTGATGTTGTGGGTGGCCTTCTCGCGGCGGATGTGCTGCTCACGCGTCTGCAGGGTGAGCACGAAGCCGCGGCGCCCGTCGGCGTCGGTGGTCTCCCCCGCGATCCGGCCCGGCATGCGCCGGACGTAGCGCTCCTGGGCGGCGAAGAAGCCGAAGGACGGGCCGCCGAAGTCGAGCCGGTTGCCGAGCGCCTGGCCCTCGCCGACCGCGATGTCGGCGCCGAAGTCCCCGGGCGGGCGCAGTACGCCGAGCGTGATCGGGTCGCACTGGACGACGAGCAGCGCGCCGGACTCGCGCACGGCCTCGGCCAGCGGCTCGAGATCCTCGACGGCGCCGAGGAAGTTGGGCTGCTGGAGCACGACGGCGGCGACGTCGTCGTCGAGCGCCTCGCGCAGCGCGTCCAGGTCGGTGAGACCGTCCTCGAGCGCGACCTCGTCGACGCTCGCCCCGTACCCCGAGCCGGTCGTGGCCAGCGCCTCGCGCGAGTGCGGATGCAGGCCGCGCGAGACGACGAAGCGCGTCCGGTTGGTCTGCTGGTAGGCGAGCCAGCCGGCCGAGGCGACCGCCGACGGCGCCTCGTAGAGCGTGGCGTTCGAGACCGGCAGGCCGGTGAGCTCGGAGATCGCCGTCTGGTACTCGAACATCAGCTGCAGGGTCCCCTGGGAGACCTCGGGCTGATACGGCGTGTACGGGGTCAGGAACTCCGAGCGCGACAGCAGCGTGTCGATGAACGCCGGCACGTAATGGTCGTACATCCCGGCTCCGAGGAACGTCAGCTCGTCCTCGGCCGAGACGTTGCGGGCGGCGAGCTCGCGCAGCCGCTTGTACACCTCCTGCTCGGGCAGCCCCTCGGGGAGCTCGAGCGCCCGGTCGAGCCGGACGGCCTCCGGCACGTCGGCGAACAGCTCGTCGATCGAGCCGGCGCCGATGCGCTCGAGCATCGCCTCCCGGTCGGCGTCGGTGGCGGAGGTGTAGCGGCTCAACTCAGGCTGCCCTCGTAGGTCTCGGCGTCGAGCAGGTCGTCGGCCTCGGAGGCGTCCGAGATGCGGATCTTGACCAGCCAGCCGGAGCCGTAGGGCTCCTCGTTGATCTGCTCGGGCGAGTCAGAGAGCGCGTCGTTGACCTCGATGACCTCGCCGCTGAGCGGGGCGATCACGTCCGAGACCGCCTTGACCGACTCGACCTCGGCGTAGGAGGCGTCCTTGGTCAGCGTCGCGCCCACCTCGGGCGCGTCGAAGAAGACGACCTCGCCGAGCTGGTCCTGGCCGTACCAGGTGATCCCGAGCGTCGCCGTGTCGCCTTCGATCCGGGCCCAGTCGTGCTCGGGGTGGTACTTGAGATCGGCGGGGTACTCGGCCAAGTCAGGACTCCTTGCGGTAGAGCGGCTTCGGGCGCACCTCGGCGGTGCGCACCTTGCCACGGACGTCGATCTCCAGCTGCGTGCCGGGCTCGCTGCTCGCCACGGGTACGTAGGCCATCCCGATCCCGATCTGCAGGCACGGCGACATGGTGCCCGAGGTGACCTCCCCGCCGCCGGCGACGGCGTTGCCCTGGCGAGCGATCCCCGGGCCGGTCATGGCGAAGGCGACCAGCTTCTCGGCGGGACCGGCCTCGCGGACGGCGCGGACGGCGTCGGCGCCGACGAAGCCCGTGTCCTCCTTGCAGCACCAGCCGAGACCGGCCTCGATCGGGCCGCGCGACTCCATCAGGTCGTTGCCGTAGAGGTGGAAGCAGACCTCGAGGCGCAGCGTGTCGCGCGCGCCGAGGCCGGCCGGCGTCGCGCCGCCGGCGACGACGGCGTCCCACACCGCGCCGGCATGCTCGTTGGCGACGAGCAGCTCGACGCCGTCCTCGCCGGTGTAGCCCGTGCCGCAGACGAGCACGTCCGGCGCGCCGGCCACCGTCAGGGTGGCCGTCTTGAAGCGGCCCGGCAGGTCGCCGTCGGCCAGCGCCGCGACGATCCCGCGCGCCTCGGGTCCCTGGACCGCGAGCATCGCGAGATCGTCGAGCCGGTCGCGCAGCGCGACGTCGAAGCCGCCCGCGTGGGCGCGCATCCAGTCGAGGTCGCGCGGGTGGTTGGAGGCGTTGGTGACCGTCAGCCAGCGGCCGCCGGGCAGCCGGTAGCTGAAGAGGTCGTCGAGCACGCCGCCGTCCTCGCGGCAGAGCACCGAGTACTGCGCCCCGCCCTCGGCGACCTTCGACACGTCGTTGGAGAGCACGTGCTGCAGGAAGGCCTCGGCGTCGGGCCCGGTCGTCTCGACCTCGCCCATGTGGGAGACGTCGAAGACGCCGGCGGAGCGGCGCACCGCGACGTGCTCCTCGCGGATGCCGGCGTACTGGACCGGCATCTCCCAGCCGGCGAAGGGCACGATCCGGGCGCCGGCGGCGACGTGGCGGTCGTAGAGCGGCGTGCGCCTGAGGATGTCCGGTCCGGCGGCCATCTGACGCGGCCGGACCCTAGCAGCGCTCCGGGGCCCTCCGGGCGGTGGCGAACGCTAGGCGTGGACGGTGGCGCCGCGGGTCGCGCGGGCGGCGGCGAACGCCTCGACCACGCGGCCGTCGAACTGGCTTCCGGCGCAGTCGCGCAGCTCGACGAGCGCCTGCGCCGGGGTCCGTGCGGCGCGGTAGGGACGCTCGGCGGTCATCGCCGCGAAGGCGTCGGCGACGGCGACGATCCGGGCGCCGAGCGGGATGTCCTCGCCGGCCAGCCGGTCGGGGTAGCCGGTGCCGTCCCAGCGCTCGTGGCTCGAGCGCACGAGGGGCGCCACGCGCTCCAGCGCGGGCGCGCCGCCGAGGATCCGCTCGCCGATCACCGGATGGCGGCGGACGAAGGCCCACTCCTCCTCGCGCAGCGGGCCGGGCTTGCCGAGGATCGCGTCCGGGACGGCGACCTTGCCGACGTCGCGCAGTTCGGTGGCGTGGCGCACGCGCTCGATCTCGTCGGCGGGGAGCCCGAGCCGGCGGGCGGTCGCGACGGCGAGCTCGACGGCCTCGGTGTGGGCGCCGAGGTGGGGATCGCGCTCGGCGAGCGCGCGCAGCAGGGCGTCGGCGGTCTGGCGCCCGGCGGAGACGCGGCCGGCGTGCTTGTTGGCGTACATGCGCTGGTCGGCGAGCCGCAGCGCCTCGGCGGCGGTCTCCGCCTCGCCCGGCAGCACGATCGCGCCGTGCGAGCAGCCCACCGAGAAGCCCTCGCCGTACTCCGACAGCGCCTGCGCGGCGCCCTGGACGATCGGCTCCGCCCCGTCGGCGCCGGCCTCGAAGAGCGCGCAGAACTCGTCGCCGCCCATGCGGAACACGTCGCCGCGGCCCTCCATGAAGGCGGCCAGGCTGGTGCCGAGGCGGACGAGCAGCCCATCGCCGGCCGGGTGGCCGAAGGTGTCGTTGTAGTGCTTGAAGCCGTCGAGGTCGAAGAGCGCGAGGACCAGCGGCTGCTCCGGCGTGAGCTCGGACAGGCGCGCGTCGAGCGAGCGCGTCAGCGCGCGGCGGTTGCCGAGCCCGGTCAGGGCGTCGGTCAGCGCCTCGTCGCGCGACGCGCGCAGCATCACGACGTTGTCGTCGAAGACCACGACGGTGCCGCCCATCACGGCCAGCAGCGAGGCGGCGGCGAGGCCGACGGCGAGCGGGTTGACGGCGCCGATCCCGGCGTAGACCAGCAGTCCGAGGCCGACGATCCCGAACCCGAGCGGCAGCGCGATCGCCCGCAGGCGCTCGTCGGCCGGGCGCTTGTCGGGTGCCGGGTCGCCCTGCCAGGCGGCGAGCGCGATCAGCGTGAGGCCGGCCCACCAGCCCGCGTCGAACCAGCCGCCGGACTCATACGTCCCCTGCGCGGTCTTGACGAGGTAGAGCGAGTCCGCCAGCCAGAAGGTCGAGACGCCGGTCGCGAGCAGCATCCAGGTGCGGTCGAGCCGCCAGCCGGTCCCGGCCAGCGCGCCGACGAAGACGCCGAGCAGGATGAGGTCCCACAGCGGATAGGCGAGCGACGTCGCCACGGCCGCGGTGTCGCCCGCGACGCTGTGCAGGACGGTGTTGAAGACGATCGCGGCGCTGAGGGCGGCGACGCTCAGCGCGGCGGCGAACCCATCGAGCCAGCGCCGGCGCGGCACCCCGCGGGCGCGGGCGCGAAGGAGCAGGACGGCGCCCGCGAGCGCGAGGGGCGGGAAGAGCAGGTAGCCGATGTCGGCCAGCGACGGGATCGGTGGCGAGGAGTCGTCCCACAGGACGGCGGTGTAGTAGACCTCGCCGAGCGACCAGGCGAGCACGCCGCTGCCGATCAGCAGCCAGGCGAGGCGCTCGGTGCCGCGGCGGCGCAGGCCGCCGGCCAGGCACAGCCCGCTCGACACGAGCAGCAGCACGTCGTGCGCGTAGCGCGAGAACACCGGGCCGGCGTCAAGCGACGGGTCGAGGACCGCGTGGAGCTCGTGCAGGATCAGCCATGCGGCGCCGACCAGGAAGGCGACGCGTGCGAGAGGGGTGAGCCGGTTTCGCGCTGGGGCCGTTGCGCCCATGCGCGGTCTATCGGCCGCTCGGCCCCCGAGCCTGAGCAACTCGGGGGGCGTTCAGCGAGCGCCCGTCAGCGAAGGAACGGTGGGATGTCGAGATCGTCGTCGCGGATCTCGAGCGAGGACCGCTGGCGATCGTCCATGCGCACGTCGCGGTCGCGCCGCGACGTCCGCGCCTCCTCGCGGGCCGAGCGCGGTCGCGCGCGGCCATGGTCGAAGCCGGTGCCGATGACCGTGACGCGGAGCTCGTCGCCGAGTGCCTCGTCGATCACGGCGCCGAAGATGATGTTCGCGTCGGCGTCGGCCGCGGAGTGGATGATCTCCGCCGCCTCGTTGACCTCGAACAGGCCGAGGTCGCGACCTCCGGTGATGTTGAAGAGGATGCCGTTGGCGCCCTCGACGGACTCCTCGAGCAGCGGCGACGAGATCGCGGCCTTCGCCGCCTCCGCCGCACGCGACTCGCCCGTCGCCGAGCCGATGCCCATCAGCGCCGAGCCGGCGTCGGCCATGATCGTCCGGACGTCGGCGAAGTCGAGGTTGATCAGGCCGGGGATCGTGATCAGGTCGGTGATGCCCTGGACGCCCTGGCGCAGCACGTTGTCGGCCTCGCGGAACGCGTCGAGGATGCTGGTCCGCCGCTCGACGATCGAGAGCAGCTTCTCGTTCGGGATGACGATCAGCGTGTCGACCATCTCGCGCAGGCGGTCGATGCCCTCCTGCGCCTGGCGCGAGCGCTGCCCGCCCTCGAACTCGAACGGCCGCGTGACGACGCCGACGGTGAGGGCGCCGATCTCGTTCTTGGCGATCTCGGCGATCACGGGCGCGGCGCCCGTGCCGGTGCCGCCACCCTCGCCGGCGGTGACGAAGACCATGTCCGCGCCCTTGAGCGCCTCCTTGATCTCGTCGCGCGACTCGGCTGCCGCGCCCTGGCCGATCTGGGGGTTCGCCCCGGCGCCCAGGCCCTTGGTGAGCTGGTGCCCGATGTTGAGCTTGACGTCGGCGTCCGTCATCTGGAGCGCCTGGGCGTCGGTGTTGCACGCGATGAACTCCACGCCCGAGAGCCCGGCATCGATCATCCGGTTCACGGCGTTGATGCCACCGCCGCCGACACCGACGACCTTGATCACTGCGAGATAAGAGCCAGCTTCCATAACGGGTTCCGTCCGGACCTCTACTTATAGTCGAGCGTTTCTAGCGGCGCTCGTCGGGCCGCGGATTCCTGCACGGTAGGGGGATTTCCTTCCCGATGTCAACGTGGTCGAACCTCGGCAAGATCCGTTGCACAACCGCCAACCCTCGACCCGAGGTCAAGGAATGGGTCATTCTCACCCTATGGTTGAGAGTATGGCGTAGTGGTCGCCGCGGGGGTCGGGACCGGCGTCGCGGTCGCCCCGGGAACCGGCTGCTCGGCGTCGCCCATGGGGTCCTCGCCGTCGACCGGGCCGAGCCCGCCGGCGGACACGCGGCCCGGCTCGCGCAGGTCGAGGTACGTCGCGCCCTGGGAGGTCGGGTCGGCCAGGACCCGGGCCGCGCCGGCCCACTTGGCGGCCGCCTGGGAGCCGTCGCCGAAGATCAGCGGGGGCCCGTCGAGGAGCTGGACGGTGAGCCCCTTCGGCGCGTAGACGATCCGCTCGGCGCGCTTGCTCAGCGGCTCGGGCGCCGCGTTCGCGACGGCCAGGGCCGCGCGGATCCGGGGGGCGCTGACGGTGAGCCCCGCGGGCAGCGCGTCCTGGGCGATGGCGGGCAGCCCGATCGTGTCCTGGACGTCGCGCAGCAGGCGGCCGTCGGCGCTGACGGCGAGCCGCTGGTCGCCGGCGACGAGGGCGGCGACGGGCCGGCGCGCGATCACCTCGATGGTCATCGCGTGCGGAAGGTGGGTCTCGATGCGCAGCCCCGCGACCGAGGGGAAGCCGGCGACGGCGCGGCGCAGGGCGTCCTCGCGGACGTGCAGCGTGGTCATGCTGCGCGCGGTGGCGTCGAGCGCCTGGTCGATCCGCGGCTCGGCGCTCGAGTCGACGCCCGTGACCCGGACCTCGGTGACGCGCACGAAACTCGAGTTGCGCAGCAGCGCGTAGCCGCCGCCGAGCACGGCGAGGGCCGCGACGACGGCGAGGATCAGCCGGGCGCGCGGCGGGCTCGGCCGGCGGGGCCGGCGCAGCGAGGCGAACCGGGGACGGCCGGCCGGGCGGCGGCGTCCGAGTCGGTTCAGCGGGTGATCGAGGCTCATTCGGGTCAGCGCCGGTGCACCATCCGCGGCAACCGGCTTCCGTCCAGGTTCGACCTCGGCCCGGGGTCCCCTCCCCCCATGGGCGCCGGTCCTCAGGTGAGCAGGCGGCGGCCGAGCGCGTTCACGTCGCCCGCGCCCATCGTGAGCACGAGGTCGCCCTCGCGCAGCTCGCCGCGCAGCCGCGCCTCGGCGGCGTCGAAGTCGGGCGTCCACGCGACGTCGCCGCCGGCCGCCTCGACCGCGTCGGCGACCAGCCGGCCGCTCACGCCCGGGAAGTCCTCGGCGCGCTCGCGCGCCGGGTAGACGTCGAGCACTGCCGCGAGGTCGGCGCCCGCGAGCGCCGCGCCGAAGTCGACGGCCTGGTGTCGCGTGCGCGAGTACAGGTGCGGCTGGAAGACCGCGATGACCCGGCGCGGCTCGAGCGTGCGGGCGGCGGCGATCGTGGCGCGCACCTCGGTCGGGTGGTGTGCGTAGTCGTCGACGACGATCACGCCGGCGCCGGTGACGCCGAGGCGCTCGAAGCGCCGCCCCGCCCCCGTGAAGCCGGCCAGCGCGGCCGCCGCGCGCCCGAGGTCGGCGCCGGCGAGCCGGCAGGCGACGAGCGCCGCGGCCGCGTTGCGGGCGTTGTGCGCGCCGGGCACGGCGAGCAGGACGGGGACGCCTTCGACCGTGAAGGTCGAGCCGCCGGGCGCGAGCGCGACGTCCTGCGCGCGGGCGACGACCGTCGGGCGATCCCCGGCGAGTGCGCGCAGATCCGGGTCCTCCCCCACGACGGCGGTCTCGGCGAGCGCCAGGAAGGCCGCGAAGGTGTCGTCGACCTCCTGCTGGGAGGCATAGGTGTCCTGGTGGTCGAGCTCGGCGTTGGTGACGACGGCGATCAGCGGCGCCAGCTTGAGCAGCGAGCGGTCGGACTCGTCAGCCTCGACGACGAGCCACTCCCCCGTCCCCCAGCCGGCGTTGGCCCCGGTCGAGCGGACCTCGCCGCCCACGAGGTAGGACGGGTCCATCCCGCAGGCGCGCAGGGCGTGCACGGCCATCGAGGAGGTCGTCGTCTTGCCGTGGGTGCCGGAGACGGCGATCGTCGGGCGCAGCCGCGTGATCTCGCCGAGGAGGTCGGCGCGGTGCAGCTCGCGCTGCCCGCGCTCGCGGGCGATCGCGCGCTCGGGGTTGTCGGGCGCGATCGCGCTCGAGACGACGAGCTCGGCGTCCGCGGGGACGTGGGCGGCGTCGTGGCCCGCCGCGGCGACGATCCCCAGCTCGCGCAGCGGCCGGGCGTAGGCGGAGTCGGGCGCACGGTCGGAGCCGGTCACCGTCGCGCCGAGCGCGCGGGCGACGAGCGCCAGCCCGCTCATCCCGGCGCCGCCCACGCCGACGAAGTGCAGGCGGCGGTCCGTCCAGGGGGTGCTCGCTGGCGGCGCGGACATCGGCGGGCACCCTATCCATCCGACCGCCGGTTTTCGGGGGCGCCCCCGAGGGAATGCGCGTCGCGTGCCCTCCGATCGCGGGTCCATCGACCGTGTCGCCCGCGAGGTCTTCGGCTTCGAGTCGCTGCGACCCGGCCAGCGCGAGGCGATCGAGGCGGTGCTCGACGGCCGCGACACGCTTGTCGTCATGTCGACGGGGTCGGGCAAGTCGGCGATCTACCAGATCGCCGCGCTGCTGACCCCGGGCGCGACCGTCGTCGTCTCGCCGCTGATCGCCCTCCAGCGCGACCAGGTCGAGGACCTCGCCGAGCGCGCCGCCGGCGGCGCCGCGCAGCTGAACTCGACGATCCCGGCCGCGGAGCGCGAGCGGGCGCTCGCCGAGCTGGCCGAGGACGCGCTCGAGTTCATCTTCCTGGCCCCCGAGCAGCTCGCCAACGCCGAGGTGCTGGCCGAGCTCGCGGTCGCCAAGCCGTCGCTGCTCGTCGTCGACGAGGCGCATTCCATCTCGGAGTGGGGCCACGACTTCCGCCCGGACTACCTGCGCCTCGGCGCGGCGGCGGAGGCGCTCGGGCGCCCGACGATCCTCGCGCTCACCGCGACGGCCGCGCCGCCTGTGCGTGACGAGATCGTCGAGCGGCTGAACCTGCGCGACCCGAAGATCCTCGTCCGCGGCTTCGACCGCCCGAACATCCGCCTCAGCGTCGAGCGCTTCTACGGCGATGGCAGCGCCGAGCGCAAGCAGCGCGCACTCGAGGCGCGCGTCGCCGAGGCGCCCAAGCCGGGCATCGTCTACGTCGCGACGCGGCGCGAGGCCGAGGAGCTGGCCGCGCGGCTCCGCGACGAGGCCGTGAGCGCCGCCTCCTACCACGCCGGCATGCGCCCGGCCGAGCGCGACGAGGTCCAGGAGCGCTTCATGGACGGCGACCTGGACGTCGTCGTCGCGACGACCGCGTTCGGCATGGGGATCGACAAGGCGAACGTCCGCTGGGTGTTCAACGCCGAGATCTCCGAGTCGCTCGACGCCTACTACCAGGAGATCGGCCGGGCCGGCCGCGATGGCGAGCCGGCCGAGGCGTTGCTCTTCTACCGCGCCGAGGACGTCGGCCTGCGGCGCTTCTTCTCCGGCACGGGCCAGGTCGAGGTCGACGAGATCGCGGGCGTGCTCGACGCTGTCGAGCACCACGACGGCCCGGTCGACCCCGCGGAGCTGCAGGAGGAGACCGAGCTCTCCCAGACCAAGCTGACGACCGCGGTGGCGCGGCTCGAGGAGGCCGGCGCGCTCGAGGTGCTGCCCTCCGGCGAGGTCGCGCTGAAGCCGGCCGGGCCGCCCCACAGCGCGGCGATCCGCGCCGCAGCCGAGGCGGCCGAGAAGCGCCGGAGCCTGGAGCGCTCCCGGGTGGACATGATGCGTGCCTATGCGGAGGCGTTCTTCTGCCGCCGCGCGCAGATCCTCTCCTACTTCGGCGAGCCGTTCACGCCGCCGTGCGGGCACTGCGACAACTGCGAGGCCGGGCACGGCGTCCCGGACGCGCCGCCCGACGCCCCCTTCGCCGTCGGCGCGCGCGTCGCGCATCCGAGCTGGGGCGAGGGCGTCGTGCAGCGCTACGACGACCTCGCCGTCGTCGTCCTCTTCGACGAGGTCGGCTACAAGTCGCTCGCGCTCGACGTGATCGCCGAGCGCGAAATCCTCACCGCGCTCTGAGCGCCGCCGCGGCGAGGACCTCGCCCGCGATGTCGCGCGCGGCGTCCGGGCGCGCCAGCCCGCGGGCGGCGGCCGCCATCCGCGCGCGCCGCGGAGCGTCCTCGGCGATCGCGTCGACCGCGGCCCTCAGCCGCTCCGGCGTCAGCTCCTCGTCGCCGATCACCACCGCCGCCCCGGCGCGCTCCATCCAGCGGGCGTTGCCCGTCTGGTGGTCGCCGGAGGCGTGCGGGTAGGGCACGAGCACCGCCGGCAGCCCGTACTGGGCCAGCTCGAAGACCGAGCCGCCCGAACGCGCGACCGCGAGGTCGGCCGCCGCCAGCGCCAGGCCGAAGGGCGTCACGTAGTCGCGCAGCACGTAGCGCTCGCCGAGCGCCTGCGCGCGGGGCGCGAGCTCGTCGTGGTCGCGCCGGCCGGAGACGTGCAGGACGGTGTACGGCGCGCCCGCGAGACCCTCGATCGCCGCCCGGTTGACCGAGCGGGCGCCGAGCGAGCCGCCGAAGACGAGCACGCAGGTCGCGTCCGGTGGGATGCCGAGCTCGGCCCGCGCGGCCGCGCGATCGTCGATCCGCGGTGGGACGGGCCGCCCGGTCACGCGGTAGCGGTCGCCGTCGCGGCCCTCGATCGGGAACGCCAGGCACACCCGGCGCGCCCGCCGGGCGAGCAGCCGGTTGGTCAGCCCGAGGTGCGAGTCGGCCTCGGCGAGCACGATCGGGATGCCGCGCCGGACCGCCGCGAGCCCGACCGGCCCGGCCACGTAGCCGCCTCCGCCGAGCACGGCATCGGCCCGCGCCCCCTCGAGCAGCCGCCCCGCGGCGCCGAGCGAAGCCACCGCGCGCACGACCGCCCGGGCCGCCTTGAGCGGGTTCGAGCGCGAGACCCCCTCGACGCGGATGGCATCGAACGGATAGCCGGCCGCCGGCACGAGCTCGGCCTCGGCGCGCTCGCCGCCGACGAAGCTGACCTCGGCGCCCTCAGCTCGCAGCGCGTCGGCGATGGCGATCGCCGGAACGACGTGGCCCGCTGTTCCGCCGGCGGCGATCACGATCCTCGGCGGCCGCGGCGCGGTCGACGCCGTCACGCGCCGGCCTCCGCCGCGTCGAGGCCGGGACCGCCCGCAACTTCACGGACCCGCCGGAGGCGATGTTGAGCAGAAGGCCCATCGAGCACAGCAGCACGATCAGCGAGGTCGAGCCCGAGGAGATGAACGGCAACGGCACGCCCGTCAGCGGGGCGATGCCGAGCACGGCATAGACATTGAGCAGGGCTTGGCACAGGATCAGGGAGGTCAGGCCGGCGGCGAGGAGCTTGGCGTAGTCGCCCTTGGCGTTCTTCGCGGTTCGCAGCCCGGCATACCCGATGATGCCGTAGAGGGCGAGCAGGCCGCAGATCCCCGCGACGCCGAGCTCCT
This sequence comes from Solirubrobacteraceae bacterium, assembly GCA_036269915.1. GTDB lineage: Bacteria > Actinomycetota > Thermoleophilia > Solirubrobacterales > Solirubrobacteraceae > DATBDM01. Next base: position 2,119 of record DATBDM010000234.1, on the reverse strand, counting down.
CGCCGATCACGGCGAGGATGAAGTCGGTGTGGGCCTCGGGGAGATAGAAGATCTTCTGGACGGACTCGCCGAGGCCGAGCCCGAAGAACCCGCCCGACCCGACCGCGATCTGGCCCTGGACCGCCTGGAAGCCCGAGCTCGATGCGTGCGCCCACGGGTTCATGAACGAGGTCAGCCGCGCGACGCGGTAGGGCTCGATCAGCGCGAAGATCAGCACGAGGAACGCGCCGACGCCCGCGACCAGTCCGAGCTGCCGGATCGGCAGGCCCGCCGCCACGAGCAGCGCGCCCAGGGTGAACGCGGTGACCAGCACCGTCCCGAGGTCCGGCTGCGCGGCGATGAGCAGCAGCGCGGCGCCGCCGACGCCGAGGATCGGGCCGCCCACCCCGCGCAGGCTCCGCGCCAGGTGGGGGCGCTCGGACAGCACGGCCGAGCAGTGCAGCACCAGCGCGAGCTTCATGACCTCCGACGGCTGGAAGACGAGCGGTCCGGCGCCCATCCAGCGGCGGGCGCCGTTCACGCTCACGCCGATGCCCGGGACGTGGACGAGCACGAGCATCGCGAACGCGGCGAACAGGATCAGCCGCGTGTAGCGGCGGGCGTGGGCGAGCCCGTGCCGGGCGATCACCTGCATCGCGACGAGTCCGAGCGCGCCGTAGATCAGGTACTTGACCAGATAGGACGTGCCGTCGCCGCCGTTCTCGAGCAGCGTGCGCGCCGACGAGGCCGAGTAGACCATGACCGCGCCGCCGGCCAGTAGGCACAGGATCGCGGTGACCAGCAGCCGGTGCTCGAGCGGCTGCGGCGCCGACTGCCGGCGCCCGCGGGCGCGGCGCGGCGCCTTCGCCTCTGCCTTCCCGTCGGCCTTGGTCCGGCGCTTCCCGGCGGCCTTGCGCTTGGCGGCGGTCGACCGGGCCGAAGCCCTCGTCGCGGGCGCAGGGTCGGAGGAGCGCGGCGGCCGTGCCATCCATCGGTCCTTCGACGCGTCCGCCGCGACGCCTGCACCGGTTTATGAACCGGTCGGACGCCCGACGCGCCGACCCCGGAAGGGGTCGCCGGCACGGGCCGGCGACCCCTCGCGGATCAGCGCACGTGCAGCGCACGCGAGGACCCGGTGGCGTACGGATATCCCTCCTGCTCGGGCACGGTCACGCGCACCGTCTGCGCCCCGCCCGGCGCTCGCCGGCGGAAGCGCCCGCGCGCGTCGCTGCGCACGCGGCCGGCGACGATCCAGCGACCGCCCAGCCGGCGCTCGATGGCGACCAGCACGCCGCCCGGAGGCACCCTCCCCGCCGCCCGGCCGCGCAGCATCGCCCCGCGGCGGCCCGCTGCCTTGCGCAACGTCACCCGCGCCCGCACGGTGAGGCTCAGGGGCACGCTCCAGCGCGCCCACGGGCTGTCGCCGTACGCGCGGTAGACGACCGCGAGCTCGCGCGACGGCCCCGCTCGCAGCAGGCCGCCGTAGTGGCCGTCCGCTCGCGTGCGCAGGACGCCCGCCACGCGCCGGCGAGCACCGGCGACGTGTTCGACGACGGTCAGCAGCGCGTCGCCGATCGGCGATCCGTCGCGCGCCATGAGTCGCCCGCGGACGCGAGCATGCCCCGTGTGCGCGATCGTCAGCCGCCGCGCGGTCCGGGCGCCGGCCACGAGCCGCGCGATCACCCGAGCGCGCTCGCTCGCGTCGCGCCCGTTGGCGACGTGGCCGGCGCCGGCGAGCGGGTTGGGCGGGAACGGGTCGGCGAGCGGGGCGGGTGCGGCGGGGCCGCCGCCCCCGGCCGGCGGCGCGCCACCTACCGGTGCGCCGCCGCCGGGCGACGCGTCGGCCACGTTGTCGACCTCGACGCGACCGGCGTCGACGTCGGCGGTGTTCCCGGCCACGTCCATGACCCGAAGCCGCACGCGCGCCGGCCCGTCCGGCAACCGCGTCGTGTCGATCGGCAGCGTGCGTGCGACCGACGCCGGGCACACCGGCAGCCGATCGTCGGCGCAGCTCGCGCCGAGATCGACGCGACCCAGCTCGCTCGCGCCGAGCCACGCCTCGATGCTGCGCACGCCCGAGTCGGCGTCCGACGCCTGCAGCGAGAGCGTCGCCGCGCCGCGCTGCAGCGTGCCGTCGAGC
>DATBDM010000233.1:0-13150 GCA_036269915.1 Solirubrobacteraceae bacterium | reverse complement strand
GCCCAAGGTGCGCGCGATGGAGATCATCGACGAGCTCGAGTCGGTCAAGCGCGGCGCCTACGGCGGTGCCGTCGGCTGGCTCTCCTACACCGGCGAGCTCGACACCTGCATCTGCATCCGCACCGTCGTGGTCGCGGACGGTGTCGCGCACGTCCAGGCCGGCGGCGGCACCGTCGCCGACGCGCGGCCGGACTACGAGTACGAGGAGTCGCGGTCCAAGGCCCGCGGCGTCGTGCGCGCGATCGAGCTCGCCACGCGCCAGGAGGCCTGGCCGTGAGGATCCTGATGGTCGACAACTACGACTCCTTCACCTACAACCTCGTCCAGTACCTCGGCGAGCTGGGGGCCGAGACCGAGGCGGTCCGCAACGACCGCGCCACGGTCGACGACCTGCTCGCGCGCGACTGGGACCGCGTCGTCGTCTCGCCCGGCCCGCGCACCCCCGACGAGGCCGGGATCAGCGTCGAGGTCATGCGCCGCTTCCCCGAGGCCGGGGTGCCGGCGCTCGGCGTCTGCCTCGGGCACCAGTCGCTCGCCCAGGCGTTCGGTGGCACCGTCGTGCGGCACCTCCCCGTCCACGGCAAGGCCACCGAGATCGGCCACGACGGCGCCGGGCTCTTCGCCGGGCTGCCGGATCCGCTCGTCGTCGGGCGCTACCACTCGCTCGTGGTCGATCCCGCGCTGCCCGACGTGCTGGTCGAGACCGCCCGCGGCGGCGGTGTGCTGATGGCCATGCGCCATCGCGAGCTGCCGGCCTTTGGCGTGCAGTTCCATCCCGAGTCCGTGCTCACGCCGGACGGGAAGCGCCTGCTGGAGAACTTCCTTGCCTGACGTCCTGACGGGCGCCATCGACCGCCTCGCGTCCGGCCGCGACCTGTCCGCGGACGAGATGTCGGCCGTCCTCGCCGAGATCATGTCGGGCAACGCGTCCGAGGTGCAGACCGCCGCCATCCTCATCGCGCTGCGCACGAAGGGCGAGACCATCGACGAGATCGTCGGGCTGGCGCGCACAATGCGGGAGTTCGCCACCCCGGTTCGGGCCGACGTCGATGACCTGATCGACACCGCCGGCACGGGCGGCGGGCGCCAGACCTTCAACGTCTCCACGACCGCCGCGCTGATCGCCGCCGGGGCGGGCTGCGCGGTGGCCAAGCACGGCAACCGCTCCGCCACCGGCCTGTCAGGCTCCGCCGACGTGCTCGAGGCGCTCGGCGTGCGCATCGACCTCGGGCCGGAAGAGGTCGCCCGCTGCATCCGCGAGGCCGGCTTCGGCTTCATGTTCGCGCCCGCCCACCACGGCGCCACGCGCCACGTCATCCCCGTCCGCAAGGAGCTGGCCGTCCGCACGATCTTCAACTTCCTCGGGCCGCTCACCAACCCGGCCGGAGCGACCCGGCAGGTGATCGGCGTCTCCGACGTCGCGTTCCTGGAGACGATCGCCGGCGCGCTGGCGCGACTGGGCGCCGAGAGGGCGCTGGTAGTGTCCAGCGACGACGGTCTTGACGAGATGAGCACGTCCGGGACAACGCGAGTCGTCGAGGTCGACGGGGGAGAGCTGCGCCGCTACGAGCTGGCGCCGGAGGACATGGGCCTGGCACGAGCGGACTTCGACGAGCTGGCGGGCGGCCTGCCCGCCCACAACGCCGACGTGGCGCGCCGCATCCTGGCCGGCGAGCCGGGCGCGGCCCGCGACATCGCCGTGCTCAACGCCGGCGCCGCGGTCTACGTGTCCGGCCGGGTCGACTCGATCGCGGACGGGGTCCGCGCCGCCGAGGCGGCCATCGACGACGGCGCTGCCGCCAGGGCGCTCGAGCGGCTCGTCGCCCTGACCGTCGAGCTCTCGCCGGGCGTGACCTCATGAGCGTGCTCGAGCGGATCGTCGACGACACCCGCGAGGAGGTCGCCCGCCGGCGGGAGAGCGTCCCGCTCGCCGCGCTCGAGTCGGCGATCGCGACCCGCCCCGAGTTCCGGCCGTTCTCCGAGGCCCTGCTGCGTCCCGGCGTCTCGCTGATCGCCGAGCACAAGCGCCGATCACCTTCAGCGGGGGAGATCCGCGCCGGCGCGACCGTGCGCGACATCGCCGGGGCCTACGAGCGCGGCGGCGCCGCCGCGCTGTCGGTGCTGACCGAGCCGTTTCACTTCGGCGGCGGCCTCGACGACCTGCGCGAGGCGCGCGGGGCGACCACGCTGCCGGTGCTGCGCAAGGACTTCATCGTCGATCCCTACCAGCTCTACGAGTCGGCGGCGGTCGGCGCGGACGCGATCCTCCTGATCGTCGCCGCCCTCGAGCTGCCCGACCTCGACATGCTGCTCCAGGAGGCGCGCGCGCTCGACCTCGACGCGCTCGTCGAAGTCCACGACGAGCGCGAGCTCGAACAGGCGCTCGAGGTCGACGCCGATGTCCTCGGGATCAACAACCGCTCGCTGGACGACTTCAGCGTCGACGTCGAGCGCACCTACGAGCTGCTCTCGGACGTCCCGGCGGGCAAGACCGTCGTCTCGGAGTCCGGCTTCTCGACGCGCGACCAGCTCGACGAGCTCGAACGGGTCGGCATCGACGCCGTGCTGATCGGCGAGACGCTGATGCGCGCGACCGACGTCGAGGCGCTCGTGCGCGAGCTCACCGGCTCCGGCGACGGCTTTTAGGCTGGCTACACCCCGCAGCGACACGCTGCGGGTATGCGATCGCAGGTCACCGCAGGCGTCATCTGCGCCACGCTCGGCGGCGCGCTGACCGCCGGCGGCCTGCTGCTCACCGGCGCGGCGGCGACGCCGGTCTCGCGGCCCGTGATCCAGGCCGGTCCGCTGCTCGCCTCCGGGGCCATCGGCGGGACCGCGGCGGGCGAGGTCTACCAGCAGGACGCGGGCGGCGTGGTGGCCGTGCGTGCTCGCACGGTGCCCGCCCCTCCGACCGCCTTCGACGGCGGCTCGCGCGACGGCAGCTACGTCTCCGGCTCCGCCGCCGTGGTCGGCGACGGGCTCCTGCTGACCGCCGCGCACCTCGTGCGCACCGCGAGCGCGATCGAGGTCGACTGCGGCGGCCGCCGCGCCGCCGCGGAGGTGGCCGCGCTGGACTCGAGCAGCGACCTGGCGATCCTGAGGATCAAGCCGGACGGGCTCGGGCTGTCCTCGTTGTCGCTGGGCGACTCCGAGATGGTCCGGGTGGGCGATCCGGCGGTCGTGCTCGGTCGCGAGCCCGGCGCCGCGCCGGCGCTCTCGGCCGGCACGATCGCCGCGCTCCAGCCCGTCCTGCGCAGCGCCGACGGCAGCGTGCTGCAGGGCGCGCTGCAGGTCGACGCCGACCTCGGCCCCGCCGACGTCGGCGGGCCCCTGCTGGACGCCGGCGGCGACATCATCGGCATCACCACGCGGATGCGGACGGCGGGCGGCTCGCAGCCGATCGACCTCGCCGTCCCCGCCAGCGCTGCACGGCGGCTGCTCGACGCCGTGGACGACCCCTCCCAGAAGGTCGTCGGCGGCTGACTACCCTTGACCGCATGACCCGCCTGAAGGTCTGCGGCATCACCCGCCCCGAGGACGCCGAGCTCGCCGTCGAGGTGGGCGCCTGGGCGATCGGCTTCATCCTCTGGCAGGGCTCGAAGCGCTACGTCGAGCCGGCGATGGCGGCGGGCATCGCGCGCTCGGTGCGCCGCCGCACCGAGCTGGTCGGGGTGTTCGTCAACCCGACGCTCGACGAGGTCGCGCACGCCGCCGACCTGATGGGCCTCACCCACCTGCAGCTGCACGGCGACGAGGGCCCGAGCTTCTGCGCGGCGGCCGCCCAGCGGACGGGCTGCCGTGTGATCAAGGCGCTGCGGATCCGCTCGCGCGCCGACATCGCGGACGCCAAGCGCTTCCACACCGATCTGCACCTGCTCGACTCGCCCGGCAACGGGCGCACATGGGACTGGAGCCTGGCCTCCGAGCGCCGCACGAAGATCCCGCTGATCGTGGCGGGCGGGCTGACGCCCGCGAACGTCGGCGACGCGATCGCGCAGGCGTACCCGTGGGCGGTCGACGTCGCCTCCGGCGTCGAGTCCGAGCCGGGCATCAAGGATCCGGCGAAGGTGCGTGCCTTCGCGGCCGCCGTCGCCGAGGCGTCTCAGGTGGGGAGCGCATGACGATCCCCCAGGCGACCGGGGTGGAGCACCGCTACGGCCCGTACGGCGGGCAGTACGTCCCCGAGACGCTGATGCCGGCGCTCGCCGAGCTCGAGCAGGCCTGGCTCGCGCTGCGCGACGACGACGGCTTCCGCGAGGAGGTCGCGGCGCTGCTGCGCGACTACTCGGGCCGCCCGACCCCGCTGTATCTCGCGCGGCGGCTCTCCGAGGCCGCCGGGCATCCGGTCTACCTCAAGCGCGAGGACCTCGGGCACACCGGCTCGCACAAGATCAACAACGCGCTCGGCCAGACGCTGCTGGCCCGCCGCATGGGCAAGCAGCGGATCATCGCCGAGACCGGCGCGGGCTCGCACGGCGTGGCGACCGCGACCGCCTGCGCGCTGCTCGGCCTGGAGTGCGTCGTCTACATGGGCACCGAGGACATGCGCCGCCAGCAGCCCAACGTGCAGCGCATGCAGCTGCTCGGCGCGCGCGTCGAGCCGGTCGAGGCCGGCACGCGCACGCTCAAGGAGGCGACCTCGGCCGCGATCCGCGACTGGACGACGAACGTGGGGGACACCCACTACGTGATCGGCTCCGTCGTCGGCCCCGCGCCGTACCCGGCGCTCGTCCGCGACCTCCAGCGCGTGATCGGCGACGAGGCGCGCGCGCAGCTGCTGCAGACGCTCGGGCGCCTGCCCGACCGCGTCATCGCCTGCGTCGGCGGCGGCTCGAACGCGATGGGCATCTTCTGGCCGTTCCACGAGGACGAGGACGTCCAGCTGATCGGCGTCGAGGCGGCGGGCGAGGGGATCGCGACCGGTCGCCACGGTGCGCCGCTGACCACCGCAGCGCGCGGCGGCGTCCTGCACGGCGCGTTCGCCGCGATCATGCAGGACGAGGACGGCCAGATCCTCGAGGCGCACTCCGTCTCCGCCGGGCTCGACTACCCCGGGGCCGGTCCCCAGCACGCCCACCTGCGCGACAGCGGCCGCGCCCGGTACGCGGCGGTCACCGATCAGCAGGCGATCGAGGCCTTCGCCCGGCTCGCCGCGCTGGAGGGCATCGTCCCGGCGCTCGAGTCCGCGCACGCGGTCGCGTGGGTGCTCGACGAGGGGGCGGCGGCGCCGGCGGACACCGTCGACCTCGTCTGCCTGTCGGGGCGCGGCGACAAGGACCTCGCCGAGACCCTGCCCAAGCTCGGATTCGAATGATCGGCGCCGACACCGGCCTCGAGCGGATCGCCGCCGCCTTCGCCGCCGCGCCCGGGCGCGCGGCGCTCATGCCCTACCTGATGGGGGGGTTCCCCGACCTCGAGGGATCCGTCCGCATCGGCGAGGCCTGCGCGGACGCGGGCGCCGACCTGGTCGAGCTCGGGGTCCCGTTCTCGGATCCGCTCGCCGACGGGCCGGTCGTCCAGGCCGCCGGCACGCGCGCGCTCGCCGCGGGCACGACGCTGCCGGCCGTCATCGAGGCGGGACGGCGCATCGCCGAGCGCGTCCCCGTGGTGCTCATGTGCTACGCCAACCCCATCCTGGCCCGCGGCCTCGAGCGCTTCACCGCCGAGGTCGCCGAGCAGGGGATCTCGGGCCTGATCGTTCCCGACGTCCCGATGGAGGAGGGGGCGGAGATCCGCGCCGCGTGCGACGCCGCGGGCCTGGCGCTCGTCCCGCTCGTCGCGCCAACGAGCACCGACGAGCGGATCGCCGCGATCGGGGCCAGCGCGCGCGGCTTCGTCTACACCGTCTCGGTCACCGGCATCACCGGCGAGCGCAGCGGCATGGCCGCCGGCCTCGACGGCTTCCTCGGCCGCGTCCGCGCCCACGCGGACGTCCCCGTGGCGCTCGGCTTCGGCATCTCCACGCCGGAGCAAGCCCGCGCCGCCGCGGACGCGGGCGCCGACGGCGTGATCGTCGGCTCGCGGCTCGTGCGCGCCGCGATCGAGGCCGCCGACGCGGGCGAGGATCCGGCCGTCGCGGTCGGCGCGGCCGTCGGCGAGCTGGCCGCCGGTCTCAGCCGATAGGCTCCGCCCCACATGGGCGCCATCCTGACTCTCATCGCCGGGCTCGTCGTGTGGATCGTCCTCTGGGCGATCGGTGCGAAGGGCTTCGACGCCTTCCTGATCACGGTCCTGTTCCTCCTCCTGGCCGCGGCGGCGCGCATCGTCATGCCGTTCCTGCCCGGCGCGAGCCGCGATCCCTCGGAGTAGCGCGGCTCACCGGAGGGTGCGGGCATTCCGCCCCTCCGTCTGGCACGCTGTTGGCGCTCCCCCCCGGCCGCCGATAGGATCGCGGCCTCGTAGTACGAAACCCTTATGAGGAGGGGTTCCTTGAAGACAAGTCGGATGGCGGCCTCGGGCTGCCTGATCGCCGCACTCGCGGTGGGCATCGGTGCCTGTGGCAGCGACAGCTCGAACTCGAGCGGCGGCAGCAGCAGTGGCAGCGGCGGGGCGTCCAAGACGCTGGACGTCTACTCGTCCCTGCCGCTCCAGGGCGCCTCGCGCGCCCAGACCGAGGCGCTCAACAACGGCGCCAAGCTCGCCCTCGAGCAGAAGGGCGGCAAGGCGGGCAACTTCAGCGTCAAGTTCATGACCCTCGACGACTCCACGGCCCAGGCCGGCGCGTGGACGCCCGAGGCGACGCAGGCGAATGCCCGCAAGGTCGCGCAGGACAAGAACGCCGCCGTCTACATCGGCGAGTTCAACTCCGGCGCCTCCGCGGTGTCGATCCCGATCCTCAACGAGGCGGGCGTGCCGCAGATCTCCCCGGCCAACACGGCCGTGGGCCTCACCACCAACGAGGCGGGCGCCGCTCCGGGCGAGCCCGAGAAGTACTACCCGGCGCAGACGCGGACCTACGCCCGCATCGTCCCGAAGGACACGATCCAGGGCGCCGCACTCGCCACGCTGATGAAGCAGGACGGGTGCACGAAGGTCGCGATGACCAACGACAAGGAGGTCTACGGCGCGGGCCTCGCCAAGAACGTCGAGCTCGCGGCGAAGTCGCAGGGCCTGAACATCATCTCCAACGACGCGATCGACAAGAACGCGGCGAACTACCGCTCGCTGGCCTCCAAGGCCAAGGGCGCGGGGGCTGACTGCTTCGTGTTCTCGGGCATCACCGCCAACGGCGCGGTCCAGCAGTACAAGGACTTCGGCGCGGCGCTGCCCAACGCGAAGCTGTACGGCCCGGACGGCGTCGCCGAGTCCGGCTTCGTCAACCCGAAGCAGGGCGGCATCCCCCCCAGCCTCGACCCGCGCGTCAAGGTGACGGTCGCCACCCTCGATCCGGGCTCCTACCCGCCCGAGGGCCAGCAGTTCTTCAAGGAGTTCACGCAGAAGTACGGCGTGAAGAACCCTGACCCGTACGCCATCTACGGCTACGAGGCGATGAGCCTGGCGCTCGACGCGATCAAGCGCTCGAACACGGGCACGAAGGAGGACATCCTGAAGGCGATCTTCGCCACCAAGGATCGCCCCAGCGTGCTCGGGACGTACTCGATCGACAAGAACGGCGACACGACGCTGACGGACTACGGCGTCTACTCCGTCGACAACGGCGATCTGAAGTTCGACGAGACCATCAAGGCGAAGCCCGCCGGCTAGCAGGACCGTCGTCACCGCCCGGGGGCCGCGCAGGCCCCCGGGCGTGACCGATCCTCACCGACTCTCGACATGGAAGCCGCAACCGTCCCCGCCACCGCAGCCGTGCCGCGGCAGCGCCTGCGGGAGTTCCTGGGCAAGTACGGGCTGATCATCCTGCTGCTCGCGTTGCCCGTCGGCTTCGCGATCCACGACCTCGTCGTCACGGGCAGCCTCGTGCGCCTGGGCGAGAACCTCGTCGCGGGCCTCTCCAACGGCGCGATCTGGGCCCTGGTGGCCATCGGCTACACGCTGGTCTACGGCATCGTCGAGTTGATCAACTTCGCCCACGGCGAGGTCTTCATGATCGGCTCGTTCACGGCGGCGAGCTTCTTCGCGACCATCGGCCTCACCACGGCCACCGGCACCACCGGGCTGTTCTTCGGCCTCGCGCTGACGCTGATCGTCTGCATGTTCGCGTCGGGCTTGCTCAACGTGATGATCGAGCGGGTCGCCTACCGGCCGTTGCGCAACGCCCCGAAGCTCGCGCCGCTGATCACCGCGGTCGGCTTCTCGTTCATCCTGCAGAACGTCGGCCTGCTCTGGAAGAGCGGCTCGCCGCAGGGCATCCCGGACCTCATCAACTCGCAGCACGAGGTCTTCAACATCTTCGGGGTCACGATCTCCAACGGCGACCTGCTCGCCCTCGGCGTGACCGTGCCCCTCCTGTTCGGCATGACGGCCTTCATCGCCCGCAGCCGCCTCGGCAAGGCGATGCGTGCGACGGCGCAGGACCCGGACGCCGCCCGGCTGATGGGCATCAACGTCGACACGACGATCTCGCTGACGTTCCTGATCGGCGGCATGCTCGCCGGCGCGGCCGGCCTGATCTACGCGCTGTACCAGACGACGATCTGGTACTTCCAGGGCTTCACGGCCGGCCTCGTGGCGTTCACCGCGGCGGTCATGGGCGGCATCGGCAACGTCCGCGGCGCCGTGCTCGGCGGCATCATCATCGGCACGATCCAGCAGATCTCCGACAACCGGATCAAGCCGGAGTGGACGCCGGCGATCGTGTTCCTGTACCTGATCCTGATCATGGTCTTCAAGCCGTCCGGGCTGCTGGGCGAGCAGACGAGGGAGGCCGGATGAGCTCCACCGCGGCCACCTCGCCCGCCCGCTCGCGCAGCCGGCGCGGCTTCCAGTCACCGCCCTGGGCCGAGAAGGCCGCGGCGCCGATCCTGCTGGTGCTGGCGATCCTGCTGCCGTTCCTGTTCGACCCGGGCAGCGCGTTCATCGCCGACTGCGTGCTCGCCCTCGCCTACACGGTGATGGCGCTCGGGCTCAACATCATCGTCGGCTTCGCCGGCCTGCTGGATCTGGGCTACGTCGCGTTCTTCGCGATCGGCGCCTACACCCTGGGCTGGCTCGGCTCGGGCTTCTTCGCCTTCGTCAACCACTCCAAGGGCATCCACGTGGGCGTCAACGCGTTCACCAGCGCCCTACCCGGCATCCATCTCAACTTCGTCCTGGTCCTGGTCGCGGCGGTGCTCTTCACCACGATCGCCGGCATGCTGATCGGCCTGCCGACGCTGCGCCTGCGCGGCGACTACATCGCGATCGTGACGCTGGCCTTCGGCGAGATCATCGGCCGCATCGCCCGCAACGGCGACGACATCAAGCTGGCCAAGATCCCGATCGTCGGCGGGCCCTTCGAGAACGCCTTCGGCAAGGACCAGACGTTCACCGCCGGAGTCCAGGGCATCACGCCGACGGACAAGATCTCGATACCCGGGCTGGATCCGTTCACCCAGCTCAACCAGCGTCCCTGGTACTACGTCGCGCTCGTCCTCGTCGGGATCGTGCTGTTCGTCAACTTCCGCGTGCGCGACTCGCGGCTCGGCCGCGCCTGGATCGCGCTGCGCGAGGACGAGGTCGCCGCGGTCGCCATGGGTGTGCCGTCGGTCAAGACGAAGCTGCTCGCGTACGGCACCGGCGCCGCGTTCGGCGGCATCTCGGGCGCGTTCCTGGGCTCCTACAACTCGACGGTCAACGCCGACCAGTTCCAGTTCTACTTCTCGATCCTGATCCTGGGCATGGTGATCCTCGGCGGGCTCGGCTCGATCTGGGGCACGGTGCTCGGCGCGTGGACGCTGACGTTCATCAACTTCTGGCTGCTGCCGGACGTGCTGAACTCGCTGCCGTCGAAGATCGGGCTCAACTTCGACATGACGCAGATCACCTTCGGGATCTACGGGTTCCTGCTCGTGATCATGATGATCCTGCGCCCGCAGGGGCTGCTGCCGGAGCGCCGCAGGGCGATGGAGATGACCGACTCGGAGGGCGGCGAGGACTCCCAGATCCTCACCGCACGGGCATGAGCGAGACCCAGGAGCAGCCGGTCGTCCTCGACGCCCGCAACATCACCAAGCAGTTCGGCGGCCTGACCGCCGTCGCGGACGTCACGTTCGAGGTGCCCGAGCGCGCGATCGTCTCGATCATCGGCCCCAACGGCGCCGGCAAGACGACGTTCTTCAACATGCTCACCGGCTTCTACAAGCCGACGCTGGGGAAGATCTCCTTCGAGGGGCGCAACGTGACCGGCGGGCGCCCGGACGTGATCATGAAGCTGGGGATGGCGCGGACGTTCCAGAACATCCGCCTGTTCTCGACCATGACCGCGATGGAGAACGTCATGGTCGGGCAGAACTCGCGCATGGCGGCCGGGCTGTTCGGAGCGATCTTCCACACGCCGAAGGTGCGCCGCGAGGAGAAGGCGGTGCGCGAGAAGGCTCGGGAGGAGCTCGAGTACGTCGGGCTCGGGACGCGCACCCACGACCAGCTGGCGATCAACCTCGCCTACGGCGATCAGCGGCGCGTGGAGATCGCCCGTGCGCTCGCGTCCTCGCCGCGGGTCCTGCTGCTCGACGAGCCGACGGCGGGCATGAACCCGCAGGAGTCCGGCGAGCTGACGGAGTTCATGCGGCGCCTGCGCGACGAGCGCGGGATCACGATCGTGCTGATCGAGCACGACATGAAGGTGATCATGGGCGTCTCGGAGCGGATCTCGGTGCTCGACCACGGCGAGAAGATCGCCGAGGGCGCACCCGCCGAGGTGCGCAGCAACCCCCGGGTCGTCGAGGCCTACCTGGGCAAGCAGGCGACGGTGGAGGGCTAGGGATGGCGTTCCTGGAAGTCGACGACATCAAGACCTTCTACGGCAACATCCAGGCGCTCAAGGGCGTCAGCCTGGAGGTGCAGGAAGGCGAGTGCGTGACGCTGATCGGCTCCAACGGGGCCGGCAAGTCGACCACGCTGCGCTCGATCTCGGGGCTCACCCCGCCGCGCGACGGCTCGATCCGCTTCGACGGTGAAGAGATCAGCAACATGGCGCCGCAGGAGATCGTGGGGCTCGGGATCTGCCAGTCGCCCGAGGGGCGCAAGTGCTTCCAGCGCATGACCGTGCGCGAGAACCTCGAGCTCGGCGCCTACCTGCGCCGCGACCAGGCCAAGATCGGCGAGGACCTCGACCGCGTCTTCGACCTCTTCCCGCGGTTGAAGGAGCGCGAGACGCAGAAGGCCGGGACGATGTCCGGCGGCGAGCAGCAGATGCTCGCCATCGGCCGCGCGCTGATGGGCTCGCCGAAGCTGTTGCTGCTCGACGAGCCGTCGATGGGCATCTCGCCGGTGCTCACCGAGCGCATCTACGAGACGATCGCGGAGATCAACAAGCAGGGGACGACGATCCTGCTCGTCGAGCAGAACGCGAACTTCGCCCTTGAGGTGTCAACCCGCGGCTACGTGCTCGAGACCGGCGCCGTGTCGCTGGCGGACGAGTCGGCGGCGCTGCGGACCAACCCCGAAGTGCAGAAGGCCTACCTGGGACAATGATCGTCTTCGCCCTCCTCGGAGCCACCGCGCTGTGGCTCCTCTATGCCTGGCTGCTGATGGCGATCATCGCCTCCTACCTCTCCGAGCGGAAGGGCTACGGCGAGAAGCCGGGCCTCGCCGCCGGGCTGCTCCTGCACATCGTCGGCGTGGTCATCTGGCTGGTCTGGCCGGCCAAGCCGCACTCGAAGTGGAAGTCGCTCGGCCCCGTCGGCCGCGCGAAGTCCTCGCGCGGCTCGCACGGCGAAGCGGCGAAGGACGCCTAGATCCGCGCCGCCGCCGGGCGGCGCGGCATGATCGACGGCTGCGGCGCCGGCTCGGACGATGCGGTGTGCCGGCAGGCCGGCAGGCCGAAGGGCGAGCCGCGGCCCTGGTCGCAGCTCGTGGTCACGGTGTCGGAGACGAGGATCGGCGCGGCGGCCGTCGCGCCGAGCGGCCGCGGGACCAGCTGGGCCGGGCCGAGCGTCGCGGGGGAGAGCACCGCGAGGGCGAGCACGCCGGCCACCGCGGCCGCGGCGCCGCGCGCGATCAGCGCGCGCCGGTGACGCCGCGCGGCGAGCGAGCGGGCGGCCGCGCCGATCAGTTCGTCGCCGAGCCGGCTCAGGTCTGGGGGCAGGACCATCGCCTCCCATCATGGCGCGGAGCGGCGTGATGTGTCAGCGACCGCCGCAGGCGCGCGGCACGGCCACTGCGATGTCGCGCCCGATCAGCATCTCCCCGGGCCGTCCGGAGACGCGGCAGAACGTGAAGCGCCCGGCCTGGAAGTCGACCAGCGCGGCGTAGGGGTAGCCGATCGACCCGCCGTTGGTGCTCGCACTCGGCGCCACGTCGGTCGTGACGGCCAGGCACGAGTAGACCGAGGCCCGCGCGTCCGGGATCGCCGCGGGATCCGGCTTGCCGATCGAGACCGGGTTCCGGCTGCATTCGACCCGCGTCGGGGTGTGGACGAACTCGCCGGTGCGGGCCCGCCGTGCGCCGTCGGCGGCGATCGCCGCGACGAGGTCGGCGCGCAGCACCTTCTGCGGCCGCAGCGTGGCCGGCGCGGTCAGGCCGCGCGCGGCCGGCCCGCGGCCGGAGATCGGCTCGACCTGGCGCGTGAGCTCGCCGATCCGCGACGCGCGGTACCGCGCGTCGCGGCGCGCGTCGGCCAGCGCGGAGCGGTGCTTGGCGTCGATGATCGCCGGCACGCCGAGCACCAGCCCGACGGCGATCGCGGCCGCGAGCAGCACGCCGGCGACGGCGGCGATCCGCCGGCCTCGCGGGCTCAGCTTCGCGAGCAGGAAGCTCGGGATCTCGAGCAGCCCGGGCAACGGCTGGTAGCGATCCGATGGCGCCCGCGACCCCACGGCCGCGACGGTACCACCGCGCGGGGCGCGCGTCAGGCGACCGCGCTGCGCAGCGCTTCGTCGAGGTCGGGGTGCTGGAAGCGGTAGCCGAGCTCGAGCGGTCGCCGCGGGATCGCTCGCTGCCCTCCGGTGACGATCTCGGCCATGTCCCCGTAGAGCGCCTTGACCGCAAGCCCCGGGACGGGCGCGAACGCCGGCCGGTGGATCGCGCGCCCGAGCGCGCGTGAGAAGTCCTT